>JAIRTO010000297.1 GCA_031254895.1 Deltaproteobacteria bacterium
AAAAATATAAGAAACCTGCGATTGGTTGGATGGCGGATTTGCCGGCCGTCCGGCCGCCCCGGCCGGGGAACGGAAGCAGAATTGACCTGTTGCAGAAGCTGAGGAGCTCGTTTGATGGAAAAACGCGTAGTAGTGACGATGGTGGTGATGGTCGCATTTTTTGTGCTCGTCAATGTTCTTTACCCTGTGCTGTTTCCTCCTCCGCCAGTTCCTCAAACAGGCTCCGCCGTTTCCGAATCGGAGTTCGCCGGTTCGACGTCGACGGCCACCGACGATTACGCGGGCGGCGAGTCGACCGGAACCCTTTCGTCCGGGCAAGCGACCGAGCCGCTGGAGCCGCTCGGGCAGGTCGAGGCGAGCGTCCAAGCGGCCAGGGACATCTTCGTCGAGACGCCCGAATACGAGGCCGTCTTCACCGAACGGGGAGCTCGACTGAAATCGTTGACCTTGAAGGGGTACGGCGCGACCAGAGTGGCCGGTCAGGCGACTGGACAGCCGCAGCAGATGGTCGGGGGAAGCGGGGACCCGGGGGCGGACATGCCCCTGTCGCTGAGGATTTACGTCAACGACTACGATTTTTTGGATCTGTCGACCCTGACCTTCACGGCCGATCGGGAGTCTTTGAAGGTGGGCGAGGGCTCTTCGGGGCGGTTGGTCTTCGTCGGCGAGACGGCCAGAGGGCTGCGTCTGGAGAGAGTCTTCACCTTCGAGGCCGGCGGCTACTACATCAATCAGACCGTCACGGCCAGGAACATGAGCGACGTTTCCGCCTACGGCGGCCGTCTGGGCATGACTCTGAACGTCAGTCCCTTCGCCGGCCGTCCCGGTCGGTACGATTCCGTGGCCGGCTTCATAAACGGCAAGCTTTTCACGGCGACGGCGGCCAAAGCGCAAGGCGAGATCAACGATCTGCCTTCCCTGGCGTATCCTGATTGGTTCGGGTACATGAGCCAGTACTTTTTGGCGGCCATAGTCCTGTCCAATCAGTCCAATCCGGCGTTGACGGAGGATTGGGCGGCTTTGCGGCTCCAGGCTCTGGAACGGGCTCAAAATTCCGCCCAGCTGGTGGCCTCCTGGCCTCTTCGCCTGAATCCGGGGGCGGACGCCGTCTATGATTTTTCCGTTTACTATGGGCCAAAAGAGGTCGGCAGTCTCGACGCCGCCGGTCACAACCTCGGCAAAAGCGTGGATCTGGGCTGGTTCGGCTTTCTGGCCAAACCCCTGGCTTGGCTCTTGAGAATGTTTTATGGTCTCGTCGGCAATTACGGCCTGGCCATCATCATCGTCACCTTCCTCATCAAATTGGCTTTGGCTCCTTTGACGGCCAAGAGCTACAAGTCCATGAAGCAGATGCAGAAGCTTCAGCCGAGAATGCTGGAGATCCGGGAAAAATACAAAGACGACCGGGAAGCTCTAAACAAAGCGACCATGCAGCTCTATCGGACTTACAAGGTCAACCCTCTGGGCGGTTGTCTGCCGATGCTTTTGCAGATTCCCTTCTTCATCGCCTTCTACCGCGTTCTGGACTACGCTCTGGAGCTTCGCGGCGCCCCCTTCATCCTCTGGATAAAGGATCTTTCCGCCCCTGACCGACTTTTTGATTTTGGAGTGACCATTCCTTTCCTCGAGCCGCCGACCGGCATTCCGGTCATGACCCTGCTTATGGCCGGCAGCATGATCTGGCAGCAGAAGATGACGCCGGCCATGGGCGATCCCATGCAGGCCAAGATGATGATGATGATGCCGATAGTCTTCAGCGTCATCTTGCTGAACATGCCGGCCGGTTTGGTTCTGTACTGGCTGGTCAACAACATCCTTTCCATCATCCAGCAGAAGCTCATCAACCGTTCGCAGGGCGAAACCAAGGCCAGCGCTCCGGCCAGAAAAGCCAAATGACGACCTCATAGTCAGGGTTGGTCGACCGCCGCTTTTTTCGTTAAGCGTCACCTTTTGGCGGACATATTTGGCTGAAAGGGCGATTTTAGGCGGTATTGGCCGGCTTTGGAGGGCGGTGGGCGATGTTCGGGTTTTTTCGGGAACTTCGGAGTTTTTGTCGCGAACAGTTTGTTCCTGCCTGAACGACTAGCTTCTGGCCTGTTGTTGCCGCCAGGTCATATTGTCTCGAAATAGCCAACTGGAATTGTCGATGTTTTGCCAATAATGCTGTCCTTAAAATGACAAAAGGAAACCAGCGCCATGGACGCCCCACGCTTCCCCGCCAAATTAGAGTCTGCTGAGCCAACCCTCAGGTTGGCCGTGCTTATCGACGCCGATAATGCCCAGGCGTTGATCATTGAAAACCTCTTGAGAGAGATTGCCAGTTTGGGAGAGGCCACCGTAAAGCGCATATATGGCGATTTCACTTCCACTCAAAGCGCTTCATGGAAAGAAGTCTTGCAGGCGTTCGCCATTAAGCCGGTGCAGCAGTTTGCCTATTCCAAGGGCAAAAATGCCACTGACTCCAGTTTGATCATCGACGCTATGGATTTGCTTTATTCTGGCTCTTTTGACGGATTTTGTCTGGTTACCAGCGACAGCGATTTTACGGGACTGGCTGTGCGCCTGAAAGAAGCCGGGCTCAAGGTCTACGGGTTTGGCGAGGAAAAGACCCCGAAAGCTTTCAGAAGCGCCTGCCATAAGTTTACCTTGACCGAAATCCTGCGCCCCGCCAATAAGGCTAAGGATGAAAGCGCTCCTAGCGCCAAAACGGAGCCAACCCCAGTTAAGGTCGCAACCAAAAGCGATGTCCCAATCGACTTTTTGCTGACCGCTCTTGAGCAAGTGGCCGGTGAAGACGGATGGGTATCTTTAAGCGAATTTGGAAGCTATCTGAACAAGATAAAGTCTGACTTCGATCCCAGAAGCTATGGATATAAAAAATTGTCTCACCTGGTTCGAGCCAACAAGGAGTTTTTTGATTGTGAAGAGCGTCCGGTAGCCGACTCTAAAGAAAAAATAATCTACTTAAGGCCGGCCAAGCTGGAATGACTTCCCCGCTATCAAGCCCGAATAAACAGAAATAAATATTGAGCCTTATGGACTAGACCTCCGTCTAGGGAAGTCTGGCGATTATGGCTTGCCATGCTTAAATGACGTCATTCGCGGCGGAAGCTCCGTAGCGCTCTAATTTCTGTCGGAGCTGTCGCGGCCTGCTCAGTGTTTAAAGTGTAACTGAGTCTGCTTATAAACGCTGGCTATGCGTCCATGAGCTTTTAATTAGGGCAGGCCAAGCTCTTCTTTGTCCCGCTTTTCAAAAAAAACAGTTTGAAGAAGTGAGGAGGGGCGAGATTTGGATGACCCGATGAGGAAGACCATTTTGCCTTGGCCCGGTCATGGCTTTTAGTTGGTCTTGTGAACTGTTGCCCGTAAAATAACGATCAAGTTGAAAAATGGGCAATGGGCGCCGTATGGTTCGGAAGGATATGGC
>JAIRTO010000106.1 GCA_031254895.1 Deltaproteobacteria bacterium
CCATGGAGCTCATCGCCAAAATGGAAGGTCTGGATCGCGGTCCCTACGGCGGGGCCATAGGTTGGCTGGGCTTGGACAAGGACTCGGTCAACCTGGATTTGGGCATAACCATCCGCAGCCTGTGGACCCGCGACGGCCAGGTCCATTTTCGAGCCGGGGCCGGGATCGTCTACGATTCCGTTCCGGAAAACGAATGGCGGGACTGCTTGAACAAGGCCGCGGCGATCATGACCGCTCTGGCCGGCGCCGAAAGGGAGGTTCAGTGAAATGCTCGCCTTAATAGACAATTACGATTCTTTTACTTATAACCTCTCTCAAGCCTTCCAGGTTCTGGGGGTCAATCCCTTCGTCGTCCGCAACGACGCTCCCGGCCTTTTGGATTTGGCCGGCCGCGACGATTTGAAGATGGTCTGCATTTCGCCGGGGCCGGGGCATCCGAGCGAGGCCGGCTTGTGCGCCGCCTTTCTCAAAACCCTGTTGGACAAGGGCCGTCGGCTGCCCGTGTTGGGGGTCTGCCTCGGGCATCAAGCTCTGGCTGAACTGGCCGGAGTCTCGGTGACGCTGGCCGAGCGGGTCATGCATGGACGGTCCTCTTTCGCGGAACATGACGGCCAGGGGCTTTTTAAAGGGATAGCCTCGCCCATGAAGGTCGGCCGCTACCATTCCCTGGTCGTCGGCGAACCGGAAGAAGGGAAGACGCTTCACCCCGTCGTCGTCACGGCCAGAACCGCCGAGAAGGAAATCATGGCCCTCTCGTATCGGGATCAGAACTGGCATGGGGTGCAATTTCATCCGGAGTCCATTCTGACTCCGGCCGGTCGGGATCTTCTGGCCAATTTTCTCTCCTTGGAAGAGCCGAAGCCAAAAGTCGTCGAGGTCGTCGCTCAGGAGACCCCGAAACCGCTGAGCAGCGTCTTTGAATCCCTCGGGCGCGGCGAGGATCTCGACGAAGAGACGGCCAACCGCATCTTCGAGCGGCTCATGGACGGCGAACTGAGTCAGGCCCAAGCCGGCGCCTTGCTTCTGTCCCTTAGAACCAAGGGGGAAACGGCCGTGGAAGTGGCCGCCGCCGCCACGGCCATTCTGAACAGGGCGACCGCCGTGAACAACCTTTTCGCCCAGACGCTGGACGTCGTCGGCACGGGCGGAGACAACCGCTTTTCCTTCAACTGCTCCACCGGCACGGCTCTAACCTGCGCGGCTCTGGGCCACAAGGTGTTGAAGCACGGCAATCGGTCGGTCTCTTCCAGCTCGGGAAGCGCCGACGTTTTGGAAAAGCTCGGTTTCGACATAGAGCCGTCTCCGGCGGAACTGTCCAGGCGGCTGGCCGAAGACGAATTCGTGTTTCTTTACGCCCCCCAACATCATCCTTCCTTCAAGCACGTCATGCCGGTGAGGCGCGAGTTGGGCGTCCGCACTCTCTTCAACATTCTCGGACCGCTGGTCAACCCGGCCAGACCCACTCATCGTCTTATCGGGGTTTATCAGCCTGAGCTTTTGGATCTCATGGCCGGGGCTTTGGCTAGAATGGGGTCGGTCACGGCCGCCGTGGTTCACGGCGCCGGCGGCTACGACGAATTGACGCCCATAGGGCCGGCTCAGGTCAGACTGGTCCATGACGACGAGATAACTTCTCTGACCCTCGATCCCGCCGATTACGGGCTCGCGCCTTGCTCCCCCGAAGATCTGGTCATCTCCGATCCCATTGAGGGCGCGGCGGTCTTGAGAGAGCTTCTCGGCGGCGGAGGTCCCAGACCCATGAAAGACATGCTCGCCTTCAACGTGGGCCTGGCCTTGCTGCTGCTTCGGGGCGGAACCATGGCCGAAAGGATGAACGAAGCCAAAAAGGCCGTGGAAGACGGCGTCGGCGGAAAAATGCTGCCTCGGGTCGTCTGACCGCTTGGCCGCAGGCGAGCTTGACGAAAAAAGGAACGGGCAAAAAATGCCCGTTCCAAATGCCAATAAATTGGCGGACTTATATTCCCTTGACGTGATTGTCGCCGTCGGCCGTCGCGCCAAGTCTCCGCCGTCGCAAGAAGTTTCCGCCAGTCGCGCGGTTTCGCTAATGGGCGGCGGTTTCGCCCAGGTTCTCGGCCGGGAATTGAGCGCCGTTTCCGAAAAAAAAAACAAAAATTTCATTTTTGGGGTCGACAACGATGTTTGAGGAAAATAAAAAGTCTCTGAACGTTTTTAGGGAAGCCAAAAAGTCTGAAATAGCCCGCCTGGAGGCTTTGAGCCAAAACGGGGGCGGCCTCGAGGCGGCCTTGCGGCTAAAGCCGAAAAATCGTCCGGGATTTCTGGCGGCTCTGCGCGAGGGCCGAAAGAAAAGGGGACTGGGGGTGATCGCCGAATACAAAAGAGCCTCTCCCAGTCTCGGGGACATCAATTTGACCTTGACCCCGGAAGAGGCGGCCTTGGCCTATCGGGCCGCGGACGCCTGCTCGGCGTTGACGGAAGAGAAGTTTTTCAAGGGCAGCCTAAGTTTCGTCCCGCCGCTGGCCGACCGGGGCAAGCCGGTTTTGCGCAAGGATTTCATCTTTCATCGGCTTCAGGTCGTCCAGACCGCCGAAACGCCGGCCTCGGCCTTGCTTTTGATCGTCGGGCTGACTCCCGACCCTTTGGTTCTCGAAGATTTGCGTCTGGAGGCCGAAAGCTTCGGGCTTGAGGCCGTCGTGGAGGTTTTTTCCGCCGAAGAGCTGGATTTGGCCCGTCGGTCGGGAGCGAAGCTCATCCAGTTCAACTCCCGCAATCTGAACAATCTCAAAGTCGACAATTCCGCCTGTCTGGAATTGGCCATGACCTGTCCGCCTCAGGCCGACGAGTTCTATGTCGCCGCCAGCGGCATGAAGACGGGCCGCGATCTTTTTTTGGCCGCCCAGGCCGGTTTCGGGGCTGTTCTCATCGGCACCTTTCTCATGTCTTCGGCGAATCCCGCCGAAAGTCTGGCCAAGCTCGAAAAGGAGTTTTTGAGTCTTAGAGCGACGGAGAGCCTCGCCAACTCGCCGGCGCGATGATTTTGGCGGCAAAGCCGAAAAGAGCGTTCTCTAGCCGATGGGGAGAAAAGGCGATTGGAGCCCGATTTGCTGTATAATCCCCTTTAAGGCCGACGGTCGAAACGAACGGGCGCATATTTTTCGCGTAAGGTCGAATTTGACGTCGTTTTGGCCTCGCGAACGCTTTTTTCGAAAGGCGGGCAACAAATGAACGACACGAAGGACATGAAAGAGCCCAAAAAGCCGCTATTCAAGATTTGCGGCCTGACCAGACCTGAAGATGCCGTTTTGGTCGCCGCTTTGGGGGCGGACATGTGCGGCTTCATCTTCCATCCGAAAAGTCCGAGACGCGTCAGTCCGAAACAGGCCCGCCTTCTGGCCACCCCGGCGGCCAGGAGGGTCGGCGTTTTCGTCGATCAGTCCCTTCCGGAAATTCTGGAGATCATGGAGGAAGCCTGTTTGGACGCGGCTCAGCTTCATGGCCGGCAAGGTCCGGAAGTCGCCTCGGCCTTGGGTTTCTACCGGTCAATCCGGGTTTTTTGGCCGGAGAGGCAAAGTCCGGCCGAACTTCAAGAACAGATGGATCAGTGGAAAGAACTGGCCCATCTGTTCCTCTTCGACGCCGGAAGCGGGGCCGGCGGGCACGGCCGCCCCATCAATGCCGTCATTCCCGAGAGTCCCGCCGATTATTTGCTGGCCGGGGGCTTGACTCCCGATTCGGTCTGGCGGAAATGGCCGCCCGAAGACCCCAAAATGGTCGGCTTCGACGTCAATTCCGGCGTGGAGTCGTCGCCGGGCGTCAAGGATCGCGAAGCCCTAAGGCGTCTTTTGCTTTTTCGCTAAAACAAGGAAGAGCCGTAATCGGCGACCGAAAGCTTTGGTTTGGAAAAGCTGGTTTTTTTGTTTTTTTTTTCGGCGCGATCGCCTTTTCGGTCGAATCGTTTGACGGAATCGCTCGATTGAATCTTTCGGCAGGGTCGTTCGAATGAATCTTTCGGCAGGGTC
>JAIRTO010000056.1 GCA_031254895.1 Deltaproteobacteria bacterium
AGATCGTCGATTTCGCTGAACAGGATTCCGGCGGAGATGAAGAAAGTCTCGAATTGGCTTGGCGGGAGCCAGACGCCCTTGTCCAACATGGCCCGGAACCATTTGGCGTATAAATCGAGATCGCATTTTTTGGCCGAGTCCAGATCTTTCACCGGGCCTTCCGTGAAAAAGAGGGTCAACATGGAGCCTATCTGGTTGACGAAGGCCGGGAGTCCCTTTTTGTAGGTCAGTTCGCGCAAGCCGGCGGCGAAAGACGAGGCCATGTGCTCGATCCGTCCATAGACGCTTTCTTTTTCCAATCTGTCGATGGTGGCCAAACCAGCGGCAACGGCGACAGGGTTGCCGGAAAGCGTTCCGGCCTGGTAGACCTCGCCGGAGGGCGCCAGGTTTTCCATCACTTCCCTTTTGCCGCCAAAGGCGGCCAGAGGCAGTCCTCCGCCGATTATTTTGCCTAAAATGGTCAGATCCGGGGTCAGGCCGTAAAGGGCTTGAGCTCCCCCTAAGCCGAGCCGGAAACCGGTGATGACTTCGTCACAGATGAAAAGAGAGCCGTTTTTCCGGCAGAGCTCGGCCAATCCCTCCAAAAATCCCGGTTCGGGGAGAACCAGACCCATGTTTCCGGCCACCGGCTCGATGATGACGGCGGCTATCTCAGGGCCGGCTTTTTGAAACAGGCTTTTGAGGGCCTCCAGATCGTTGTAGGGAGAGGTGATGGTCAGAGCGGCGAAATCTTTGGGCACTCCAGCGCTGGAAGGGAGAGAGAAAGTGGCCAGACCGCTGCCGGCGGCCACCAGAAGACTGTCGGCGTGACCGTGATAGCAGCCTTGGAACTTGACGATTTTATCTCGGCCGGTGAAGCCTCGGGCCAGCCTTATGGCCGACATGGCCGCTTCGGTGCCGGTGCTGACCAGACGGATCATCTCCATGGAGGGATAGTTGCGGTTTATGGCCCTGGCCAAGTCTATTTCCTGACTGGTGGGGGCTCCGAAAGTGGGTCCGTTGGCGGCGGCTTCTTGAATGGCTTTGACCACGCTGGGCGGGCAGTGCCCGAAAATCAGCGGACCCCAGGAACAGACCAGATCCAAATATTGACGGCCGTCTTCGTCGAAAAGCCTGGCCCCGGAGCCGCGTTTGACGAATCTTGGCGTCGCGCCCACCGCTTGGCAGGCTCTGACCGGACTATTGACTCCGCCTGGAATGAGTTTGATCGCTTGTTCATAAAGGACTTCCGAACGAGTTTGGGTGACGTTCGCATCTTGGGTCATAGTTCGCGCCTTGAAAATGAGAAGGGTTAAAAATATTTTTGGCGACGAGTCGCCGCTAGAAAAGTAGCCGTTGGAATAGCAGCCGTTGGAATAGCAGCAGTTAGTAGAGTCGTTGTCGGAAGACGAAGAAATCCGTTGGCCAGGGCCGGATATTCAGCGCGGAAGCGGGACTTCGGCAGCCCAGCCGGAAGTTGGTTCCTTAGGCTGTCCGTCAGTTCGACGGTTTGTTTTTGGTCAGACTGATCAGACTGATCAAACTGATCAGACTAATCAGGCTAATCAGACTAGGGCGAATCGCCAAAAACGTCGATGGAGCTCAGGCCTTTATTCCGTTTTCGGGGTCACGAAAACGAGCCTCGAAGCGGACTCTGGACGGCCTTTTTTCGCGACCTTTGAGACGACCTTTTTTGACGAACCTAGAAAAACGGCTTGGCCGCTCCGCGTCAACTTTCTTCGGCCAAGCCGAAGGCGAAGAGCGGCCAAAAATCGTTGGCTACGTCTTTAGTCGATTGTTTGGAGATTTCATTGTGGGCGGCGAAAAAAAAAAGAAAAAAGAGCAGAAAAAAGAGTGATGACAGGCCGCCTGTATGGCTAGAATTATAGCTGAGGCGGGGCAGGATGACAAATAAGGCCAAGCTGGCCGACTTTGGCGCGGAGAGGAAAGGCCGCCAGCGGAAAGACGCTTTTTATGGGGAAAATTTGGCCAACTAGCCGCGCCGGCCGCCTTCGGGACGAATGGCGGACGACGAGTCTGAAGGCGGCCGAAGAGAGGTCAGAGTCGACTTCAACATTCTTGAGCGATTGTCAAAAAACCGCTAATAATTTGACAATAATCGAATTTCTGGACTATACTGCACCGAATTTCCGCAACTATGCCGTCGTTCCCGGACGTGTTCGGTTCCTTTCGATTGTCGTCGGCCGCCGAAGACGTCGTCGATTCGCCAAAATCTGCAAATATGTCGTCGACTCGCGATCATTCTTGTCCGCATTAGACTTTGGGTTAGGCTGCAAATGGCCGAGGCTTTTGGCGAAAGCCAATCGGAGCGGGGTCAAAGGCGGGCGGCGGACGTTTTTTTCGGCCGGAAGCGGCTTGCTTTCGGAGTCGGCTGGGAGCGGAGGATTATTGAGGCCTCGGCCGTTCGGGTTCAGGTCGCGAAACAGCCAAGCAAAACGAGAGAAAAACTTAAATGAGCGAAACGGTGGTCAGACGCAGCTCGACGGCTTTGTTGGACAACTCTCTGTTGGAAGCCGTGATGGAGCTTTTAAAAAAGACTTTTCACGGGCAGCTGACTCTGCTAGTCCAGAATCGCAAGGTCGTCCAAGTGGAGCGTCGCGAAAATTTCAATCCTGAAGAGTTGACGGGGGAGGTTCCGGGATTGAGTCCGGAGAATTTCAACGCCCAGATCGTCAAAAACAAGGTGGTTCAGGCGTTGAAAGGTCTGGAATTCGGACAGGTCATTCTTATGGTGAAAAAGGGCCGCCTGGTTCAGATCGAGCGTCTCACCAAGGAGCGTTTCGCCAATCTGCAAGGGCTCGGCGGCGACGGCATCTGAAATGGCGTAAAATTTTGGCGCCCCCTTGAATGGCCGAGCGACTTTTACGGCCAAGAAAGCTGAATCTGACTGGCTTTTGGTCAAAAGGCGACCAAGGGAGAGCTTCAACGTTTTTGGCCCAAGGTTGAACATTTGGGCCCAAGCTTCAACGCCAGCGGGATTTCTCGGTTTGTTTCGGCCAGTGGCCGATTAAAGGCCAATGGCTACAAAAATTGAAGTTAGGCTTGTTTTAGGGAGGAGGCGACGCGCGGAAAAAGGAGGCAAAGACAGCCGAATATTGGGGTCAATCTTTTTTGGTCTAAAGCCGCAGCGGAGCTGCGGCTTTTCTATTTCCGTCTGGTCAGGCCGACGACAATATGGGGATCTTGCCTCGGTATAAAGGATCCCGCTCGGGCTTGGGGAATCCTCCTTGGCTTTTGGGGATCCTCCTCGGCTTTTGAGGATCCTCCTCGGCCTGGTGGCCTTTCGTCACGCCGGCCAAAGGGAGAGAATCCATTCTGACGTCCCGCAGCAAGGCGGCGGGACGGGTCTTGGCTGTTTTACAAAATATGTAAACGATCTTCAGTCCAAGCAGACCATAAAGCTGAAAAAAAGCAAAAAGTTCAAACAGACCTAAAATTTTTGGAAGTGACGTGATCTTCCAGTCGCCTTATCTTGCGTTCCAAGCTCTCGGATCTGGCCGCCAGACCTTCTATCAGAGTCTCCGGGTCGACCTGACCCAACAGGAAAACTTCTTTGCTCCTTTCGTTCAAGGGCAGAACCTTAGGCTCGGAGGGCATGACTATGGCGGCGGCGATGTAGAGCAAAAGAACTGGCCAGAAGGCCAAGAACACGGAAGCCGCCAGAATCGACAACCGCAGCACGAACGGCGAAATATTGTAGTGGTCGGCCAATCCCCTGACCACGCCGAAGATGAGACCGTTTGGGGATCTGAAAGGCCCCTTTATGGACATAGCCGCTAAGCTCATAGTTGATTCTCCAATTCTCGCTAGATTTGTCGACCGATCAGGAGCGTTCTCCGGCTCGGGCGCGACAAAGTTTCCTTATCCATAGGTTTTCGACTGATTGCGAAATCTTTCGCTAAAGATTATTCGGTTCCGCCGGCATGATGAGGGCGGAGACGAAGTACAGAACCGCCACCGGCCAGAAGGCCAAAAACAGAGCGGCGAAGACGACGGCGAGCCGCAGGATGAAAGCCGATATCCTGAAATGGTCGGCCAAGCCCTGCAGGACGCCTAGAAAAAGTCCGTTGCCGGCCCGATAAGGGCCTTTGGCGAAGCGTTGATAAGCCATTTTTCAGTATCCTCGTTATTTGGTCAGGCTTTTGAGGCCTGGCCGGACAGGGTCGTCTCGCCGACCTTTGAAGGCCATCTGGGCTGAAGATTTCCTAAACCGTCGGAGCGGATTTCTCTTCCGACTCCCCCGTCCCGGCTTTGGAGCCGGGAGAAGCTCAGGGATTTTCAGGCGTGTTGGCCAATTCCTGGTCGAATTGCTGGAGCTTGTCCATGGGCTTTTGGCCCGCAGGCAAGAGAATGTCTTCCAGAGCCGTCAATCTGCCTTCCAAGACGGAGAGAGTGGCGTTCAATTGGACGGCCGCCTCCAGGAGCTGGGCCTGGCTGGCTCTCTGGTCCTTGGAGCGGAGCCAGCGCAGACACAAGAGGAAGAAGCCCAGGGCCACCAAAATGAGCGGGACGCCTATTATCAGAAAAAGCAAAGTCGAAAACTCCATGGTGAACTATGCCTCCTTTCGACCGGTCTCAGGCCTTGAGCGATTTTAGCTCCAATTCGATGCTGTCGTCGAGCTCTTCGAATTGGGCTTCCAGACTCTTTTCCGCAGAGATGGGTCGACGGAGCGATTTTTCCAAATCCGCCTCGGCTTCGAGCCGATCCAGCCTTTGATCCAGCCGGCCGAGTTTAATTTGGGCGGAGGCCAGGTCGAAGCGCTTCATCTGTCCGCTGACCAAGATGCTCTTCTCGGCCTGCTCCTGACGCAGAGCCAAGATCTTTTCCCGTTCTCTCGCTTGGGTGATCTTGAGATCGAGCTGCTCGATTTCTTCGCGGTGTTTTTGCAGGATGGCCTCCAGCTCGGAGATTTGGAAATCCTGCGACTTAAGTTCCTCTTCCAGCTCGCGCTTTTGGACCAGAGCTATCCGGGCCAGATCGTCGCGGTTTTTGCCCACGGCCTGCTTGGCTCGGTCGAGCCACATGTCCATGGTCGCCTGCAGCTCGTTGCGGCGTCTTTTGGCGTGGACGTGTTCGGCCATGGCTTGGGCCGTGGCGGCTTTTATCTCGACTAAAGTGTCTTCCATCTCGCCGATGATGAGACGAATCATCTTGGACGGATTTTCCGCCTTATCCAGCATGGCGTTGATGTTGGAGCTGATGATGTCGGCGAATCTCGAAAATACGCTGGGCATGACGCTTGTTCCTCCCTTGCGGCCGTGGTCGGCCGATAAATGTTAGAAAAAAACTGGCCAAAAATTTCATTCTCGGGTTATGGCGGCCTATGCGGCGGCTTACTTTGGCTGTTTGTCCGGCTTTCAGCTTCGGCTTGTTCCAGCTGCGGAGGCCTCCGAGCTTTTTGGAAAAGCGTTTGTTCTCGAACGGCTCCCGCGCTGGGGCAAGCCATTTAGGGAAAACCGGCTCCGGCGAGTGGTCAAGGCGGTTCGCCGGAAAGAGGCCGGAATTTTGGGGCCCCTAAATCTCCGAACCGACAAGCCGCTCATTTGCAGTCGGCTTCTGGCTTAGGGACTAGAGCAAAAGGCGGGCCAACGCGGAAAAGGAGGCGCGGAAACTATATAACATGTTGATTTTACATAATTTTATTTTAATCCGAGTCCAAGACTTCTCTAAAAAAAACGCGTTCTCTTCGGTCATAATAGTCATCTTAATCAAATTTTAGCCAAATTGGGTAATGGTTGGTCACAGGGGGACACATGTTCGCCGCTCTGTTCGCGAAGAAATCGGTTAGCCAGAACCATGGTTTGGCCTAATCGAAAAAAGCTTCGAAAAAAAAGAAAAATAGATGAAAAAAGGGGCGTCGAACCAGAAGACGACGGCTCTGAGATGGCGAGAGTTCTTGGCTGGCCCTGGAAAAATGGACGGCATCAGGAGCGAGGTCGCGAGGGGGCGAAGGCAGAGGTCTAGGCCGAAAACGGTTTTTCTCGACCATAGGGAGCCCTAAGACGCCTAGCCTGAGATGCCTAGCTTGTGAGATCTAGCTTGTGACGTCTAACCTAAGACGCTTAGCTTGAAACGCCTATGGCGTATCTCGAAAAACCTGTCCGGCCAAAAAAAAACCGTCAGTTTTGACGGCCAGGCGAAAGAGTTAAAAAAGGACATTATTGGACAAATGGGCCAAATAATAAGGCAACGGCCGAATCGACCTACCAAGACGAGCTCATTGACGAGCTCATTTTTTGATGTCGACATCGATGAACAAGTCGCCTCGGGTTCCATTTTTGCCGAGATGCCCTTGTCCGGAGATCCTTATCCGGGAGTGGTCGCTCAGGCCGGGGGGAATCTTGACGGTCAGATGGTGGGGGGAATCGTCTCGATGAAAATGGAGGTTGATGACCGTGCCGGAACCGGCCGCTTCGGCCGTCAACATCAGCCCTAGAACGATGTCCTCCGGGGCTTTTTGGTTTTCGGCGGTCAAGGGGTTCAGATGAATGCCGGCTCTCAGGCGGCGCAGAAATTTCCCGGCCGCGCTTTTCACGGCTCCGGGAAAATGGACGGCGGAGACCGTTTTTTTCAACTGGTTCAGGACGCGCTCCAGTCCGTCGCCCAGACCGGCCGAGTCCAGCTCTTCCTGCATCTTGTCGATGGACTCGCGGGCGGCGGCGGTTTTAAAGAGCTTGTTTATGGTCTCGTCTTCAAAAGCGGCGGATTTGTCTCGGGGCCGCTCCGGACGGGCGGTTCTCCCGCCGGAGTTCGCAGTCGCCTGTTTTTGGAAATGTCCGTGGGCGAAATCGAAGGAGCTATCCTTTTCTCGGTCGGCTTCCGCTTGAAAAGCGGCCTGATCGAAAGATTGGGCCGACTCGCCTTGGCGGCGAGAAAAAGAGCTTTGGTCGAACTTGCCGGTCGCCTTTTCCGGCCCCGCCCTCTTGGCCGCTCCGTCGGCGGCGGTCGACGACGAGGCGCTGGAGGCGCTGGATGTATTAGAAGTTTTCGCGGCGCTGGAGGCGGACGCGGACGTCCCCGCAGTTGAAAAAGGGTCTGGGCCGGATCCGGTGGCCGATTGGGCGGATCGGCGGGCGGATTGGGCCTGTCGGCCTTTGGGGGCGCTTCTGGTTTTGGTTTTGGAGCGGCGCAGTCGGTCGTAAGCTTTTCGGGTGGAAGGGTCGCGCAGGATGGCGTAAGCCTGGCTGATCAGCTTGAAGCGTTCTTCGGCCAGATCGTCGCCGGGGTTGCGGTCGGGGTGGTGAAGTCGGGCCAGGCGGAGATAGGCCTGCCGGAGGCTGTCCTGATCCGCTCCAGGTCCTACGCCTAAGGCCGAGTAAAAATCCGATTCGGAATAAACTCTCATAAGGCTGCCCCTTGGAGGTGGAAACCCAAAAAGGCGCGGAGAAAAAGAGGCTGACTAGGAGCCCGGCGATTCCTTATTTTGGACGATAAGCTTTGGCCACCCGCTCGATTAAGGCCGTGGTGGAATAGCCGGCCGAAAAGGGCAAAGACTTGACCTCGCCGCCTCCGGCCAAAACTTCCGGGCCGCCGACGATGTCGGAGACGGACCAGTCGCCGCCTTTGACCAGAACGTCGGGGGCCAAAGCGACGATGAGCTCCAGAGGCGTGTCCTCGGGAAAGAGAACCACCCCGTCGACCAGACAGAGAGCGGCCAGCATCTCGGCCCTTTCCGTTTCGTCCCGGACGGGCCGCAAATCTCCTTTCAGGCGTTTGACGGAGGCGTCGGAGTTCAAGCCCACGAAAAGAAAATCGCCCAAACCTCGGGCCTCGGCCAGATAGCGAAGATGCCCCGTATGGAGAAGATCGAAGCAGCCGTTGGTGAAAACGATTCGGCCGCCCTGACTCTTGATGTCGTCTCTGGCCTTCAGAGCTTGGAGCTTGGTCATTATTTTAGATGAATAGGAAACAGTCGTCATCAGCCAAAAATAGCCCAATTATCGAAGTATTCGTTCTCAAAAAAAGCGAGGCGACTCGAGTCTAAACGTCAATTTGGAAAATTATAGCACAAACGCTCCGGCCGTCAGGACTAAAATGACCAGAACAAGGCCAAAAGACCGACGCACAGGCACCAAGGGGCGAAGAAGGAGAGTTTGCCTCTGTCCACGATGTAGGTCAGAAAACGAAGCGAGAGATAGCCGACGACCCCGGAGACGACTAGGCCCAAGAAAAGATAGGCGGTCGGCACGGAACTGGTCTGACCCCGGCCGAGGCTGAGAGCTAGCCCGCCGACAATGGCCGGGATGGACAGCAAAAAGGAGAATCTGGCCGACAGCTCCTTGTTCAAGCCCAAGATCAGGGCGCAGGAGATGGTCAGACCGCTGCGGGAAAGACCAGGAGCTATGGCCAGTCCTTGGATTGTCCCGATCAAGAAGGCGTCAAGGAGGGTCATCTCTAAGATGGATCGGGTTCGGCTGGTCTTGATTAGACGGGTCAGGGACAGAACGGCGGCGGTGCCCAGGAGGGCCAGACCGGTGGCCCGGACCGAATTGAAGAGGGATTCCAGAAAATCCTGAGCCAGAAGGCCAATGAGAGCCGTGGGGATGGAGGCCGCGATGATTAGGACGCCCAGATGGAAGACGGGCCTAGTTTGGTAATGGGCGGCCAATTTATGCCGAAAGACCGCCTCCGGGATAAGTCTGGTCTCAGAAACCAGCTCCGTGAGGGAGCGGCGGTAAAACACGCAGACGGCCAGCAAGGTGCCCAAATGGAGAACCAGATCGAGCAGCACTTCAGGCTCTTCCAGATGAAAAAGGGCCTGAGCCAGAACCAGATGGCCGGAAGAGGAGACGGGCAAAAACTCGCACAAACCCTGAACTAGACCAAGAGAGAGAATGATTAGGAGAAGAGACAAGATTTTTTTCCAAAAATGGTTGGATGACGGCGCCAAAAAAAGCGGTTTTTTTCTCGATTGGCGGTGGCGATCCTGAAGGGAATCGCTTTTTGTCCGGTCGACGCGGAGGAGAAAGCGGTCGGAGAAAGAGCTTCCGGCTCGCTAAGTGGCCTTTCAGATGGGCCAGGAATAACATAGGTCAAAATAGTTGTCAAGACAAAAGCTCTAAAAGAGAAAAAGAATGATTTAAATATAATGTTAAGCATAAAATTTTGTTAATTTATGAGACTATAATGACAGTTATTTATATATTATCAGGTAATTAATAATTAAGTATAAAATACTTATGTTGGTAAGACTGATTAATAAAACAAAAAAATAATTTATTCCTTTTCAATTGTTTAGTCGTCTGAAATAGACGAGCATTTTTCCGGCTTCCGTCTTCTTCTAGGCGCTGACCGATTCGGAGTTGACTTTGAGAAACAAGGCCGTG
>JAIRTO010000063.1 GCA_031254895.1 Deltaproteobacteria bacterium
TTTTTTCCTTGTTTTGAAATAAAGCAGAAGAAAAAAAAAGAGCCCTCAGCTTTAAAAATATTGTTTGACAAATTTTGAGATTGCGGCTAAAACAAGACGGAAATATGATAGGGTTCAAAAGGTTCCGTTTGGTTCGGCGCTTTTTCCGACCTCTGTCCTTTTGCGTTTTCCTCAGATCATCAACGGACTGGCCAGCTCGTCCGCTTGATTTCCGATGGGCCGGCGCCGGAAACAAGCTTCATTTCGGCGCGATGAAGCTTGGCTTTCGTTTCTTCTTTGGTTTTTTTCCGCCATGGACCTTGAGAGGGGAGAGGCGGAGCTTTTTGGGGCTTCATGACGACGCGAACCCTTTTGCGGCTCCAAAGCCCTAGGCGGATCTTGTTGCCTCAGTCTTCATGTTTTCGCTTTTCTTATTGTTCGGCAGTGTTTATTTTTTTTAAAACTGCTATAATGTCAGCTGTTTTTCGCCTTGGGATTCGCAAGTCAATCTTCGACCCAATCGGCGCCGCCTCCTGCAAAAATAGCTGCACCTGTAGGTCTGTAAAAGTTCTATGCGTTTTGGAATCTTTTTTTCCCGCGTATCGTCGCCGAATCGATCCGGCTTTGGCTTTGGCCGAAGGGGCGTCGTTTTATGATTTGATTTCATAATTATGTCCCCGCTATATAAGGCGTAGCAGCGTTGTTGGGTTACATTGGGCCTCGTTTTCTTGTCGATTCGGCGCGAATGCGGCGGGATGGATATTTGGCCTTCCTAGATTTTCCGGACTTATGAGGGCGTGGTTGCCCAATAGGCTATGGGGAAGCCGAAATGGCCGACCATCATATGATGGCGGTCTCTGTGGGACCGGAACCTTGGGTTGTATAAGCTTCATCGCTTGACTCGTTCACGTTTTCGCAATTTCTTGTGCGATTTTTTCCTATTTGGAGGATTTGTATGAAAATCTCTAAGATTTTTCTGGTTTTGGCCGCTTGTTTAATGGGTCTTTTTATTTTTGTCGCTTGCGGAGGCGATGACGCTCCCGCTCCTGCCCCGGCTGCCGCGCCTGCTCCGGCGGTTGAACCCGCTCCGCCGGCTGAGCCCGCCGCTCCGGCCGAAGAAGCCGCTCCGGTTGAAGAAGCCGCTCCGGCCGAAGAAGCCGCTCCGGCTGAAGAAGCCGCTCCGGCCGAAGAGGCCGCTCCGGCCGAAGAAGCCGCTCCGGCTGACGAAGAAGCCGCTCCCGCCGCCGGCGATGAGACTGCCGCCGAGGAAGTTGCTCCGGATGCCGAGGAAACCGCTCCTGACGCCGCCCCTGCCGCTGACGAGGCTCCGGCCGATGAAGCCGCTCCGGCCGCCGACGAGACGCCGGCCGAATAACCTCCTTTGGTTCGCCTTTGGCCTCTTCCGGTCTCGCTAGCGAGCTCGGCCGAGGCCAAGGTTCTTCGAACGTCAGGCCTGCAAGATCTCTCCTGTCGAGCGGTTTTGCGGGCCTTGTTGTTTTGTTCCTATCGGCCTACGTCCGTAGGCCGATAGGCTCATAAAGGCCCCTTGGCGGGCGGGAGAGACAGCTTGGCGAAAAAAGTCGCTATATTCGATCTTGACGGGACGTTGCTGGACACTTTGACCGATCTGCGGGAAAGTCTGAAGGCGGCGCTCTGGCGTTTCGACTTCCCGGCGGATTTCGACGACCAGTCCTTCAAGATGATGATCGGAAACGGTCTCGCCCGTCTCATCGGCCGAGCTCTGCCGGCCGGATCGGCGAAGGACGAAGCCTTGATCGAAAAAATCAGGCTCGCTTTCAAAAAGGAATACGCTTTGCGCCTGCGTCAGGAAACGAAGCCTTATCCTGAAATTTCCGAGCTTTTGGATCGACTTTCGTATTTAGGTTTCGACATGGCCGTCTTTTCCAACAAGGATGAAGACAACGCCAAGAAACTTGTCGACCATTTTTTTCCCAATCGTTTCGCTTTTTGTTTTGGGGCCACCGCCGAGCGTCCCATCAAGCCGGATCCGGCCGGCGGCTTGGAGCTGGCTCGCCGTCTGGGCCTTGACCCGACCGAGATCTTGTATCTAGGCGACAGCGAGGTGGACATGCAGACGGCGGCGAATTGCGGCTTTATCCCCGTCGGCGTCGCTTGGGGCTTCCGAGACGTTGAAGTCCTGCGCGAAAGCGGAGCCAAATTCATCGTCAAGACGCCCTTGGAGTTTTTGAACGTCGTGGAGAAGACGCATGGATCAGAAGCCTAAAAGACCCGCCCTGACGGCCCGGAAGGCGGATCTTCCCCCTCCCGACTGGGCCAAGGACTCGGCCGATTTGCTTCGCTCGGTTCCCGGTTCGGTCAAAGCGGCCTTGACCGGCGGCTTGGCCTCGGGCAAGTCCACCGTGGCGGCCCTTTTTGAAGCTTTCGGCGCCTCTCTGATGGATTTCGACGTCTTTTCCCGATGGCTGACCCGGCCTGACGGCGAATGTTTCGAGCCTGTTCGGCAAATGTTCGGTCCGAAGGTTTTGCAAAAAGACGGCCAGCTGGACCGGGCCTACATCGCCGAAAAAGTCTTTAAAGACTCTTCCCTGCGGCTGGCCTTGGAAGACGTCATTCATCCGGCGGCCTGGAGGATGATGCTCGACGAGCTGACTCGCCTCGGAGCCGAACCGCTGATCGTCATCGAGGTGCCGCTTCTCTTCGAAGCCGGGCTGGATTCGCTCTTCGACCGGGTCATCTTGGCCTACGCCAGCGACGAAACTCAATTGAAAAGATTTATGGCCCGGAACCCGAAACAGCGCAAAAGTCAGGCCAAACGCCGTCTAGCCTCGCAAATGCCCATGGCGGAGAAAATCAGAAGAGCTCAGATGATTGTGGACAATAACGGCTCCATGGCGACCGTCATCCGGCAGACCAAAGAATTGTGGAATGTCCTTACGGGGAGAAGCGATGGGACTCTTTGACGGCATATCGGACGGGCGTCCCGTAATCGAGCCGCTGGCCCAAAGGCTAAGGCCCCGAAACCCTGACGAGTTCATAGGCCAAAAACATCTGTTCGGGCCTGGCAAGCTCTTGCGGCTTCTTTACGAGAAGGGGCAGGTCGCCTCGCTGATTTTGTGGGGGCCTCCGGGCGTGGGCAAAACGAGTCTGGCCAGACTGCTCACTCAAAAGGCCAGCGCGGATTTTGTGGAGTTCTCCGCCGTCCTCTCCGGCGTCAAGGACGTCAGGGAAGTCGTGGAAAAAGCCCGAAAAAACAAGATGACCTCCAACAAAGCCACCGTGCTTTTCGTCGACGAAATCCATCGCTTCAACAAAGCTCAGCAAGACGCCTTTCTGCCTCATGTGGAGAGCGGGCTCGTCACCTTGATCGGGGCGACCACCGAGAATCCCTCCTTCGAGATCATACCGGCTCTGATCTCCAGAACCAGGGTGCTGGTTCTGGAGCCTCTGACCAGAGAAGATCTCGAAGAGTTGGTGCGCAAGGCCATCACCGACAAGGAAAAAGGTTTGGGGGCCTTGAATCTGGAGATTGAACCGGACGCTCTGGAACTTCTGATCCTCAGTTCAGGCGGGGACGCCAGATCTCTTTTGAACGCCTTGGAACTGGCTTCCAGTCTGGTCAGAGGCGATGCGGACAACAGAAGAGTCGTGACCCGGTCTTTGGCGGAGGAGTCCGTTCAGCGCAAGGCCTGGCGTTACGACAAGGGCGGGGAGGAACACTACAACCTCATCTCCGCTCTTCATAAATCTTTGCGGGACGGCGACCCCGACGCCGCCCTTTACTGGCTCTCCAGAATGCTGGAAGGCGGGGAAGATCCCGTTTTTCTGCTGCGGCGAATGATCCGTTTCGCCTCGGAAGACGTGGGACTGGCCGATCCCCTCTCTCTGATGCTGGGCATATCGGCTTTGGAGAGCTATCGCTTGTTGGGCTCCCCCGAAGGCTTGTTGGCTCTGGCGCACTTGGCCGTTCATCTGGCTTGCGCCCCAAAATCCAACTCCGTCTACAAGGCTTTCGACGCGGCGACGGCGGACGCCAGAAAATACGGGCCGCTGCCCGTGCCGCTGCATATTCGGAACGCTCCCACGGCCTTGATGAAAAACTTGGGCTACGGCCAGGGCTACAAGTACGCTCACGACTATGAAGACGCCTCGGTCGATCAGGAGCATTTGCCTGAGGAGCTTTCCGAGCGGCGATACTACCAGCCGACGAC
This sequence comes from Deltaproteobacteria bacterium, assembly GCA_031254895.1. Taxonomy (GTDB): domain Bacteria; phylum Desulfobacterota; class Desulfarculia; order Adiutricales; family Adiutricaceae; genus JAIRNQ01. The sequence continues at coordinate 4,170 of JAIRTO010000063.1, forward strand.
GAGAGGCCGGGAAAAGGCCTTGAGCGAGTTCATGGAAGCCAGACGGAAGAGGCTGGAAAAGAAGAAGCCTTAAAGGAGTTTAAGGCCGCCTTTCTAGGCTAGGTCTGATTTTGGAGCCGGCGTTCGTTAAAAGACGAGAAGGCGGGCTTTGTCGTTTTGAGGGAATGAAGGAGGAGTCATGAGTCGACTGAAGGCTGGTCGAGCGTATTTGGCCATATTTATGCTCAGTTCGCTTTTTTCGTCCGCCGCTTGGGCTCAGATGGATTACATCGAACCGATCCAGATAACCCCCAGACAACTGGTCGAGGCCTATCTGACGGATTTTCATTCGGCCGACGCCCGCTATACCGGCCGCTTGCTGGTGGTGACGGGGCGGATCAGATCAATCTTTCCTCCGGAGCAAACCTACAGAACTAGACCCTATCCCTTCGTGACCATGGATTCGGGACCTAATCAGCCGCTTATCGTCTATCTGTGGGAATGGGAGGCCGACACCCTGGAAACCGTCCGGCCAGGCCGGACGACGACGGTCATGGGCTTCTGTCAAGGGGTCACGCCCCAGCTGAGCCTAGTTGATTCCTGTCTGTATCCCGGAGGCTGCGGAGGGCCAGTGGCCCAGTTCTACGGCCCTTACTTCAAATTGCCGCCGACTCCGCCCAGAAGAGGACGACAAGCGAACAACTGACGGAACGCGAAAAGCGACGACGAAGAGCGACGACGAAAAACGACGACGAAGAGCGGCGACGAAGTTGGCGACAATCGCTGTCCATTGTTTTTGGCTCTTTTTCGCGCGTGCTCAAATGAAACGGGGGGACTTCAGTCCCCCCGTTTTCATTTGAGCGCGTTTCTTGTGATCCGCCCGTTTCTTTCGGTCCGTCCGTTTTGGCGACGGCGGTCGGGCGAGAAGAGCTTTTCCGCAAATCTAGACGACCCGGCTTAAATTTCTGGAGCGGCCGATTTCCATGTTGGCGGCTTCTCGCATGTTTTTTTCTTGAATGAACTGGTTTTGCGCGTCCATGTCCCGCACGACTTCATGACGCAAGGAACCAAGGTGTCTGTCCGTGGCCGAGGCCATCTTGGAATTGGCGAGGGCTGTGGCGACCGTCAACTCGGCCGAACTGGCGTTGTCACTCATCTGGCGACCTCTTAGGGGGAGCTATTTTCCGGTCAGGAAGGCGAAAGCGGCCCTGCCTCCAAAAAGGGAAGTCAAGGGACGATTATCGCTTGATTATACCTAGAGCCGACCAAAAAGGCTAGAGCTGGTAATAGTACAAAATCCCCTCAAGGTTGTGGACTTTGTCCAGAAGCTGAGGCCGGCAGGCGTGTATCTGGCCGACCAAGGCATTCAAAAGACTTCCGGCCATCCCGACGTCCTCCACGGATCCTTGGCTGGCCAGACGATTTTCGATGCTGATTTTATCCATTAAAGCTTTGGATCTGGCCTGATCAAGATATGATCCGAAATCGTCGGCTGACGGCTTTTGCTCGGTCTGCCTGGTCGAAGCGTCGCCGGTTTTGACCAGCGGCGGATTGAAATTTAGTATCTTCATGGAAGCCACCTACAAGGAAAGAGAAACTGTTCCATTAGCGAAAGGCTGTTTTTTAAAAGATTATAAATTGTCTATATTCATAAATTATATAAATATAGTGCATAAAGAAATGACAAGCGCGTGAACATTAAAAAAATATGGTTAATAGTTGAATTTTGACATTAGGACGCTACCAGGACTGACGCGGAGTCCGTCCACGCAATCGCTCCCTCTCCTTTGTCTTATCGGCTGGCCTGACGAAAACCTTTAGGATTTTTTTAGGTCAACCTGAAGTTTTTTTCGAGGAATCATAAAGTGTTGATTTAAGGAGCAATTTTTTTTTTGAAGGGGGCGGGGTGGATCGGGAGGGAGCGGATCGGGGGGAG
>JAIRTO010000095.1 GCA_031254895.1 Deltaproteobacteria bacterium
GTTTTTCCTGGCTTTTCGGCCGGAGAAAACCAAGGTTGGGCGAAAATGACGCGCGGGGGCCTCCATAAAAGGGGCGACCTTCGTCAAAGAAAAAATCTGTTTTGTCCTTCTCGCCTGACAGGCGAGAGGCCTCAAAAAAATTGGCGCCAGAGACTATTTTTAAAAAGCCCGACCTTTTGGCCAGGTCTGATTTAGGCTATCAGGCTTGTTTTTTGCCAAAAGCGGCCTATTTTTGCGTTTGGCGAAGTCGTCTGGACGGAGAGGGCCTTTTGCCCGGTCAGAGGCCGGTCAAAAGTTGGTCTGTGGCTGGCCCGAGGCCGGCCACAGCGCTTCAAGCATTGCGCCACTTCGGGTCGTAAGGGTTTTTGGGGAAGCCGGCCAGGATTTCGCGCCTAATTTCCTGCATGCCTTCGAAAAGACCGACGGAAGGGGCAAAGCCCAAAACGGCTTTTATTTTGCCGAATTCGACGAAATAGTCCCTCAGATCCGGCGTCGCCGGGACGAAATCGACGGTCGCGTCCGGATCCAAGTCGGCCAGGAGCTGGCCCAGAGTTTTGAATTGAACGTTTTGCTCGTTGCTGCCGACGTTGAAGACCTGGTGATCGACCAAACTGGCCGGAGCCTCCAAAGCCATGATGAAGGCCTTGGCCACGTCTCGGACGTGGACCAGGGGCCTCCATTGCTCGCCGGAAAAAATGGCGGCCTTTTTTTTCAAGGCAATTTCTCTGACCAAAAGGTTTACGGCCAGATCGAAGCGGGGACGGTAGGACAGACCATAGACGGTGGCCAGGCGGAGGACGACGGGGGAAAAGCCGGCATGGGCGGGAGCTGAGATGATTCTCTGTTCGGCCTTGGCTTTCAGTTCGGCGTAGAGAGACAAAGGGGCCAGTTCGGAGAGCTCGTCGAGCTTTTCGCCTTCTCTGGCTCCATAACAGGAGTCGGTGGAAGTGAAGACGAACCGGCTGACCTGGTGGCAAGCGCAGCTCTCCAAGATGTTCAAAGCGGCCAAATAATTGGTTTCCAGAGCCAAAGCCGGATCAAGGTCGCAGGCGGGTTGCCCGACGACGGCGGCCAGGAGGACGGCCGCCTGATGGCCTGGTAGAGCCCGGTTGACGGCGGCGATGTCGCGGATGTCCGCATTGATCAGGCGAAGATGGGGGTGCGGCGCCAGAAGAGAAAGACCTTCGGAGCCATGGACGAGCTTGTCGAATATGGTCACCTCGCGCCCGGTTTCCAGAAGCTGGCGGCAGAGTTCAAGTCCTATATAGCCGGCTCCGCCGAAAACGAGAATGTTTTGAAGGCTGTTGTTTTGACGAATTTCCATTTTGTTGGCCGAACTCTCCGGAGGGGAGCCGAAGGAGCGGCCTGCGCGAGGCCGAACGACGGCGCCGGGATTATGGCCGCCTTATTTTAGGCGGATTTTTAGAAAAACAGAGGAACAACAATCAAAAAGTGCAGATATGTATAGATTTGTCGCAACTTGAACCCGATTGGAGCTAAACGCGAATGGAGCGGTTGATTTTTCCCGCCTGGCAGTTCATTATATTGTAAATTGATTTATGATAAAAATGTTAACTGATAATTGATTTTTCGCCAAAACTTGGAGCCCTATCTCCGGAGAAGAACCCGAGAGGACCCCTTGGCGGCGGGGGGGGAGTCTATGGTTCTCTCGGCGCCTACAGTTTTGCTCCCCCGCCCGACACGCGCAAGTCCGTCTCCAGAACGAGCCAAGGGCCAAAGGGGCGCTATTTAGGCCAGCCCTGGTTAGTCGGTTCAGTCGGCTAGTCGGTTCAGTCGGCTAGTCGGTTTGTCGGCTAGTCGGTTTGTCGGCCTTTGGGGCCAGTCGGCGGCAACGGCCCTTTCTCCGGTCGAAGAGGGGGAAAACAGGCTCAGCGACGGCTGGAAATGTCCGGATTTGTCCCATTCGTTTTCGCGGCGGCGGCTCGGGAGGGCGACGATGGCCAAGCTATAAGCGGGAAATTATTCCATATTTAGGGGGAAAGAAGATAAATATTTAGAGTGTAAATCTAAGAAACTTAGTCGTAAATCTAAAATTGACTTATGAAATATATATAAGTTTGAAAGTAAATTTTAAAATGTTAAATTAATAAAAATAGTTTGCCATAATTCATTTATTTTGTCGACAACATGGAATAAAGAGAGGTAAATTGATACTATAATTAATTGAAAATAAGAACGAACATACGTTAGTCTTGTCATAAAAAGGCTGTTAAATTGATGATGCACTCTTTAGATAAATTATTATTGAGGCAAGCAGTCAAAAATTAGACCAGGTAGCAACGCTGGCGCCAAGATGACGAAAAAATATCTTTAACTGAAGATAAAAAAATGATATTATAGTTTTAAGTTTTTTACAGTATTTCGGTCTGAATAGACGAAGGAGACATCGGCTCGGCTGACGAAGCCGCAAGTCCAGGCAGTCTGTTTATACATACTCGGAGCAAAAGGGCTTTGGCGGGACAGGCTGTTGCATAATTAAATATTGCAAATTAGTTTATACATATAATTTCGTCTGACAGACCGTTTAGAACCATTTTTCGCCGAGAAAACTGGAGCGCTAGATTCTCCCGTCCGCTTCAGTCTTTATAGGGTCCCCGGCTGGCGCGTCGAGGACAAATCAATTCGGCTTAATTTCTATTTGGGTTTCAGGCCTTGCCGGATGGACGGATCGTCTCCGTTCTCCTTTATCCGGCTTGAAGCTCTCCCTGTTTTTCCTTGACAAGGAGTAGGAAAATGAAGATCGACGGTGAAGCCTTCCGGCAGGCCAGAATGAAAAAGTTGCTGAGCCCGTTAAATCTAGCCAGCGAGGCTGGCGTTTCCCCAAACATCGTAAAAAACATCGAGAAGGGGAAGACCCCCAGACTTGATCTCATTCGCAAGGTTATTTTTGCTCTGGACATGACCATTGAGGAGGCTCTGGAGAAGAAGATGATCTCCCATAGCTGACAATCCGCGCCGACTCGCGCTTTTGCCTTTTAACGTTCTTCTCCGCATTCGTCCGTTTTTGGGCTCTGCCGACTTGTTTGAGTCGTTTCGCGCAAAACCGCTCAATCTTGTCGCTAACGCGTTCTTTTCGCGTTCAATTGATTTTGAACCTGTTTCTATCCATATGGTCGGCCGAAACATTGCCGCTGAAACATTTGGCCAAAAACATTTCAGATTTATTTCTTTTGAACTTCCGCGCCCCTACAAGGAAAACCCGCCTTGTAGGGGCTGATTTTTTCGACTTCCGAAATAGGCATGTCAGAAACATGTCCGCTGACGGCGAGACGGTTCCCTGAGGCGGTTCCCCGAGACGATCCCCATTGTCTGGACAGTTTTGAACGACAAAATGAGACAAAACCGCCGCCGCATCTTGCCTGTCTTTTTCTGAAGGAGAAAAACGCGCCCCATGTCCTTCAACGCCTATGTGCTATAATGCCTGCCGTGAACGATGCTTCTTCCCAATATTCTGGCGCGTCAGAACTTTATGAGCAGTCCCGCGTCTTCAAGGTCGCGGTGAACAGTCCCGCCCCCGACTTGTATTCCTACTTGGCTCCTCCGGGCCTAAAGGTGGAAACGGGCCAGATGGTCAGGGTTCCCTTCGGCGGCCGCGAGTTGACGGGCTACGTCATGGAGCCGGAAGACCCGACGACTCCGCCGGAAAAGCGAAGCTACAAGCTGAAGGAAATCAGCGCCGTTCTGGCGGCGGAGCCGCTTTTCGATCTGGAGCTGACCAAACTGGTCAAGTTCGTCGCCAACTACTATTTTTATCCTCCCGGACTGTGCGTCAATGAAATCTTGCCCGGCGGGCTTTCGCCGAAACTTAAAGTTGAGCTTAAATTAACCAAAAAAGCTCTCGCCGCCGGACTCTCCGCCTGCTTAGGCGCCCCGAAAGCCGGCGCCAAGGCGAAGGCGAAAATTTCTTCGAAGGGCGGACCAAAAAGCGTCCCTCTTTTCGGCCCTGAACCGAAAGACCTGCCCGAAGGCGAGCTCGAAAACCAGCCCTATGCGTCGCCAATTTCGGAAAACATCGACCCGGCTGGGGATTGGCCGGACGCGGCTCGGCTTTCGTCGTCAGAGCCTGCGGCGGCTTTAGCGGGGAAAGACCAAAGCCCCCGGGAAATAATTTTACGCCGCCTCTTTGAAGCCGGGGCGATAGCTCTGTCCGAATTTCAACCATGGAAAAAAGTCGTTTCTCAGCTAGTCAAGGAAGAGCTGGCCGAGCTGGCGTATGGCCTCGATTCTCAGGGAACGGGCTTTTCTTACGAGTGGCGCCTGTCGGTCAGGCCCGAGCCGGCCAATGAGGCGGCCGAGTCGCCGGGCTCAGGCGAAAAAAAGCGGTCTTCGCCGCTCAAAAAGCCAGTCCGATTGGGTCCTAAAGAGCAGCTTCTCTGGGATTTGGTCAAAAAGGCCCCGCCGACTCCCTTGTCCCATTACCGACAGATTTTGGCCGGCAATGTGCTTGTTCAGGCCAGATCTTTGGAAAGAAAAGGCTTGATCGATTTGGAGCGTCGAGAAAGGTTTCGAGATGACCCCGAACGCGCTCTGTCGGTCTCCGGCCCGACCATAGAGGCCCTGACCCCGGATCAGCTTGTGGCCGTCGAGGCCATCGGCGCGGCTTTGGACAAAAGGGAAAACAAAGGTTTTTTGCTGTTCGGAGTCACCGGCAGCGGGAAGACGGAGGTTTATCTCCAGGCGACGGCCAAGGCTCTGGACGCCGGCCGAGGGGTTCTGTGGCTCGCCCCTGAGATAGCTCTGACCATGGGCTTGGAAGGCCGGATACGTCAGAGATTTCCTTCTCTAGCCTTTTCCGTTCTTCACTCCGGCTTGTCTCAAGGTCAGAGACATGATCATTGGCTGGCCATCAGGCGAGGCGACTGCCGTCTGGCCATCGGCGCCAGAAGCGCCGTGTTCGCCCCCATGGCCGACATCGGTCTTATCGTGGTCGACGAAGAGCATGATTGGGCCTACAAGCAGGACGACGGTCTGCGCTATCAGGGCCGGGATTTGGCCGCTTGGCGAGCCAAAGAGGCGGGCGCCGCGCTGATTTTGGGGTCGGCCACGCCCTCGGTGGAAACGTACCGCCGGGCGTTGAACGGACAGCTGACCTTGCTGCGCCTCCAAAGTCGGCCGGGCCAGGCGGTCATGCCCAAGGTGAAATTGATCGACCGCCGCAGCGAAGGCAAAGGCGGGCGGGATCCTATCGCCCCGGAGGTGCGAGCCGCCCTGAAGGAGACTTTCGAGCGCGGAGAGCAGGTCCTGATGTTCATCAATCGTCGGGGTCTGGCCAATATGCCTATTTGTCTAAGCTGCGGGCAGAGTTTGAAATGCCCGCATTGCAGTCTTACCTTGACCCTGCACTCCAACCCCGACGAAAGAGCGAGCCAGTCGGAAGACGATCGAGACGTTTCTTTCGCGGAAATGAAAAAACACGAAAATCTTCTCATCTGCCACGGCTGCGGGTACCGGGCCGCGCTTCCGAAACAGTGCCCTCAATGCGAATCGTTTTTGGTGCGTTATCTTGGCGTGGGCACCGAGAGCCTCATCAGAGAGATGGAAAAAAGTTTCGACAAAAAAGGCCTCCGGCTGGACACCGACAGCGCCAAGCGCAAAGGAGGGCTGAAAGCCATTTTGGACGGTTTCGCCAAAGGCGAGGCCGACTTTCTGGTGGGAACGCAGATGGCGGCCAAGGGTCATGACTTCTCCAATCTGACCATGGTCGGGGTGGTGGAAGCTGATTTAGGCCTCAATGTGGCCGACTTCAGGGCCGCCGAGCGAACTTTTCAGCTCTTATGCCAGGTTTCCGGGCGCGCCGGTCGGCGAGAGCGTCCGGGACTGGTCTACATCCAGACCCTGTGTCCGGAACACTACGCCTTGACGGCCGCCCAGGAGCACGATTACCAAACGTTTTTCGAAAACGAGATAGCCGTCAGGGAAGAACTTGGCTATCCGCCCTTCGCCAGAATGGCCTTGCTTCGTTTCAGCGGGCCCGGCGACGCCGAAACGGCGGCAGAGGCCGAGGCCTCCGCCGAATTGGGACGAAAGCTGATTGAGGCGAAAAACCTGTCCGGTCTGGACATCTTCGGCCCGGCGCCCAGTCCCATGAGCAAATTGAGGGAAAAATATCGTCACCAGATCATGCTCAGAGCCTTCTCGGCCGAAGAACGGCACAGGCTTCTGCGTCGCTGGCTCCCCATGATCCGGAGCCGTCTTTCCAAAAATGTCCGTCTGTCGGTGGACATCGATCCTTACAATTTGCTCTGAAAATATTTTAGGTTCCGGAAACGAAACGCCCTGAGCATGAGACGCTCTGGACATGAAGCGTTCTGGACATGAAACGCCCTGGACATGAAGCGTTCCTGAATGGACAAACCAAAAAATCTCGCGCATGACTCGTTCGATGACCGCCGGGTCTGTTTTTTTCTCTAATTTTCTCTTTTTAGGGCTGGCCGGAGCGAGTTCGCGGCGGGCTGTTTGGCGCCGAGGTCAAAAAAAACTGAAATTTCGGTTTTTTTGGCCGAAAGTTGTCTCTAAATATCTCTAAAGTCTGTTATAATTAGGCGGCGCTCTTCGGACAGTCAAGATTGTCTGACTTCAAGACTTTTCTCCTTGTCCAGGCCGCCGCTCGAAAAGGCGGCGAGGTTTTTGGTCTAAGGGGCTTTCTCATTTTCTGTCGACGTTTGTCGCCTCGCCAAAAAAGGGACGAGGGCGCGTCGAAAAGGGTTCTGGCCGTTTCGTTCAAGTTTCTTGACCGCAAACGGGAAAGATCCTATAGTGCTTATTTGAACGCAATCCCGGAGGTTTTTTTTCAATGGTCAAAATAGCCCCCTTCAAAGGGGTGGTCTACAATAAAAGCCGTCTGGAGTCTGAAGGAGGCCTTCTCCTCGCTCCTCCATACGACGTTCTGACCGAGTCTCAACGCCAGGAGTATCTCGACAGTCACGAAAACAATTTTTTGCATCTGGATCTGGGGAGGACTCTGCCTGAAGACCAAGAAGCTCTGACTTGGCACGAGCGTTCCGCCTCCACGCTGAACGCCTGGCTCAACAGCGGAGTTTTGGTTCGGCGAGAGCAGCCGTCCATCATCATGATGGACACGGAGTGGGCTCATCCCATCACCGGCCGCCGCATGACCCGCCACGGCTTCATCTGTCTTCTGTGCATCGGCGAATCCGCCAACGGCGGAAAGGTCAAGCTCCACGAAAAGACCTTCAGCTATCACAAGGAAGAGCGGCTGGATCTGATGAAGAAAACGAGATGCCAGCTTAGCCCGGTCTTCGGTTTTTTTCCCGATCCCGACGACGCCATCCTCAAGACGATGTACGATTTGGGCGGCAGCGTTCCGGATTTGACCATAACCGAGCGCTCCGGATTGAGTCATCAGATCACGTTTTTGCAAGCCCAGAGCAGCCTTGGGGATCTCATCTCGCGTCTGGCCTCGTCGACCGTCTACATCGCCGACGGTCACCATCGTTTCGAGACGGCCCTCAAGTACAGACAGATAATCCGGGAGGAGATGTCCAAAAACGATCAGGAGCCTCCGGCCAATTCGGCGCTGGACTATGTCCTCATCTATCTGTGTCCCATGAGCGATCCCGGTCTGGTGGTCTTGCCGACCCATCGGGTCTTGTCCAAGCTGGATCTCTCCAACGAAGAGATCTTGAAAGCTTTGGAGCCTTTCGCGGAAATCAAGACGTTTCCGTGGCCGAAAGGCGGAGCGGAAAAAGCCGCCTTGTTGGAGATGCGCAAGAAGCTCATCCGCGACGACGACAAAGGGCTGACCGTCTTCGGCCTGTATCTGAAAGGGGCCGAGGCGTATTATTTTCTGAAGCTCAAAGAGAAAGTCAAACACAAGATAGCTCGGAGCAACTCGAAAGAAGCTTGCCTGTCCTGCTTGGACGTGTCGATTCTCACCAACGTCGTTTTTCAGGAGGCTTTGGGCCTGTCCGAAGCCGACCTCGACGATCCGAAGACTATCAGCTATTTCTCCGACATCGACGAGACGATCGAGGAGGTGAAGAACGGCGAAGGGAGAGCGGCTTTCATTTTGAACCACACCAGCTTGGAAGAAATTTTGAAAGTGACCGAAGCCGGCATGGTCATGCCCCGCAAGGCCACCTATTTTTATCCCAAGGTCTCCAGCGGCATAGTCTTCAATTTGGTCAATCCCATGGAGTCCATCCAGGGGATGGAACCGCAGTCCTGAGCTCATGGCCGACAGCGAGCCGGTCTTCGGCGCCGATCCGTCAGGACAGTTCGGATTGGCCCTGCGGGCGCCGGCCAAGATCAATTTGAGCCTAAACGTGTTGGGACGTCGTCAGGACGGCTATCACGAGCTGACCGGGGTGATGGCCAAGACGACCCTTTGCGACGAGATCTTCCTCTTCGTCCCGAAGGGAGCTGGCCGCGGAGACGAGACGAGCTTCTCCGAGGCCGAAACGGCCTCGGTCTTCTCTTCGGAAGGCGATTGTCTCCGTTTCGCCGACGAAATTGGCTCTCCCTTCGCCGGACGCCTGTTCGCCGACGCGGGCTTCAGCGGTTCCGACAATCTCGTCTTCAAGACCATCAGGGCTTACCGGCGTTTGACCGGCTGGCCTGAAGAGCCGGTCGGGGTCAAGATCAAGAAGAGAATTCCTTTGGGGGCCGGTTTGGGCGGCGGCTCCTCAGATGCTGCGGCTGTTTTGAAGCTTTTGGACATGAGCCGAAAAAATGGCCCAAAAAATGCCCGAAGCTTTGGAGATAAAGACGGCTTGTCTCGGCTGGCTCTTTCCGAGTTGGCCGCCTCTCTGGGCGGAGACGTTCCTTTTTTTTTGGAGGAGGACTCCGTTTGCGTGGCCAGAGGCATCGGGGAGAGGCTTTTTCGCTATTCGGAAAAATTGCCGGGGTCTCGGATAATCCTCGTCAATCCGGGACTTTCGCTGTCCACGGCCTCCGTGTTTTTGGAATTAGGCTTGACAACGAGCCCGGGTAGTAGTATTAGTTTTAGCGCAGATCTTGGCGGACTGGATTCCGCGTTCGGCCGCAACGATTTGGAAGGGGCGGCCGTGAAGCTGTGTCCGGCCATTTCCGAGATCAAAGCGGCTTTGTCGGCCGCCAGACCGGCGCCTTCGCTGGTCGGTCTGTCCGGCAGCGGCCCGACCTGTTGGGCCCTCTATGAAGACGAGGCGAAAGCCTTCCAAGCTTTAGCCTCTCTAGACCCGCCGTCCCAATGGTGGGTCAAGGCGGCGGCTTTGGCTTGACGTCGACGACGGTTCCGGAAACGATCCGACGGCGTCGTCGAAAGGGCCGTATCCGCCTTTCGTTTTTTTTTGCTGGGGCGTCGTCAAGTGGTTAAGACACAGGGTTTTGGTTCCTGCATTCGAAGGTTCGAATCCTTCCGCCCCAGCCAGCGTCGCTATGGACGGTTTTTTTTATATTTATAAAAAAAACGTGTATTTGACTATAAAACGCGCCTTTTATTTTTTGTCAGTTTGGTTTTTTCAAACTGAAGATGTCGATGGTTTTCCATGTCTAGCGAAATAGTCCTGATCTCAGGCAACTCTAACGTCAGTTTGGCCGCCGACATCTGCGGATGCCTCTGGCAGCCGTTGGGTTTGGCCCAAGTCAGACGTTTTTCCGATGGCGAGATCTTGGTCGAGATAGGCGAAAACGTTCGCGGACGCGACGCTTTCGTCATTCAGTCGACTTGCCACCCGGTCAACGACAACCTCATGGAGCTGCTTTTGATCATAGACGCTCTGAAAAGGGCGTCGGCCAGGAGGATAACGGCGGTCATACCCTACTACGGGTACGCCAGACAGGATCGCAAGGCCACCCCCAGGGTGCCTATTTCCGCCAAGCTGGTGGCCGACCTCCTGACGGCGGCGGGCACTTCGCGAGTTTTGGCCATGGATCTGCACGCCGGTCAGATTCAGGGTTTTTTCAACATCCCGGTCGATCATCTCTTCGCCGCTCCGGAAGTGTTGAAAGACATAAAAGATAATTACGATTTGGACAACGTCATCCTGGTCTCTCCCGACGCCGGAGGCGTCGAGCGCACCAGGTATCTGGCCAAACGGCTATCGGCCCCCTTGGCCGTGGTCGACAAGCGCCGCGAAGCTCCCAACGTGGCCAAAGCCATGAGCATCATCGGCGAGGTCAAGGGTCGTCGGGCCATCATCGTCGACGACATGATCGACACGGCCGGGACTTTGACCCAGGCGGCCAATTTCGTTCTGTCCATGGGGGCCATCGATGTGGCCGCCTACGCCACCCACGCCGTCTTTTCCGGCAAAGCCATCGATCTCATCAATGATTCGGCTTTGTCTCAGGTGGTGGTTACCAACACCATTCCTTTGCCGGTCAATCGCGACGTGTCCAAGATTAAAGTTCTTTCTGTCGCTTCCTTGCTCTCGGAAGCCATCAGGCGCATCCATCAGGAAGACTCCATCAGTTCTCTATTCGTGTGAGCAGACTGTCGCGCCAATTATATTACGGAGATGACAAATGGGTCTCAACACCACCCTAGCCGCCCGAGCCCGCGAGGCTCGCAGCAGCAATCACGCTAAACGTCTCAGAAGAGAAGGTTTGCTCCCCATCGTTTTTTATGGTCCCGGCCTGGAAGAGTCCAAAAGCCTGTCCGTCGAATACGCCGAGTTCAAAAAAGCCTTCCTGGATTCCGACGGCAACCGTTTCCTCTACACTTTGAACGTCGAAGGCATGGAGCCCAAGCCGGTCCTCTTGAAGGACTATCAGGTCGATCCGGTCTCTAGAAAAGTTCTGCACGCCGACTTTCAGCAAATAGATCCTCAAAAGCCCGTCACCGTGCAAGTCCCCCTCTCGCTCGTGGGCAAGCCCGCCGGCGTGGAAAGAGGCGGTCAGCTGCAGTTGGGCGAACGAGAAATCACCGTCTCGGGTCTGCCTGGCGACATCCCCTCGTTCATCGAGGCCGACGTGACGCCTTTGGGCTTAGGCCAAACCATGCATCTGTCTCAGGTCAAGCTCCCGGATAATCTGACCTTGGTCAAGACGGCCGATCTGCCTGTCGCCGTCGTCGCCGTGCCCAAGGGGCTAAAGGCTGAAGCCGACGCCGCTTCCGGGGCCACCCCGGGCGTCGACAAAAAAGCGGCCGCCGGCGACAAGAAGAAAACAGACAAGAAAAAGTGACGCGCTAAAGGCTCCGCTTTTGGCGGCAAGACGTTTGCCGCTGATTTATCTTATTTTTCTGGCGCTTCCCCAAACGCGGCGCCAAAAGCCAAAGTACGAAAAGCCTGACCAATTTACGACGGTCGCCTGTTTTCAGGCGGCCGTTTTTTTTTGCGCTGCTTCTGGGCGTCTGCATATGAGCGACCGGACCGAACCGGGCATCAGGGGGTTCATGTCAAGACATGGTCTCAGCCTGAAAGGCTAAATGTCAGCGCCAGGCCAGACTTCAGAAACTGCGGCCAAGAGCGAGGGCGTCCGGAAAGAGACCTAATTTATAGGAAGACTTAGGCGAACTTTCCGCGTCGGTGGTTTGGTTATGGAGCGCCTTCGGGTTCATTATTGACCATCAAGGCGTTGACGGCGGGAAATCGCGTCAGAAGGAAACAGAAAAAGATGGGGATGGGCGAGTTCATGGAGAGCGACGGGCAATCTCGGAGCGCCGGGCAATCTCGGAGCGCCGAGCAATTTCGGAGCGCCGAGCGGCAGGGCTGAAGAGCAATCGAGACCTGGACATTCTGAACATTGGGGTCTTGTCGGGCGGGGGGATTTTTTGGGTCAGAGATACATACGTCATAAACTGTCGTGTTTATATGTTGAAATATGACGAATTGAAGGGGCTCTTACTAGCTGGCAAAGTCGTCGTCAGCCGATCTGACCGAAATGGGAGCGGAGGTCATGTCGCCTTGGCGGATACTTTGGGTCTGGTATGTATGCGACATAAATTGTCGTGTTTGTGTGTTGAAATATGACGTATTGAAGGGGCGCTAACTAGTTGGCAAAGTCGTCGTCGTCAGCCGGTCTGACCAAAAGGGGAGCAGAGGTCATGTCGCCTTGGCGGATTCTTTGGGTCTGGAATACATGCGACATAAATTGTCGTATTTATTTGTATAAATAAGTTGCCTATAAAGAATTTATTGTTAATTGGAATTCATAGACAATAAAATTGACTGAGGTTTGCGAAAGTGAAACAATACTTTATTGAAATGATAATTTATTATTTGCAAAGACTGTTAGCTGGCCCTTTACCTTTTGCGGCTATGGAACAGATATTTAATTGGTTTAAAAATTACCATGAATATCTTTTAGATACGGATTATACGGATTTGTATAATAAATTTGCTGGTGAAGATGGCGATTTAAAGAGCGTTAAAAAAAATAGCTGGCTTAGCAAATATTCTAGAGAAGAAAATTGTGAACAATTATTTCCTTTCATACGCTTTTTAATCTGCGAACATTTTAATAAGATTGTGGAGCCAGAAAATAACATAATAATAGAAGAATTAAACAAGATTTGCTCGATTTTTAACTTTAATGACAAAGAAAGAGAAATAATAAAATTTATTATTTCATTAAAATCTATACCATATTTTGAGGTCTTAACAAGCAAATTTGATATACATTTGCTATCTAGTTGTATAAATTATAAGAATCTCGAAAATTTTGCGTTATTTGTAGGCTTAAAAGCTAATGAAATTAGTCAAATATTGAATTATAATTCTGATTTGATTAATAAAGGGATATTTAGAGTCGACAAAGACCGAGAATCGTTTATGTTGACCAGTTTGTCGGATATTGTCCTGACCGCTCTGCGAACGGGCGAATCTGACATTAAAAGTCTAGTTTTGGGCGGCAAGGTTCAGCCCAATTTAGAACGGAGCGATTTTGGGCATTTGACAGAAGATTTCGATTTTTTGGCTAATTTGCTGGAAAGAGCCACAGCCGCTAAAATGCCGGGCATCAATCTGTTGCTTTATGGCGCCCCGGGGACAGGGAAGACGGAGTTCGCCAAAACTTTGGCTTCGGCCGCCGGAGCCGATTTATATTCCGTTTCCGAAAGAGAATTGTCGAATAATCGGTCAGCGCGTCTGGACAACTTGAAAATGGCCAAAATTATGGTCAAAAATGATCCGAAATCCGTCCTATTGTTCGACGAGGCCAGCGACGTGTTCGACTACAGCGTCAGCGACAAATATTCCAAATTGTATCTAAATAAGATGTTGGAGACAAACGAGGCGCCGGTAATCTGGATAACCAACCATGTGCGAAACATTGATTCGGCTTTTCTGAGGCGATTTTCCTATGCTCTGGAACTTAAGATCCCTCCCCCGGAAGTCAGGGCCAAAATGTGGCGCGACGAATTGGCGAAAAACGATTTGACTTTAGGCGACGCGGAAATTCGAGAGCTGAGTCGGACTTACGAAACCCCTCCGGCCTACATGACCAGCTCGGTGAAGGCAGGAAAAATCGTCGGCGATCCCAGCGTCGTCAAAAGGACCCTGGACAGTTTGGAAATGGCCATCTCCGGGATAATAAAGCAAGCTGAGCGGGAAGAGATCAATTTTAATCTCGAACTGGTCAACGTGAATATGGATCTGAGTGTTTTAACCGAAAAGATATTATCAAAAGGGTTAAAACATTTTTCTCTTTGTCTGTACGGCGCTCCTGGGACGGGAAAATCCGAATATGTCCGGTATCTGGCCAAGAAGATGGACTTGACGGTGATGCATCTTCGAGCCAGCGATTTAATGGACTGTTATGTGGGCGGCACTGAACAGAATATTGCCAGGGCGTTCAAACAAGCTCGGGAGCAGCGCAAATTTTTGATCTTCGACGAAGCGGACAGTTTTTTGGGAGACAGAAAGCGCGCGGTGAGGAATTGGGAAATAAGCCACGTCAACGAGATGCTGACCTGGATGGAGACTCATCCCTGGCCTTTCGCCTGCACCACGAATCTTATGGATCGACTTGATGCGGCTAGTTTGAGACGATTCACGTTCAAGGTCAAATTCGGTTATTTAACCCCAGAGATGATAGCAGCCGCCTTCGAACACTTTTTTGGCTTTCGTCGCTCCATAAGTCTGTCGAGATTGACTCCGGCGGACTTCGCTTTGGCCGCCAAGAAAGCGTCAATACTAGGCCTCGAGGATCCGTCGGAAATAGCGGCTCTGCTGACGGAGGAATGCAAGGCCAAAGGAGAAGAGTCGTCGACCATAAGGGGTTTTTGCGGTTGAAATGGAAAAAAGTTCAGGTATAGGACGGTTCTGATCTTAGTAAGATAGCTTGAGGCGTCCAGAGGAAACTTGAAAGAACGCTAAATAATCAAAAAGCTCTTGGCGCGTCGCCGACTAATTGTTTGCGGAGGATACCCTAAAACCAAAATTCGCGCGGGCGCAAGGCGCGATGTTTGGCTGGGGCGGAGCGGAAGAAAGGCGCTTTTGGCGCGGCTGGGACGAAGGAAGAAGACGCCATAGGTGGCGCGAGCGCCGGGGGGGGGCTTGGCTGTTTTTGGACAAAAAATAACTGCCAAGCTTCGGAAAAGCGATATAATGATTGTTGGTCGGACGAAAAGGGGATTTTATGGCTTATGACGGCGAAAATTATGGTCAATTCCTGACCATGATGGAGCTGGTGATGTGGCTGCAGACCACCAGCGTCGGCGTGTCTCTGGGGGACATTGAAGAAAAATTCCAAGTCTCTCGCCGGACGGCGGAACGGATGCGCAACGCCGTGGCCAATTTTTTCGGCGGGGATTTCGTCATTTGCGATCGGGACGGACCGACGAAGCATTACCGTCTGACGACTCGGCGAATGGATCCCGTCATTCTTTCCTCCGTGACCAACGATGAATTGGCGGCTTTTCCGGCGGCGATCGCGGCTTTGAAAAAACTGAACTTGCCGACGCAGGCGGCCAATCTGGCCAGCGCCGGGGAAAAGTTGAAAAGTTTGGTTCATTTGCGGCAGGCGGCGACGAACGACTTGGAAGATTTGATGAAATACGAAGGTTACGCTTCCAGGCCCGGTCCTGAGCTCAAATATGACCAAAATATAGTCAAAACCATTAGGGAAGCCGTCCTGCGCTTGCGTCTCGTCAAAATCAAGTACGACTACTGGGGCAGCGAGTTGGACTTGACGCTGATTCCCTTGGGCATTCTCTACGGGGAGAGACGACACTACTTTGTGGCGCGTTACCAGAAAAGCGAGCCTGATGAAATAAGGCATTTCACGATAGACAAAATAATGGAAGCGACTATTCTTGATCAGGATTTCGAAGAAGACAAAAATTTCGATCTAAAGGACTACGCCGCCAAGTCTTTTGGGGCTTTTCACGAACCGCCCGTTGATGTAGAATGGCTGTTCGACGAAGAAGCGGCTAAGGACGCCGACAAGTTCATCTTTCACCCGGGCCAGGAAAAAAAGCTCAATCCGAACGGCTCTCTGACGGTCAAGTTCCGTTGCGGCGGCCTAGTGGAAATGGCTTGGCATTTGTACACTTGGGGCAAGCATGTCAAGGTCGTGAAACCCAAAAATTTTTGGAAAAAAGTTCAAAAAATAATGGATGACATATAAATCGTCGACATGTATGACTTTTCAGAGTAAATAAAGCGTTCGCATCTCCAAAGCAACGCCCGCCCGGCTCTGGCCGGAAAACCCGAAAAGGGAGGTTTTTATGAGCGATTATATGGAATTGGCCAAAAAACGGCAGAGTTGCAGAACTTACAAGGATCAAAAAGTCGAACATGAAAAACTGGTCAAGTGCATAGAAGCGGCTAGACTGACGCCGTCGGCCTGCAATTCTCAGCCTTGGAGCTTCGTGGTCGTGGAAAGTCCGGACCTGGTCTCTGAAGTCGCCAAAACGACCATGCATTTAGGGATCAACGAATACATCGGCCAGGCGAAGGCCTTTTTCGTCGTCGTCGAGGAGCGCGCCGAACTCATGCCCAAGATCGCCTGCATGATCGACAGTCAGTATTTCGCCAAAGGCGATTTGGGGGCGGTCACGTTGTCTCTATGCCTGGAAGCCGAGAGTCAGGGGCTGGGAACCTGCATCGTCGGCCTCTTTGACCGACCCAAGCTTAGACAGCTTCTGAACATCCCTGAGAGCAACGGGATTTTTTTGGTGGTGGCCGTAGGCTATCCCTCTGGAGACAAAGTCAGAGACAAGCACCGCAAGCCCATAGACTCCATCGTCAGATATATGTGACGCGTAGGCAAGCGGCCATTCCCGCGACGAAACTAACTAGAAGAAATTGACGAAAAGTCGCTGAACGAGCCCTCGATTCAAGACTGGGTTTTGATCCGAAATTCGCGCCGGCGCCTCGCGGCGCCCTTCAAGTTTGAAATCATCATGTTGCTAATAAAAAAGGCCGTCGCTTCCCTTTCAGGGGAGCGGCGGCCTTTTCAATTGGCGTCAACCTATGGCGTCATGCTGACGCCAGGCGACGGATAGCCTCGGGGTTTAGAACAAGCCCTTGACTTTGCCGGTCGCGGTGTCGACGTCGACGCGGCGATAAGCCGGGTCGGAAGCGGTGCCAGGCATGAGAGTGATGGCCCCGGCGACGGGAACCACGAAGCCTGCGCCGGCATAGATGAGGACGTCGCGGACGAACAGTCTCCAGCCCTTGGGCACGCCCTTGATGGTGGGGTTGTCGGACAGAGACAGGTGAGTCTTGACCATGCACAGACCGAGGTTGGCGGTGGCGGGATCCTTCTGGAAGCCGTCGATCTTCTTGAGAGCGTCCGGGCTGTAGTCGACGCCGTCGGCCCCGTAGACCTCTTTGGCGATGACTTCGACGCGATCCTTGAGGGGCTGGTCGAGTTCGTAGAGGAACTTGAAGTTCGGCTTGTCGTTGCAGGCGTCTTTAACGGCCTCGGCCAGTTCGATGGCGCCTTCGCCGCCCTTCAGCCAGTGATCGGAAACGGCCACGCGGGCGCCGGCGTCCACGCAGGCTTTCTTAATGGCGTCGATCTCCTCTTTCGTGTCGGTGACGAAAGAGTTGATGCAGACGACCGGGCTGATGCCGGACTTCTTGACCACGTTGACGTGGTGAACGAGGTTCTCGCAGCCCTTGACGACCTGGCCGACGTTAACTTGCTTGTATTCTTCGGGCAGGGGCTTGCCGGGAGCGGGAATCGGAGCTCCGCCGTGGCATTTAAGAGCCCTGACGGTGGCCACGATGACGGCGGCGTTGGGAACCAAGCCGGAGAAGCGGCATTTGAGGTTCCAGAACTTCTCGAAACCGATGTCGGCGGCGAAACCGGACTCGGTGACGTGGTAGTCGGCCAGCTTAAGAGCCAGACGGTCGGCCACGATGGAGCTCTGGCCGATGGCGATGTTGGCGAAGGGGCCGGCGTGCACGAAGCAGGGCTGGCCTTCCAAAGTCTGGAGCAGGTTGGGATTGAGAGCTTCGACCATCCAGGCGGTCATGGCGCCGGCGACGTCCAGATCTGAAGTGGTGACCGGTTTGCCTTTTTTGTCATAGGCGACGACGATGCGGCCCAGTCTGGCCCTCAAGTCTTTCAGATCAGAAGCGACAGCCAGAATGGCCATAATTTCGGAGCTGACGGCGATGCCGAACTTGGATTCCATCAGATAGCCGTCTTGCTTGCCGCCGAGACCGATGATGATCTTGCGCAGACACTGGGCGGCGAAGTCCATGATGAAGCCGAACTCGACCCTGGTGGGATCGATGTCCAAACGCTTCAGACCGCGTTTTTCCAAAGTGGCGTCGTCGTAGTTGCGCTCATGCTGCATGCGGGAGTTGACGGCCACCATGCCCAAGTTGTGGGAGTTCATGATGGCGTTGATGTCGCCGGTGAGACCCAAGGAGAAGGGAGTCAGAGGAACGCACTGGCTCATGCCGCCGCCGGCCGCGGAGCCTTTGATGTTCATGGTCGGACCGCCGGAAGGCTGACGAATGGCGGCGGTGACGGACAGGCCCAATTTTCCGAGGCCCTGCACCAGACCCATGGTGGTCGTGGATTTGCCTTCTCCCAAGGGAGTGGGGGTGATGGCGGTGACGTCAATATACTTGCCGTTGGGCTTGTCGGCCAAACGATCCAAAGCTCTGGCGTAGTCGATTTTGGCGATGTAGTGGCCATAAGGAAGGACTTCGTCGTCGGTGAGTCCCATTTTAGCGGCGACGTCTTTAATCTTGACGAGTTGCTTTTCAGCCGCTTCGGCGATTTCATAATCCTTGGCGCCTTTGCCAGTCAGTTCTTTCCAGTCTAAAGCCATGAAGATTCCTCCGTAATTTGGAATACTTAAGTTTACTCCAGCCAGGGGTATTCAGCGGCCGGAGTTGGCTCGTGTCTTTCTAACCTGCCTCGGAAAAAAAGGCGCCGGCCGAAAGCCACCACCATCGTGGTTGATCGAAAAAATGCGCTTGGAAGACGAGCCCTAGAAAAAAACGGAATTAGCGTCCGTTTGGTTCGGAGCGGACCCGTCGTTCAACGTGTAAAGCGAAGTTTGCCCCGCCAAAAGGCAAGGGCAATCCAACCCCTGAGCAAATCGGCCTCAGAGTTCGGGCCTGGAAAAGCGTAAGCTGCAGGCCTGCCGTTCAAAGTCTCGCCTGGCGCAATTTCGCCGCTGCAGTCAGCGAGCCCAGAAAAGACTTGAAGAACTAGCGATAATTTCAAAACAAAATGAGGCGCCCATTATTTGACAAGGCACTCGTGTTTCAAGCATGGCCAAAAGTATAGCATAAGGGCGTTTTTTGTCAAGAATAATTTTCATGTCCGAAGCGGCTAAAGACCTCTAGAGCAATGAGGTATTTAATAAAGAACGCTGTCTTGACCAAATTATGTTGACGCCGACTGAGGCGAGATGGAACGAAAGGGAGGGCGGAAAGGGAAAGACAGACAAAATAGCCATATTAGATAAAGTCGAATCACATTAGACAGCCAAATTTGAACAGTAGAGACAATGGAAACATTTTTGTGAGGCTGTGACGACGCGAGAGTGGACAGCGGAAATTGAAGGTTCGAATAAAATTGATTTTATGATCATAAACCTGGCGAGAGAATATATCGAACGCAGCAATATGGATAAAATATTCCATAAAAAAAATAAATATAGATGTTTAGTTTGTTTATAGATTAAATAAAAGATGATTTGTTATATTTATGATTACAATAGCCACGTTATATATATTGAATAAAGAGCAGTCATGTCGAATAGATGGAAATGATTGTTAAAAAGCTGTCTATTTACAAATTAATTGCTTGAATTTAAATTATATTTGTATTCCCGATTCGAGAGTTGCAAAAACATCAAATCTAACGGAAAGTATAGACCTAATGCTGGCGCGTGGCGAAACTGTTGGAGCATGGGCCTTTATGGAGCTCGCGTCGGGTTTTGGGGGACATCCGAGGAACGCTACTGGCTGCGACATGGGCTCAAGCGGACATTCGCTGACCAATTTATAAAATCACTGAAACCGCAAAGCTTCGATGGGATTTTGCCGAGCCGCTTTCCAAGCCGGATAGAAGCCGAAGAAAAGACCGATGGCCGCCGAGACGGTGAAGGAGAGAATCATGGAGGCGGGAGTGATCATGACCGAGGTTCGCCAGACGGCTTGAACCAGAAGAGCCCCGGAGGCGCCCGACAGCAAGCCCAGCAAGCCGCCGGTCAAGGAGACGAGCATGGCTTCGAGCATGAATTGGGTCTGAATGTCCTTCCGTCTGGCGCCGATGGCCAGGCGGATTCCTATTTCCCGCGTCCGCTCCGTGACGGAGACGAGCATGATGTTCATGATGCCGATGCCGCCGACGGCCAAAGAGACCGAGGCGATGGCCCCCAACAGGAGGGTCATGGCGGCGGCCGTGGCTTCGGCCGAGGCCATGACGGCCGAGAGGTTGTTCAAAAAGAAATCGTCGTCCTGCATGGGGTCGAGAATGTGGTGGCGCTCTCTCAGAAGGTCTCTGATGTCTTCTTCCAGTCTAGGCATTATGTCCGGGGTGACGGCCTTCAGCATGATCATGCGAACCATGCCTCTGAATTGGCTGCCGGCCAGGTAGCGTTGCGAGGAGGTGAGGGGGACTATGGCCGTGTCGTCCTGATCTCGGCCGTCCAGGCTTTGTCCTTTGGCGGCCAAAAGGCCCTCGACCAAAAAGGGCACGTTTTTGACCCGAACCGTCTGGCCCAAGGGATCAAGAGAGCCGAAGAGCTCCTTGGCGACGCTCTGGCCCAGCCAGATGGATCGGGAGGCGGTTTGGACGTCCAACTCGTCCATGGGCCGGCCAGCGGCCAGATCCCAGGATCTGACGGTCAGAAAGTCGCTGTTGACGCCCATGACCATGGTGTTCCAGTTTTGACCGCCGGCCACCATTTGGCTGTTGCTGTTGACGACCGGAGAGACGGCTTCCACTCCCTCCAGTTGGGCTAGAGCTTCGGCGTCGCTTTCGTTCAAGGTGTGGCGCGTTCCGGAGCCGGAGCGGGCGCCGGACGTGTTTTGGAAGCCGGCCAGAATGATGAAGACGTTGGTGCCTAAGCTGTCCACCTGTTTTTTGATGGTGACTCGGGTGCCTTCGCCTACGGCCAGCATCAGGACGACGGCGGCGACGCCAATGACCATGCCCAGCATGGTCAGAAAGGAGCGCATTCTATTGGCGCCGATGGCTCTGACGGCTTCCAGGAGCATGGCGGAAAACATTTTCAGAGCCTCCTGCGGTCTTCGATCGGCGCGTCTTCCACGATGAGACCGTCGTGAAATTTGACCAGACGTTTGGCGCAGGCGGCCACGTCCGGTTCGTGGGTGACCACGATCAAGGTCAAGCCCTGATCGTTCAATTCGCAGAAAAGACGCATTATTTCATCGCTGGTCTGGCTGTCCAGATTGCCGGTCGGCTCGTCGGCCAGAACCAGATTGGGGCTGCCGGCCAGAGCCCTGGCTATGGCCGCCCTCTGCTGCTGACCGCCGGAGACCTGGCTGGGCCTATGCTTGGCCCAAGGGGAGAGTCCCACCTTGCCCAACATTTCCATGGCCCGGGCTCGTCTGACCGCGCCCGGCTGTTTGGCGTACAGGAGAGGCAGACCGACGTTTTCCAGGAGATCGGCCCGAGGCAGAAGGTTGAAGCCTTGGAAGACGAAGCCCAGAAAGCGGTTGCGGCGGTTGGCCAGCTGGTCGGCGCTCAAAGAGCCGATTTCTTCGCCCAAGAGTCTGTATTCGCCGGAAGTCGGCACGTCCAGACAGCCTAAGATGTTCATGAAGGTGGACTTGCCCGAACCGGAGGGGCCCATGATGGCCACGAACTCGGCCGGCTCGATTTTGAAATCCACGCCGTGGAGAACTTCCAGATCCCCGGCTTCGGTGACGTAGGACTTTTTGAGAGCGTTCGTCTCTATGACTGTCTCGGCCGACATCAGAACCTCCTGCGGCCGGGGGTCAAGAGAGTCCGATCGCCTTCCGGCTGGTTCTCGCCGATGACGACCATTTGGCCGGGCCGGAGATCTCCGGATCTGACTATGGTCTGGCGCAGGTCGGTCTGGCCCAGAGTCAGACCGACCATTTTGGGCTTGCCGTTCTCCAGCACGTACACCCGGCCGTGAACTTCCTGAGAGTCCTGAAGCTGGTTTTCGGCCGCCTCCATGGGGGCGCCCCTGCCGCCGCCCCAGTGCCCGACGGCTCTGTCGCCGGTCCGTTCAGGGCTGGCGTCGGCGCGGGCCTGACCGTTCGGCGGCTCGTTTCGGAGGCCGTCGCCCGTCGGCCGCTCTTGCGGGGGCTCGGCCGCCGCAGCCGACGAGACCGAGGCGGCCTCTTCCGGCAGCTGATCGGAAGGGCGATAGTTCAGGGCCGAGTTGGGAACCAAAAGGACGTCGTTTTCGCGGTAAAGCTCTATGTCGACATAGGCGGTCATGCCGGGCAGGAGTTTTAGGTCGGGGTTGTCGACGTCTATGACCACGTCGTAGGTGACCACGTTGGAGGTGATGGTCGGGTTGAGGCGGATTTGGCGAAGCCGACCGGAAAAATTCTCGCCGGGGTAGGCGTCGACGGTGAAGACGACGTCCAGGCCGGGCGAGAGACGGCCTATGTCGGCTTCGGCGAAGCTGGCGTTGATTTGCATCTTGGTCAGATCGCCGGCTATGTCGATGAGGGTGGGGGTCTGAAAACTGGCGGCCACGGTTTGGCCGACGTCCACGGCTCTGTTGATGACCACGCCGTCCACGGGGGCCAGGATGCGGGTGTTGTTGAGATTGTAGATGTCCTGAGCCAGCGAGGCTTCATGCTGGGCCACGCTGGCTTTGGCCATGGCCAGGTTGGCCGAAGCGACGTCGAACTCTTCCTTGGGGGCGGAGCCGTTTTTGTAGAGCTTTTCCTGACGGTCGTATTTTAGCTGGGCCAATTGAAGCTGGGCTTCCGAATTGGCCAGGTTGGCCCGGGACATGTCGGCTTTGGCTTGAAAGAGCTGATCGTCCAACACCATCAGCAGCTCGCCTTCTTTGACCGAATCGTTGAAATCGACCAGGATGTTTTTGATCGTCCCGGAAATCTGGGTGCCGACGTTGACGACCATGACCGGATTGATGGTGCCGGTGGCGCCTACGGCGATCCGGAGTTGTCCTTTATTTACTCGCTGAGCGCGATAGAAATTATCCACTTTTTGACGGGAGAACAGGTTGGGCAGAAAGAAGCCCAAGATAGCGAGGGCGAGGAGGGCAATGACAATTTTGGCCAGTTTTTTCGGCTTCATAAATGCACCAGCGGGCTTTCGTCAAACAAAGGAACTAAGGAGTCATGACCGCGAAGGGCTGACGGCGGCTCGAGCCTGGAAGGGGCTTGTCAGGCGTATGTTGCATTATCCGTGCCAGAGCCGAGAACCTTCTTCCAGGCTTCAGGCAGACAGGCCTGTATTTCGGTCGGCAAAACGCCTCGGTCGGCCAGCCGCGAGGCGGCGACGTCTCCGGCCAGACCATGGAGGAAGACGCCCAGAGCGGCGGCGGCCAGGGGAGGAGCGTTCTGGGCCAGAAGACCGGCGACGAGGCCGGCCAGAAGATCGCCGGAGCCGCCGGCGGCCAGAACCGGACCGCCGACGGAGTTGACGAGGATTTCGCCGGAGGGGGCGGCCAGCAAAGTGTTAGAGCCTTTCAGCACGACTATGGCTCCGCTTTTTTCGGCCAGGGCGGCGGCCGCCGACGGCCGATCGGCTTGGACTTCGGCCGAAGTCGAGCCAAGAAGCCTGGCCGCTTCTCCAGGGTGAGGGGTCAGGACTCGGGGCCAAGGAACTTTTTTCAGTTCCTCCAGTCGTCCGACCAGATTAGTCAAGGCGTCGGCGTCTATGACCATAGGCTTGGCCGCCGTCGAAATCAGACGCAGAGTCAGCTCCTTTTGCTCTTCGCCTAGGCCTAGGCCGGGTCCGAGACCTAAGGCCTGGGCTTTGGACATGAAATCCAAAATGGGTTCGGCGGCTTTGAAGGACAGGCCGCCTTGGCTGTCTTCAGGCAGAGAAAGGGTCATGGCCGAGGTCAGTTTGGCTTCCATGACGCCGCTCAGCGAAGCGGGGTGTCCGGCGGTGATGAGGCCGCAGCCGGAGCGCTGAGCCCCGAGGGTCGACAGGACGACGGCGCCGGTCTTCCCCGGGGAGCCGCCGACCATAAGACAATGGCCGAAGGAGCCTTTGTGCCCGTGTTTGGGCCTTGGGGGGACAAAGGTCTTGGCCAGAGAAGCGTCAAGCAGTCTGGCCCGCAGACCGGCCTGTTCCAGCATCGCCGGACACAAGCCTATGTCGCCCAGTTGCAGCTCTCCGGAAAGGGCTGGACCGTCTTGAAGGAAGTGACCCCATTTGAAAGTTCCCAGACTGACGGTCAGATCGGCCGGCAGGACTTCCGGGCCGGCCGTTCCGGCGTCTCCGGAGAGGCCGGAGCAAATGTCGACGGCCAGAACCCGGAAAGAGCGTCGGGCGGCTTGGGCGCTTTTGAGCGTTCTGGCCGCCTGGCCGGTTAGGGGACGATCCAGGCCGGTGCCGAAAATGGCGTCCACGACGAGGTCGTAGTCGGAAAAGGTCGGCAGAGGGTCGTCGTCCGACTGCACGAGGCGGATGGACAGATTCAGCTTCTTGGCCAGGGCGAAGTTCGGGGCGGCGTCGCCTTTCGGCTCCGCTCCGGGCTTGCCGACGAGGAAGCAGTCGACTGGATGGCCCAGCGAAGAAAACAGCCTGGCCAGAACCCAACCGTCTCCGCCATTCTGGCCGGGGCCGGCCAGAACGAGGATTTTTTGGGCTCGGGTTTGCAAATCCGGCCAGAAATCCAAGGCTCGACTAAATATGGAGCGGGCCGCCGTTTCCATCAGGACGAGACCGGCCAGGCCAAAATCGGCTATGGCAATTCTGTCCAGCTCGCGGCTTTCGGCGCTGGTGGTCACATAAACTGGTTTGGAGGAAAGGGACATGGTTCTTCGCTTTTGTTGGTTAGGGCAAGTTGAGCATTAAGTCGAGCTCCAAGTCGAGCTCCGCCATCGGCCTGTTCCTTTTGGCCAACTTGGGCAGGCCGACAAAAGGACGCTTTCGCCTGCGGATCGCTCGCAAATTGGCGACGCAAAATGGGCGACAATGGCGATTCGAAGCGGCTTCGGCCAGGCGCCGACAGGCCAAATTAAAATTTTGCGGATCTTTGGTCGCGCCTAAGTCATGAAAAACAGAGAACCCCTTGGCCGAGATTGGTTCTAGGGGCTCGTTTTTCGGAGACCGCCGTTTCGCCAAAGGTTCAGGGGTTTTTGGAAAATCCCGCCTGACGGCCTGGCCGCGCAAAAGGAGGAAAACCATGAGGTTAAAGGCGGGGAGGAGGCGTTTTTCGCAGGCGCCGTATCGGCGCCTTGTCGGCGGCGGATTTTCCTCGGGGGACTTTCTCTGACCGTCTCGATTAAGCCGGCTCGGGCCTATCCGGATAATCAACGCGCCCTTGTTCGGGGTGGCTCGGCTTTGACGTCGGCAAATCTAAGTCATCGAACTCGAAGATATAAGCGACGGCTTGGTCTGCAAAAAGGCGTTTTGCGGCGAGCCTCGGAAGATCAACTGGAAATAAGCCGGAGATTGAGACGAGGAGAGACTTGATTCCAAAATATTTCGCAACAATATCAGATAGTCAAAATGATGACAAGGGATTTGTCAGTCGAGCCGGCTAGGGGCGCCTGGCCGAAAAGCCTCGGAAAACACTGAAAAATCATCTTTTGAAGCCGATAACCGCAGAATTGATCCGTCTTCGGAACGCCCTTTCTTCAACCGGCCTGGCGACGAGGCCAGGTTGAGCGCGGCTTTGGCCAAATCGGCCGCTTCCCTGGTCAGTCCTCGGGCCTTCGAATTTTGGCGGCGAGGAGGACTTTGCTCATGAGCTTCTTCCGCGAAAGACGAAAAACGAGGTCGAGGAGCTTCGCCCGAGCTAAAATGAGACCAAAGCTGAGACATGAAACGAAGGTCTCCGGAAAACGGACATAAGCTTTTGGATAAAAATTAGTCTAATTATTTGATTATAAGCTGACAGAAAGTCAGATCATTCTGGAAAATAGGGGCAAAATGGCTTGGGATCTTCGGCGAGGCGAGCTCCGGTTTAGGCCCTAAAGCGCCCCAAGGCCGGAAGGCCAAGGGGGACGGCCCAGGGGACACGGGGGGGCCATAAAAGATCTGGACGCGAATTGACGTCGCCAATTCGGCGGGCGTCGGCGGCAATTTGGCCGACTCCTTGCCCATGTCGGCGGGACAGGCGGAAAAAAAACCCTGGCGTCGATTGCGCCTTATGTCGCGGCCTTGCTTTAAAAGCCTAGGGTTGGTAGACTATCCCGGTTGCCAGGTTTGGCTTGCCGTCTATTTTGGCGAAGAAGGGCGGTCGTCTTTCGGGTCTCCCGCACTAGTCCTCCCAACTTGCGCCCGCGCCCAATCATACGACTCTGTCGGCGACAGGGTCCATCCGACGGAGCCCCATCTAGGGGGCGCCCGTCGTTCCGGAGGACTATTTGAGTTTCAAGCCCTTGACTCTGGCCGACAGATCCGTCTTTAGGGAAATGGAGAAACGCCGTCCCCTATACACTTCCGACGCCAATTTCACCAACATGTTCATCTGGCAGGGGTTTTATCATTTTTCTTGGACAACTGCCCATGACTGTCTTTGTCTCATCGCCGTCCCAGACGGCGGTCCGTCCTTCGCCATGCCGCCGCTGGGCGTCGGCGACGCCCAGAAGGCCGTCGATTTTATGGTCGATCAGATGGAGACGCCCAGACTTTCCAGGATTCCGGAAGATCTGGCCGAGGCGATCCAAAAGGCTCATCCGACCTGGGAGGTCGAACGAGACGTCGACAACGACGACTACGTCTACCTGACCGACAAGATCATCAACTTGAGCGGCCGCAGAATGCACCAGAAAAAGAACCATTTCAACAGCTTCGTGAAAAACAATCGGTTCGAGCTGGTGACGGTCACTCCGGCCTTGCGCGACGAGCTGGTGGAGGTGGAAGCCAAATGGCTGACCTCGAAGACCGAAAAGATCGGCGAAAACACCCACTTGCAGATCGAAAAGGAAGCCGTTCATCTCCTTTTGGAGCATTTCGTCGCTTTGGAGATGCAGGGGCTGGCCATCAGAATTGACGGACGCATCGAGGCCTTCAGCCTAGGTGAGTCTTTGAGTCCTGATACGGCCCTAATTCACGTGGAAAAAGGCAGCCCGGACATCAGAGGCATTTACGTCGCCCTTTGCTCCAGCTTTTGTCGGGCCGCTTTCGCCGACAAAACTTTCGTGAACCGCGAGCAGGATTTAGGTCTGCCGGGTCTCAGATGGTCCAAGGAATCTCTGAAGCCGGATCATATGAGAAAAAAGTTCACCATCTTGCCGAGATGAAATCCCGCAATCAGCTGTCGGCCGTCTCTGTCGACCTCTGCCGAACGCGGTTCCGAAAGCGGCCTGTTCGGTCGGGACAGAACGACGCTTTATGGGGCGGAGAAAAACGCATGTCTCATTTTTCGTTCATGGAGCGAATAGTAAAAAGGGCGGCCCCGCTGGGCTTGGCCTTTCTTTCGGCTGTTTTTTTGCTTTTGGGCCAAGGTTGCGTCGGCGTTTCGGATGAAGATCTCGAAAATATCAGGCTGGAGAACGAAGCTCTCGAAGCGGAGCTTGTTTTGGAAAAGAGCCGCGCCGACATACTCAACAGGGCCTTGACCAACGTCTATAAGGAAAGGGATCGGCTGTCGGACTTGTTGAACAATCCTCCGCCTCCGCCGCCGTCCCCCGACGAAGAGAACGAGGCTGACGCGCCCGACCAAGCCCAGGCGGCGGATCAGCGCCAGGCCAGAACCTACGTGGTGAAGAAAGGCGAAACTTTGGGCGGCATCGCCCGGCGTCACCGGACGACGGCGGCGGCGTTGATCCGCTTGAATCCTTTTCTGGAGACTCGCCCCAATAACATGATCTGGGAAAATGACAAGCTGACTTTGCCCAGATGAGCGGAATTGGCGAACTGATTTGACGAACGGCTTTCTCGAACTGATTTCTAGAACGGCTGAGACGGGCGGCGCTGCTCGGCTCTGCGGCTTTTTTTGTTTTTCGATTTATTGCTGACTTATTTTTCGATTTCTTTCTGACTTGTTTGTCCGCCAGTTGAAGATCTTGAGCCTTCCAGGGGCGGCTTCCGACCTGCGTCAGGCCGGCCGTTTCCGGGGGCGGCTCTTTTTAACGTCAATTTCGTCTCGAACGAACATTCATCCGGCAAAATAATCTATAATACTACATTGCAGCTCGTTTGACGAAGATCGCCGTTCGCGGCAATTTTCTGATTTAACGATAAGATTCGCGCACATGGAGCAGGTCAACGGCTTGTTTCGGGCCTGGCGGCTTCTTCCTCCGGTTGGCCATAGGCCGCCTCCCGACAAGGACGAAAGTTCCAAAAATATGGACAAGAGGTCAGAGTTAAAAAAAGTCAGGCGCCTGGTGGTCAAGATAGGCAGCTCTCTCGTCTGCGCTCAGGAGCGTTTGTCCCTTGGCCGGTTTCGTTCCTTCGCCGGACAGCTGGCCAAGCTGCGCGGGCGCGGGTTGGAGGTGGTTCTGGTTTCCTCCGGCGCCGTGGCGGCCGGGGTTCAAAAACTGGGCTTGACGACCAGACCGACGACCGTGCGCCTGAAACAGGCCTGCGCTTCGGCCGGTCAAGTCACCCTCATGAGCGCGTGGGAAAAGACTCTGGAAGCCTTCCATCTGAAATGCGCCCAAATTTTGCTGACCGCCGACGATCTGGCCGATCGCCGTCGGTTTCTGAACGCCCGCAACACCATCATGTCCTTGGTCGAAATGGGGGTCGTGCCGATCATCAACGAAAACGACACCGTGGCCGTGGAGGAGCTGAAAGTCGGCGACAACGACACCTTGGGCTCCATGGTGGCCAGCTTGTGGGATGCCGATTTGTTCATAAATCTCACTGACTTGGACGGCCTTTATAGCTCCGATCCCCGAAAGGACGCTGAGGCCGCGCTGATCGCCGAAGTGGAGCGAGTCGACCAGAAGCTTCTGGACAGCGCCGGTTCCGGCGGTCCTTTAGGCACGGGGGGCATGTTCACCAAGGTCAGAGCGGCCGGCCGGCTGGCCGAAAGGGGCATGGCCAGCCTGATCGCCAACGGCTTGACCAGAGACGTTTTGGAGCGTCTTCTGGCGGGCGAGCCCCTGGGCACTTTTTTTGCGCCCTCCAAAAAGCGCCGGCGGGCCAAAAAACATTGGCTGGCCTTCGCGACCAGGCCGAAGGGAACGATCCGACTGGACGCCGGAGCCGTCAAGGCTTTGGTGGAGCGGGGCAAAAGCCTCCTGCCCAGCGGCGTCGCCGCCGTCGAAGGACTCTTCCAGGCCGGAGACGTCGTGACTCTGACGGACGGTCAGAACGGTCGGGAACTTGGCGTCGGACTCGCCAACTACAGCGCTTTGGAGATCCAAAAAATTAAAGGCCTCAAAAGCGCCGAAATAGAGGCGGCCCTTGGCTTCAGCCACTCGGAGGAAGTCATTCATCGCGACAATCTGGTCATCTTCGACCAAGACGGCTGATCTCGTCGCCTATGAGAATGAGGATGAGAATGAGGATTGAGGCGGCCGAGGAAGAGGCGGAGGCGGCTCCGCGATTTGCGGCGTCGGCGGCCGGGAGCGGGGCAAAGCCGCCAGCGGTCATGACTGTTTCAGTTTCGGGCGGCGTCGGTCGTCCCCTTTCGTCGGGCCGACGGATTGGGCCGAGCGCGTCGACGCAATTTTTGTTTTTTGGGGTGCATTCGTGAAAAACATCGTCAGACGAGCCTTTGACGACTTGGCCGCTTCTTTGGCGGAGGCCGGATCGCGCGACTCCATCGTCGTTTCGGCGGCGGAAATGATCGCCCGGTCTTTGACCGGGGGAGGGGTCATATATATTTGCGGCAACGGCGGCAGCGCGGCCGAAGCTCAACATTTCGCGGCGGAATTCGTGGGTCGGTTTTTGACCGAAAGGTCTGGCCTGCCCGCCATGTCCCTCTCGACCGACACGTCCAAATTGACGGCCATCGGCAACGATTACGGCTTCGAAGAAGTTTTTCGGCGGCAGATAAAGGCGCTGGGCCGGCCTGGAGACGTTCTGTGGGGCATATCGACCAGCGGGACGTCCCCCAACGTCGTCAACGCTTTGGAAGCCGCCAAGGCCGGGGGGCTCGGCACGATATTCATGTGCGGCCGGAAAAAGCCGGCTCTGCCTTTCGTCGACGTCCTTTTGGACGCTCCGGCTCCCGACACCCCCAGAATGCAGGAGCTGCATCTTCTGTACGGGCACGCCATTTGCGCTCTGGTCGATCACGTCATCATCGAAGGCGGAGGCCGCTCGTGAAAAAGAGCCTGCCGGAGCTGGATTTTAGCCGAGTCAGGCTCGGCTCTCTGCTCGAACGCGAGAGCCGGGTTTCGGCGGAGGATTTCGCCGAACCCCTCGCGCCGGGCCGGAGCCTTAAGAGCTTCGCCGAAGGGCTGCCCAATATTCTGGCCGCCTCGGATCTGAAAAAGGCGGCCTTCTCAGTGGCCCAGGCGGCGCGAACCGGCCGGACGGTCATGCTGGCCATGGGCGGCCATCCCGTCAAGGTGGGCTTGGGGCCGGTCATCGTGGATCTGTTTGAAAGAGGAACGCTCACGTCCCTTTCCGGCAACGGCTCCATCATGGTTCACGACGCGGAAGTGGCTCTGGCCGGAGTCACCTCGGAAGACGTGGCCGAAGGTCTGCCCAAGGGAGATTTCGGGGTCACCCGGGAAACGGGAGAGCTGATAAACGCAGCCGTCAAGAGAGCGGCCGAAAACGGACGGGGACTCGGCCGCGCTTTGGGGGAGCTCCTCTTGGAAACGAAGGCGCCGCATCGCTCCAAAAGCGTTCTGGCCGCCGCCGCCAGACTGGACGTTCCGGCGACCATCCATGTGGCCGTGGGTTCCGACGTCTATCATATTCATCCCGACTGCGACGGGGCGGCCTTAGGGGCGGCGACCATGGACGATTTCCGGCTTTTTTGCCGCCTGGTGGCCGCTTTGGACAAAGGCGTCTTCATCAACTTGGGTTCGGCCGTCATCATGCCGGAGGTTTTTTTGAAAGCCCTGACTCTGACCCGCAACATGGGCTTTTCCATCGAAGATCTGATCACCATAAACATGGATTTCATCAAACAGTATCGTCCTCGCGTCAACGTCGTCGAACGTCCTACTCGCCGCAGCGGTTGCGGCTACTCTTTCATAGGACACCACGAGATAATGTTTCCGCTTTTGATGTCGATGGTTTTGGAGAATTTGGCCCATGTGGCGTGAGGGACCATCGGCGGGAGAGCTTTTTTTGGGGGAGGCGCTAATGCGGCTCAGGGACATTGACATATCCGCTCCGACCTCGACCCGGACGCCCTATGCCCAGCGGATGGACGTCATAAGGGGGCTTGTCGGCCGAGGTTCTGTTTTCTCTCCTAAACGCCGTTTTAATCTCTTCGGCGGCGCTTTTCGGCGTTTTTTTCGAGATTCGGCGAAATTTGTCTGGTCGGGAGGGCGTCTCGGCTTTTTTCGCCGTCATTCCCTTTTCTGTTTCGCGCTGCTCGCCGTTTTTTCCCTCGCGGAAAAGCCCGCGCCCTTGGCGGCTCAAGTCGAAGCCCAAGCCGACTCGAAGAGTTCCCTTTCCCTTCGGCAGCGCGTCGAGCCCGTTATGGCTGCGCCGGCTTCGCCGGCTGCGGAGGCCGGCTCAGTCGTCGGCCTTATGGCCGCCAACGCCGGAACCGGCGAAACGGCCGGCCTGGAGGCGGCCGTCGGCGCCGGACAACTGCCGCAAATCCCCAGACCCTTGTCCGCCTATTCCATGGC
Organism: Deltaproteobacteria bacterium; assembly: GCA_031254895.1. Lineage (GTDB taxonomy): Bacteria > Desulfobacterota > Desulfarculia > Adiutricales > Adiutricaceae > JAIRNQ01. The sequence goes on from JAIRTO010000095.1 coordinate 31,257, forward strand.
TCACCTCTATGAGCTGATCAGCCGAGAGCCTCCTCTGACTCGAAACGAGATCGTGATTTACAGGAAGAATCTTTCGGCCATCGTGGCTTTGAACGCCGATCCGGCCGGCCTGGGGCCGATTTTGGAAGCCACCGGCTTGACTCAGCAGAGACTGACATACGTGGTCACCAAGATAGGGGTGGGCCTGTCCTACCTTCTGTACCCGGAAAGCCCGAAGCTCCGCCATCTGCCCGATTACTTGAAACCCTCTTCTCTGGAGGAGGAATTGATCGCCGACCAGCTGGACGAGTTGGTGAACGACTTTCACAAGCTCTACGCTCCCGAGGTCAAACCCCGAAAAAGGGCCGTTTCCCGAAAAAGGCCATAGAGGCGAAAAAAAAGGCGGTTAAAACCGCCTTTTTTTTCGGGAAGATAGAAAGATAGATGGAAAACCCTCGCCGTTTTGGCCCTTCGTTTTCGACAGCCTCGGCCGCTTTTTGGAGAAACGGCCCAGGGCCAAGAGAAATAAGCCGGTTCCAAAAAAAGCGGCTTTCCGCCTCTAATATTTAGGCCAAACGGCTAACGGACTTTCTCGTACGAAAAATCGCAAATTTTTCCGCCCGTCATTATGGTCATGGTTCTGGTCAATTCGACTCCGGGGGCGTAGCCTTCCATGAAAGCCGCGTCGCGGCGGCAGGACAGATGAAAGCCCAGCTCGCGCATGTTCAGCTCTTGATACATCTCGGCGTACAGGCAGCGGGTGACCTGATAGCGGAGCTTTTGGGCCGAACTCTCCAACACGGTCAAGACCGTGGCCCCGCCTTCGGACCATTTAGGCAGAATTTCGGCGAAGGTGGCCAGATCGGTCCGCCCTTGGAGCAGAGCCGCCTGACTTCGTCCGGCCTCTCTGGCGTCGTCGGCCACCGCCTCGCCTATTATGGCCTCGGCTTGGGCTTGGCCGGCCTCCTCGGCTATGGCGCGAAAGAACCATTTTATGACTTCGGCTTCCAGACGCCGTCTGGTCAGGATGGTCATAGGTTCGCCGGAGGCCGCCGCGCCTATTGACGCTGACGCAAGCCGACCAGGCTCTGCCGGCCCGGCGGCGCTTCTGGCCTCGTGAGCTTTTCGCGCCAGCTCATGGGCGAGAGCCGGACCCAGCGTCGTTTCCAGCCTGGCCAGGATGACCCGGATGATGTTTTGTTCGATGCCGTTTTTTTCGGCCAGGAAAGTCGAATCGCCCATCTGTTGGCCTCGCGCGGGTTCGCGCCAAAAAATAGGAGCGCGCCAACCGGAGATCGCTGAAATGGCGGATATCCAGGAGAGCGGCGGCTATCTCGTCAAAAATATGGCTGCCGACGGCGGGGCCTTCGGCAGCCATTTGGAACCAAAAAAGGTTAAAGGTTCGTTTGGAGGCTAAATGGAAGCTCAGGCCTTCCACAAGCCGTGAAGGTTGCAGTACTCTCTGGCTTCAGCCGGCCCTTCAGGCGCCTGGAAGACGGCCTCGGGCGGTTCGCCGGGCTGCAAACGCTTGATTTGGCGGACTCCGCCGACTTCGAGTTCAATCCATTGGATGGAGTGTTTCTCTTCCATGGGGTGGGCGACCGAGCCGACGGACACTTTGTAGCCGCCGTCGACCTTGGCGATGACCGGCACGTGTTTTTCCTTGGCGGCGTCGGTCGTGTTCTCGATGAGAAGCTTCATGGGATTCCCGCAGCAAACCAGGATCCCGCCGCCGCTTAAGACGACTTCGACCATCTGGCCGCAGGACTCGCATCTGTAGACTTGATTGATTTCAGACATATCGGCACCTTTGCGGATTCAAGTTGTCTTAACAGAAAAGAAAAGGTCAGGACAAATATTCGAAATACGCTTTGGGATGGGCGCAGGCCGGACAATGATCCGGGGGTTCCGTCCCCTCGTGGATGAAGCCGCAGTTGCGGCAGCGCCAAACGACCTTCGCGGGTTTTTTGAAATGCGTGCCCGCCTTGATTTCTTCGAGCAGGTCGTTGAACCTTTTCTCATGGTATTTTTCGGCGACGGCGATGGCTTCCATGACCCCGGCAATCTCCTCGAAGCCCTCTTCCCGGGCCACTTTGGCGAATTGGGGATACATGGAGGTCCACTCGTGATTTTCCCCGCCGGCCGCGGCGGTCAGCTGGGTGACGACGTCGGCTTTCAGACCGGCGGGAAAAGCGGCCGTTATGGTCGCCTCGCCCCCTTCCAGAAAGCGGAACAGACGTTTGGCGTGCTCCTTTTCCTGTTCGGCCGTTTCGGTGAAGATGGCGGCCACCTTCATATAGCCTTCCTTGGCGGCTATTGACGCGGCGAAGGCGTATCGATTTCTGGCTTGCGACTCGCCGGCGAAGGCGGTCAAGATGTTGACTTCGGTTTTAGTTCCTTTCAGGGCTGGCATTATGGTCTCCTGGCGGTATGAGCGGCTTCCCTGGGCCGGAATGGTTCCAGTCTTCGCTAGACCGGAAGGGCGAAAATATCCAAAATCTTATTAATTTTTGACGAATTTGTCAAACGAAAAGCGGTCGTTCGTTCGCCTTTTCGGAGCCGATAAGTCCTTGGAGTTTCGGCAAAGTCTTCTCTCTTCGAACGACCGAACGCGCGTCGGGTTTTTTCATAAGACATGTTTTCGGATCGGGAGCGCGGCCATAGCCGAAAGTTTAAGCCAAGCGGACGGCTTTTTAGAGTCGGGAGTCAAGATGGGAACGCTTTTTTGTGGGGCGAAAGGCGCCGGGCCCATTTGAAGAAGAGGCGGGCGGAAGAGGTTCGCGAACAGAGGCAAACGGGGTTCTATGCCGTTTCGTCGACCTAAGGGAAGGTCGGTTTCAGGGTCGGCTAATTTTGCGGTTAAGGCCAGGGGCAGACGGTTATTGGCCTTGTCGGCCAAAATCTCCAGAGTCTTTGGCTAAGAGACGCCAGAAGAGTCGCAGGTCGAAACGGGCGGCGTCAAAAAGCGGGCGGCGTCAAAAAGCGGGCGGAATGGATAATGGCTTGAGAGGCTTGCGCCGGCGGGCCGTTTAGCCAAAAAAAACAGGCGAACGGCCCTTTTCCGAAGGTCGGAGCGGGCGCCGAAATGACGTTTGCGCCAAGCTTCCGCTTGAAGAAAAGAAGCCCGAAGGGAGATGCCGTCAGTTCATTTTTTCTTTGGTTTTTCGGCCAATCTGACGGTCGCGGTTTTGGCGTGAGCGGGCAAGCCCTCGGCCTGGGCCAATGTCGTTATGGTCCAGGAGATGTCTTTTAGGGCCTTTTTGGTCAGCTGCTGAAAAGTCGTCTTTTTGAGAAAACTGTCGGTGGAGAGACCGGAAAAGGCTCTGGCCGAGCCGCCGGTCGGGAGAACGTGGTTGGTGCCGGAGGCGTAATCTCCGGCGGGGATGGGCGACCAAGGGCCCAAAAAAACTGAGCCTGCGTTTTCGATTTTCCCAAGATGGGCCATAGGCCGCTTGACGACCACCTGGAGGTGTTCCGGAGCGTATTCGTTGGCGAAATCGAACGCCTCCTGGAGCGACGGAGTCGTCAGGATGGCGGCGTTGGCGAGCGACTTTTCGATAATGTCAGCTCTGTCGGCTTGAGGAACTTCCTGATTCACCATTCGAGCGACTTCTTTGGCCAGCTTCTCCGAAGTCGTCACCAGGACGGCGGCGGCTTGGGGGTCATGCTCCAGTTGAGACAGAAAATCCCAGGTCAGATGCGTCGGGTCGGCGCTGTCGTCGGCTATGATGAAGCCTTCGCTGGGGCCGGCGGGCTGGTCGATGTCCACCTCCCCGAAAACGGCCAGTTTGGCGGCGGTGACCCAGGAGCTGCCCGGTCCGACTATCTTGTCGACCTTCGGGAGTCCTCCCAAACCGTAAGCCAGACAGCCGATCGCCCAGGCGCCGCCGAGCTTGAAAATTTGGGTGGCGTTGGCGATCCGGCAGGCGACCAAAATTTCTGGCCGGGCGCAAAAGTCTTCCCCCGGCGGCGTGGCGACCACTATGGTCTTCACTCCAGCCGCCTTCGCCGGAACTATGTTCATAAGAGCGCTCGAGGGGTATGAGGCCCGCCCCCCCGGCACGTACACTCCCGCTTTGCTTATGGGTCTGACGAATCGGCCGGCGAGGAGGCCTTCGGAGAATTCCGCGGAAGAAATGGCCTCTCCGAGCTGAGCCTTGTGGAAGGCGTAAATGTTGAAATACGCCAAGCCTAAAGCGTCGATCAGCGAGGAGTTAATCTGGCCGACGGCTTGCTCGAATTCCGCTTCCGAGACGAGAAATCTTTTCAGGTCGAATTTGCCGCCGGCTTTCTTCATGGCAGGGCCGTACTCCCTGGCCAGCTCCTTTTCGGGATCTTTCTTCAGGGCGGCCAAGATTTCGATGGTTCTGTCCATGTTCTCTCTCAAATTGTCGGAAGACCGCTTCAAGATGGCTTGGCGTCTGGGCGAAGACAAGGACGACAGCTGTTCGACTTTGATCATGTTGAACCTTTGGTTTGGCGTCAGGTTTTAGCTTCTTTATGGCTTGAAAAGACGAGGAGGGTTGAAAAAAAGAAAGTCAATTTCGTCGGCGGCGGAAGAAATCCTGCATCAGTTCGCGGCATTCGTCGGCCAGAAGGCCGCCCACGACTTTTAGACGGTGGTTATGGGGCAAAGCCGGCAGGTCGACGACGGACCCGGCCGCTCCCCATTTGGGTTCCCGGGCGCCGTAGACGACGCCGTCCAGGCGGGCGTGAATGGCGGCCATCAGACACATGGGGCAGGGTTCCAGAGT
>JAIRTO010000144.1 GCA_031254895.1 Deltaproteobacteria bacterium
GGCAAGGCTATGGCCAGCAGAACGCCGATGATGGCCACGACGACGATGAGCTCTATGGTGCTGAAGCCGGAATGGTTCGGCTTTCCTCCGGGCTTGTTGTCCGCATTTTCCATAACACGCTCCAGATTTCCCTCTTCTCGCCCAAAAAACGTTCTTCCCCGCCCGGGCTCCGGACTCGATGAACGCGAGCGGAGCTTTCGGCGACCCCGAGGACGGACCGCCGAAACCGTTCGAGCGGAAGCGTCGTCCATCTCGGGCGCGTCCTTCATCTTTCCGCGCCTCATGGACCAGGCGACGGCGACGGCACGGTGAAATTCCTGAGATTGACCACGGTGTCCAGAGAGCGCCGAGGGAAGCCGTCCGGCGGCGACGTCTCGCCGGCGTTGTGGTTGATGGCGTTTATCTTCGGATACTGGTTGTTGTAGGGGTCCGGCCGGGAAGTGCGGCTGACCATGAACACTCTGACTGACTGGATCGGCAGATCGTTGTTGGAAGAGGTCAAATCCACCTCATCTATGTAATCGTCGACGTCGGTGGGATCGCAGTCGGACTGGCAGTAGGCGAACTGCAGATCTTCTATGCCTTCGGCCATGATGTCATCTTGGGAGTCCTGACTGTCCATGACCAGAAAGGTCTCGTTTCTGGGCGTGTCGACCCAGATCCTGAACGTTCGCAGACGGACGGATTTGACGTTGTAAACCATGGAGCCTTGAGGAATTTCGGTCACTCCGTTGGGAAAGCCGCCTGAAGGCAAATCCTTGATCTGTATCGTGGACAAATCCGAAGGATCGGCTTTCGTTTCCACGAGTATGGGATCGGAGTCGGGAGGGACGACGGCCAGATAATCGCCTGTCTTTATGACCTCCTCCATCGTCAGACCCGGAGGCAGCATCAACGTGTCCTTCAACCTGAGCATGGTGTCGTGACTTTCGAATTCGCTGTCGAGGGCGCCCAAAGGAGCGGCGAAGTCAGGAGACAGACTGCAGATGGTTATCGAGTCCGGACCGGCGTCGCTGTCGATCATGTGAATGGGCGCGGCCCCGTAAGAGCCGTCGTCAGGATAGGAAAACCAGGCGTTGGCCGAACCGTCTTCGTTTTTCGTGTACAACTGCACCCGGTCGATTTGCGTGGCGCTCAAAAGCGAAAAGCCGTTGCCGGCGGTGCGCAGTTCTCTGGTGATTCCTGCCATCCCGCCACGAAGATTCAACAGCTGCTCCATGATGACCTCCTGGCGCATCATGGATCTGCTGGAGTTTGTGTACACAAAAAATATCATAGATAACAACAAAGAGCCTATAAAGACGACCGCCATCAGTTCAATAAGAGTCATCCCTAGAGGATGAGCCGAAAAAAGAGCCCTTTGGTGCGTTATTCCGCCGGCATGTTTATACTGTAAGCATTTCATAAAAACACCCAAGGCAATCAGAATGGTTCAGTCTACGTTCCGACTCCCCTTTTTAGTTCAGGGACTGAGAGATAATGACTGAGGACTGGAATTGACTGATTCTTCGCCCCTAAAGCCCAAGAAAAACGATTTAAATTCTGTCACTGACGGATAAAGACTGAAAACGCTTGAAAAAAGACCGCTGAAATACCGTCGCTTTCCAAACAAGCCGTCGCTCTGAATCCGGCCAGAAGCAAGATACGGAGATTCGCGACTCGAAACGATGGCGACAGCCTGTGGGCCTTCGTCCAGCGATGCTTTTTAGTAAAAGCAAATATCGTGCCAGATGGACGCCTCAGGCCGAAATCAATAAGACGGCGAAACATCGTCTTTTTTTTCAGACCGTTGTCTAGTTAGAGAGTTCCGGTTCCGACGAACGCTCCGCCTGACCTCCAAAAGATCGTCCTTTAGCCGGTCAAACGCTTCGCCCCGCCCCACGCCGGACCGCCTGTCGGAAAAACTTTGACAGGCCAGGCGTCGGAACTCGACGAAAAAAACTAAGGCGCAGGCTCACTAAAAACAAACTCAATCTATTATAAATAAACTAGAAAAACTCTTAAGAAAATTTTAGTTTTACTTTAGCTTTAAATAATATAAAAAAATCCCACATATAAAGAAATCAAATTACTTTATAAACATTAAAATTACATTAAATATAAGATTATAGAACTAAAATCTAGTTAAAGCATAACTACGGCAAACTACTTTTATAACTAAAAAAGAATTGTTATAATTATAATTCAATTTGCATACGCTATTTAGGGCGATAAAACATGAAATAGACAAAAATTTAAAGGCTAAAGAACGATCTGCTCCGACTTCGACGGAACCTTAAGGTCAAAAACCGCCAAAACAGGAGCGGACTTATTGGTCGAGGGCCGAAATCGCGGGCGTCTTCCGCCTGCCGGCGTCTCTCCATGTCCGCTTAGTTTCGGAGAGACTCTTTCTCAAAAAGAGTTCGTCAACGCCTTCAAGGGTTGTCAACGTTGTTTTCGCGCACGTAAAGGGTATTTTCCGGCTCGTCAACGTTGTTTTCGCGAGCGTAAACACCATTATTGGGCTCGTCAACGTTATTTTCGCGCACATAAAGAGTATTTTCTTGGTCGAAAAGGCTATTTTCCGACTCGGAAAGGTTGTTTTCGGGCGCGCTAAGGGTATTTTCCGGCGCGGCCAAGCCGTATTCCGCCTCGTCCGAACGCGAGGGCGTCGCTTCGGCGGGAGCTTGATAAAGCACGACGTTTAGTCTGGCCAGACGCTCCTGGCCCTCCAAATTCAGATCCGCCCATCGGCCGTTCCAGGAAATCTTCAGCGGGAGGGCCCGTTGGCGCTCGTTGAAGCAGACTCCCGATAAAACCATGCCCGACGACGGATTGCGGCTGTTCATTTCAAGCTTAGTGATTTCAACGCAAGCGTCAGGGTCCAATTTGGCCACGGCGAATTTGTAGATCCGGCTCTCCGGTCCGGAGTGAGTGATGCTTCTCTCCAGATGCGTGGCGGTCAGGGTCCTCTGCTGCAAATATCTCAGATCGCCGGCCAGATGGTTCAGGTCGTAAACAGGAGCCTCGCGTTGGACGGTGGTCTGCTGCAACTCGGCCATGGAGTTGGCCGAACGCCAGGACGAACGGAGAATGGCCGCCTCGACGCCGAAAATGACCAGCACGACCGCTATCAGGCCCAAAGACCAATAGCGTCTGGCCGTCGGCGTGATGGGATCGAGAACGGTCACCTCAAGTTCGCCGCCCGTGTCGATGCCCAGACGATGGACGTGGCCCGAGCCCTTTCGGCCAAATTTCTTGAAGCCTGTCCCCAGCCCTGATTTGGGCGGGGAGTCGGTAAGGGACAAATCCTCAAGCTTGACGATGAACCGCTCCGCGCACGAAGGACAGGTCACCCAAGCCCCGTTTTTGGGAATCTTGGCCACCGGCACCCGGTATCGCCCAAGACATTTCGGGCAAACGACAGGTCTGGTCGGACCGTTGGTTCCGGCGACTTTGGAGCCGTTCGTCTGTTTCTTGGCGTCCATTTTTTGCTGCACAGGATCAGTTTCTGTAGCCGCTTGACCCGAATATGCGGCAATATTGGGCGCCGATTTATTCGGATCTTGACCAGAAAAGGCTACAGCCGCCGGCTCCCGGTCAGGGCTGTCCGAAGGCGAAGCGGCGACTCCGGGCGGCTTGGGCAGGGCCGGCTCAGTCGAGTCCGCCGGTTCGCCAAAGTATATTTTCCTGACGGATATGGAGCCGTCGAGCCCCTTGGTCAACGCCATCTGCTTTTCGCAAGCGGAACAGACGGCGCCGGTGTCGCCGACAGGAAAAAGGGAAGGGTCTATGACGCAGATTTCGCCGCAAGAAGGGCAAGCCAAATTCACGACCGGCGATTCAGGGGGCTCAACATTGTCCAGACTAGAGTAATAATGGGTCGAGTCCGGCTCATTTCCCTTCAAATCAGGAAACGAGCCGGCATTGTCAATCTTCATGACTCACCACGGCGCTGAAATCTAACGCTTCTCGCCAGGACAGCGGGCCGTCCTTCAAAAATTCGTCTTCCGGCGGCGGATCCGCCGCGACAGTCCAGTCGCTGCGAACCAGCTAAAACAGCATGTTCTCGCCGAATCGTCTTGTTCTCGTCGGTTCCCGCCAGCGCCTAGACGGCGACCGCCGATTCTCCGCCGACTTGAGGACGCCTGGCCGCTGACGGAGGGTTTGACCCGCGTCGTTAGCCGGAGCTTCTCCGTCGGCAAAAATGGTTATGCAAAGCCAAAAAGGCGCGTCTCGAAAGCCGGTTTTTGGCAGGCATCGAGACCGGCGTTCAAAAGAAGCCCGCTCGTTCCCGCGCGGCCGCCGGCGGCGCGCCAAAGGCCAAAAAGGAAATCCGCAGCCTGATCGAACAGTCGCGACCTCAGAGAGTCGCCTGTTCCAAAATCAGTCCGAAGCTAAAACCTTTCCGCCAGGCTGTCTCATCCTCGTTTTGGACGCCGTCGGAGCGCCCGCTTGACTGGAATACGCAAAAATTTAGGATTGGTCGGCAGAACTATCAAATGCCCCTCAATACTATCTGTTTCCCCGAGGTCAGTCAAGCATTCGAAAGCATTGACTTCTTCGGATTCGCAAATCCAGGAGCCGAAGCCTTGGCCGACCGCTGCCGGCCTTGGCCGGTCACTGCCGGCCTCGACCGCCTTCAGCCGATCATCTTTTTCTGACCGACTGGCGAAGGCGACGCCTTGACGACGCCTTGGACGCCCAAAAAGCGGTCGACGTCGACCTCCATTTGGGGACAAATTTTCGGGACGGCGTCTCGTCCGGGCCAATCAGGTTCCGGGCTTCCGCGCAGGCCATTGGCTTCCGCTCGGGCCATCAACGTCAAGCCTAATCCTCGCGAACAGCTGACCGCCTCGCTTAAGGCGGTCGCCGTCAAGGGAACAACGGCTGGCGGTCCCGAAAAGCTCGCTCTAAAAGGCGTTCCGGCAAGCCTCTGGTCACGCGGAGCCAGAGGCGGAGCTGGACAAAAGGAACTGAACATAAAGGCTTGGACATAAAGGCTTGGACATAGAGGCTTGGACAAAAGGCTTGCACATAAAGGCTTGCATGGGGGCTCTCGACGACAGCCAATGGGGTTTGCAATCGCATCGCCAAACCAGAAACGCCGCTTTTGGCGTCCTGTTGGCTGTGTTCAGACGCCGGACGGCGCCTTTAAAAGCCCATAGTGGAATATTTTTAACCTGCGGGACAGAGGCCGCAGGATGGAAGCCGCCTTGGAAGGGAGTCAGCCTGGCTGGGTCAGGCAAAAGCAGGACAGATAATTAGACTATATTTCATTAGTCAATCAATTTTCCAACAATTTTACATATAACTGCAATAAAATCCATACGACAGAATAATTAAACAAATTATATAAGTATTTTATGTATTCTAAACTGTTTTAAGAAGATAAGGAGTCATCCATTGAGGCGAAAACGAACCGTATGGGGTGAAGCCTGTTTCACAGCCAAAGGAAGAAGAAAAAATGACCGCCAAAAAAAGATCCCGATTTAGAGAAGCAAAAAACGTACCAGGCGCCCGAAAAAACCTTTCAAAAACAAGACTTTTTGACTGCGGCCCGCGCCTAACTGCCGAAAACCCCTCTTCTCGTTGACGGCCAAAAGGTCTAGCTTCAGAGTCGCCCGTCGAGATGAAAATATCCGGGACGCCAGACTAGGCGCGGGGCGAAGGCCGTTTTACGGTCGACTGTTTCAAGAGAGAGAACTGGATTCGAAGAAGCAAAACGCTCTTTTTCGGTCAGCGAGAAATTTACGACAAAGTTATCGCGTCAATCGGCCAAATGGTCGAAAACGACCTGAAAACTCGGTTTCAGGCGAGGCGGCGCCGGGCCAGACCATTGACCGCTTTTTGGCGCGAGAAAGCCTCTCTGCGGCTCCTGAAAAAAACGCTTGACAGACATTTTTTCACTAAAATCTATTTTAAACGCAAATATGCATTTTTATTATAAATATCTATGTTTATAATGTATAATAGAAAGTATTTAATGATAATTTGTTATTTAAAATAAAATATGATTATATTATTTATTAATATATAGGCGCG
>JAIRTO010000298.1 GCA_031254895.1 Deltaproteobacteria bacterium
TCGGCGGCGAGCGAACTCGCGCCCAAAAGCGATTCAGGAACATCGGACGGCTCCGTCGGCGAGTTGGCCGTCGCTTCCGTTACAGCCGAATCAAACCTAGAGGCCGCCATCTCAGAAGATATTGTCGGCCAGGAAGACTCTTCCTGTGGTGAAGATTTCGCTTCTGACGCCGAATCGGCGGCATCCTGTTGGGGATCGTCTGCGGCCGAACTAAAGCCCATAAGCGGGGCTGGCCCTTCGCCAGCCGCAGGCAGAATCTCCGGCGCGACTGTCGAGACCGAGTCAAAATCCGTCATCTCCGCAAAAGTCTGCGGCTCTTCACTTGTAAAAGGTTTCGCGTCCGCCGCCGAAGCGGCAATCGGCTGCGGAGACTCGGCGGCGGTCAAGCTATGGCCTATGCCCGAGTCTGGCTCTTCGGAAACCGCCGTCGGTGGAATGTCTGTCGCTTCTTCCGTTGCGGCCGAATCATACCGAGAATCAATAATATCAGAGGGAATCGCGAAGGAAGACTCTTTCTCTAAAGAAGACGCTTCCGTCGCCGCAGAGGCGCTCGGCGGCGACGGCTCCGCAGCCGCGACGCGAAAGCCCCAACGCGGAACGGGTTTTTCGTAAGCCTCCGTCGGCGGAATGGCCGTCGCTTCCGGAGCGGCCGAATCAAGCCTAGAGTCCTCCTTCTCAGAGGGAGCCGGGAAAGCGGATTCTTTCTCTAAAGAAGACGCCTCCGTCGTCGCAGAGCCGCTCGGCGGCGAAAGCTCCGCTGCCGCGACGCGAAAGCCCCAGCGCGGAACGGGCTTTTCGGAAGCCGCCGTCGGCGGAATGGCCGTCGTTTCCGTCGAAGAGGCGCTCGGCGGCGAAGGCTCTGCGGCCATGACGCTGACGCCCCAACGCGGGACTGGCCTATCGGAAGCCTTCGTCAGAGCTGACGCTTCAGACTTGAAGGACTCGGAAGTCTTCTCTTCACCAGGAGCTTCCGCGTCGATCGAAGCGGAAATCAGGGGAACTGCTCTAGCCGTCTCTTCAGCGACCGTCGAGGGAAACTCTTTTCTTTCGGCGAAAGAAGCCGATTCAAACGCCTCGATGGGGGACTCGGCCGATCCCGCCGCCGTCTCCGCTCCAATCCGCGACCCGGCGGCCGAAGGCGAAAACGGCGAGTCCGTCTCCACGATTTCCGCCGCGGTCAAAAAAGCGTCGTCATTTTCTTCTTCGCCGCCGCCCGGAAACCTGTCCGCGCGGCTGTCGGCCATGACCGAATCCAGCAAAGCCGACATTTCCGCCGTCATGCTCGACTCGCGACCGAAAAAGAGCGGCGAATCTTCCGGAACGACAAAACCGGAACCAATTGATTCCGGCGCCTGGTCGGTCACATTTCCAAAACTGGCCCAAGTCTCGTCCGAGTCCCTAGAAGACTGGGCGACGAGGGAACTCGTCTGAGGCGGCTGGCCCAAACCGGGCAAAATGACGATTTTTTCTCTGCCCTTCATTTCGACGTATTCGTCGTCATCAACCAGATCGACCAAATCGATCAGTTCATTTTCCGCCCACGAATCCGCCGTCATCTCAGAAAAGCTTTCTTCTGGCGCGTTTTTTTCCTTTTTTTTTCCGCTTTTAGAACCAATTGCGGACGAATTAGCCGTCAATTTCAACTGGCCGTCTTCGGCGCTTGCGGTCTTGTCCGCAATCTGGTCTAAAGTCGTTCGCCTTGTCGACGCCTCGATGCTCCCCGCCTCTTCCAGCTCTTCTTCACCTTCAAGCCGATCCAAGGAAAGAGAGCTCAAATCGAGCTCATTGACCAAACTATGATCGATGTTTTCTTCCTCCGTCAAGGGCTCGCTCGAGTAGGCGGATCTAAGTTTCTCTCCGACGACGCCTTCAGCGACTTTCGAAACCTCGTCGGGCGTAGAGCTCTCGACTTCAATCATGGAGGACTCGAGGAGAAGGGCTTCTTCTTCCGCGTTGGAGTCGTCCGGCTCAGCCGTCTGCGGCGGCATGACCGGTTCGATGATGACCTTGGGCGGAAGCAAAACAGCCTCGATGATGACCTTATCCTCAGCGGCGTCTCCTGCGGGGCTGCCGCCAGCCATTGGCGAAGCCAAGTCGGCCGTCGACGATTTGGCCGCTTCCCTCGTCGAGGTTGCAGCTGAGGCCGCGAAGGAGGAAGAATCCTTCGCCAATGTTGAACTTTCGTCGACGGCCGGCTGAGAATCCATTTTTTTCTTTCTCGTCTCCGATGACGAGGCTGGGGAGTGATATTCGTCCTGAATTTTGGCGGCAAATTCAGCCAAACCGGTTTTGCGCATGTTGTCCGTCCCGTTCTGGGCGGAACCAAGAGGGGTTTCAGGCCCAATTTGCTCAACCGACTCCGGCTGAGGGAAAATGGAAATGCCTTTGAGCCTTTTTTTCGAGCGCCTGCGAGCTGAGCCGGTCGGCTTCTGATTTCTGGAGGCCTCAATGGCGGTCATCTCGTCCAAAATTTCTTGGACGACCATTTCCGGCGCCGACTCGTTTTCTCCGTCGAAAGAGCCTTCCTCGCGACGCTCTTCTGGCGCTTCCGAGACTGAAGACGGCTTCTGGGACAGGTTATGGCGCGCCGAAGACCCTTTCTCCTCGACCTGGCGGGGCGGTTCCTTTTCTTCGCGACGTTCGACGAAGTCTTCCAAGTCGTCAATGACGCCGATTTTCCGCTCTTTTTCGCTGATGTCGTCGTCCTCCAAAATCTTTTGGACTTCCGGCTCAAGAACTGACGGTTCTTCCGGCGGAACAGCCTTCGGCTCGTTCTGAAACTCTTCCTCGGCCAGCGCCTTCAAGCTCGCCTCCGACTGAGAAACAACCATTTTGGCGCCTGCGGTTCTCGCCGCCGCTTCCGTCTCCGCTCGTCCGTTGTCCAAATTTGATCCCTTTTCCAGTTCAGGAGCCGCAAAACTTGAGGCCTTGGAACTTGAAACGCCTCCCAGAGTCGCCGCCGTTCCCTCCCTCGTTTCGGGTTTTCCCGAATCAAATCCTTCTATTTTCGTCAAAAAATCGGAGATGGCCGTCAAGGTTCGAAGCTTTTCCGCCTCGCCTCGAGAAGAATAGCTCAACAGCGATTCGACGAACGCTTGAGATCGATCTTGTGCCAGAACATCGGAAGCGCCGCCGGACGAAAGAGTTGACGCAAAAGCCATAAAATCTTTCGAGGAGGCGAACACGTCGCCGACGTCGGCAAGGGAGTCGGCAAGGGAGTCGCCGGCAAACTCGTCCTTTTGGACTTGCGGAGGCGCTCCTGCCGCATCTGGCCGGTTCTCGGGAGAAAACCGAAAAACCTCCGAAACTTTGGGCTTCATGAAAAACTGGCCGTCCGCCCTTTGCTCTAAGCCAAATATGGAGCTATCCAAGATCATCCGGCGAATGACGGCGGAAATTAGGCTTTTATATGTTTGACAGTGGTAGTTCACCTCAAGCGCGTATGACGACGTGTTCTGAGGAGTTAGATCTTCTCGAAGATCTTCCGGAATGACGATCTCGGTCAAGACGTTTTCGGCATCTTTCGCGAACTGCCTGACGGCCGAAGCCGGAAGCTTTTTTTCCTTGACGAATTCGGTCATGGAAGATTTAAGTTTTGAATGAAAATCCAACAGCTCGTCGATGACCTTGCTGTTTGGCTGAGGGTGGCTGTACATGATGAGGGAAGGACGACTGTCGGCGTCGGCTTTAACGCCCAAGTCGGTCAAAATCCGCTGATAGGCCCGCCAGTTCAGCTGCCATCTCTCGACAGCGGTGACGTTGCTTTCGTCGACGACTTTCGTTTGGGTCAACTGCTTTTCAAAACCAAAATTTAGAAAGGCGACCAATTCGTCTGACATTGAAACGCTCCAGGACTTTTGAAGGGGCATTCGCTGACTAACCGCCCTTACGAGGTAGAATGATTCTTCTGGACGTCATTTAAAAACAGTTCTCCCAAGATTGAAGCAAATCAATTTCATGGACGAGTTAAACTAGACGCCGAGTTTAATCGTCGAAAACGCTGACCAGCAAACAATCAGCTCAAACGAGTCTAAGTTAAATATTTCTTTCCATGAAAAGACAAATAAGCTTCAAAGATAGACTGCCAACACGAATAATTTAATATTGGCATAGGGAGGACAAAAAAATAATAGTGCCGACAAATATATTACACTAATTTAAATTAGATGTAAAGCTCTGGTTTTTTTATGCTGTATCAAAATCACTGTAAACTGTTTAAGACAATCTCTATTGGAAAGCCGTATTATAAAGCTCCAAACAAAAGTCTATTACTGTTTTTCATATATTCTAGCCTATAATGATCCTGGCCAGCCACCACACCTAGTGGTTGCCGTCTCGTCGAAGCGCTATTTATTGGCCCGAGATTGTTTGAAAAAGAGTCCTTTGCGGCCATTTACGACCTTTTGGCGTCTTTTTTGCTCTTTTTTTCCTAAAGAAGAGTTAAGAAAAAAGCGGGGAGCAAAGTTATAAAATTATTGACTCCGACAGGCTAATATGGCTATAATATCAAGTTGCCCAAAAGAGGAAAACGCTCTTTTGGTCTTCAGACAGCTAAAGACTGCGGCATTGTTCAGTTTTTTTGTTCAGCTTTTTTTTGCTTAGCTTTTTTGCTCAGTCCTTTAGCCTTCGACAATTGGGCCGTTAACTCAGTCGGTAGAGTACCTGCCTTTTAAGCAGGGAGTCGTGGGTTCAAGTCCCGCACGGCCTACCACAATTTTTTCGCTGGAAACAAAATTACCGAAAGACCCTTAAAATTAGGGCTTTCGGTTTTTTTTTGTTTTTCCGACGAACTCCGGGAACAATATTTTACGGCAAGCCAAAAAGGCGCCTATCCCGAAGATAAAACGGCCAGTCCGTCACGATGGGCCGAGTCGATTCTCTAAAAGCCCCGCGCGGACTTTTTTTGTTCCGGCCAGGAAGGATGGTCCTGAAACGGACGAAGACATTTGACGCTTTTGCCCGAAAAAACAGCCCAAAAACTCTCTAACTCAACGACCTAAATCTTCCCTTTCCTCTCGCCTAAAACCTTCCCCAAACCCCCTCCCCAGGCACGCTCTCTTTTGACGCCGGCGCGACCCGATAAGGGCGGCTTGCGAACGCGAAGACCCTGCGCCTAGCGAACAGCAACCGTCCTGTCATGTCTCGGCTCTTGTTTTTTCGCTTCAGGAAGAGGCCTCACGGACAATTTCTACTGTTTCCCTAGGATTAGATGGACATAATGAATTTATGACAACGACATAAGATGTGATGGGCATATTATATCATTTTTTGGCTAACGACGGTTTATGGAATCCTAGGAAAGATCCCATTGACCTAAGAAAGCTTTGACCTAAAGATAGCATTGACCTAAGATAGCGCGGCCTCAGCCGGATTTTCTTATTTATCTCCATGAGGCGAGAGCCTTCTCGCTTGGGCAGTTGACGATTTGCAGTTCCTTTTTGGTTCTTCAGACCAGCTAAGGGGTCGAGAACCCGAAGGCTCGTTCCGTCGTCGTGATGCAGATCCGCGAGCGCGTCCGGATCGGACAGGGCGGTCAAATCCGTCAACGTCGGTTAGCTGCTGATTTTCAAGTCTCGATTTTTTCAGCCAAAAGACATAGGCCTGAGATCCGTCATTCGCGAGCAGCCCCCTAGAGCGAGGGCTTCCAGACCGGCCAGACAGGACAAGAAGGCGAAATCTTCCGTTTCGCCTTCTTGTCTTCAGCTTCAGGGCGAGAAAGCCGCAGAGATTCTTCAGCGTCGAAAGATCGT
>JAIRTO010000330.1 GCA_031254895.1 Deltaproteobacteria bacterium
TCCATAGCCGACAAAGTTTGGCAGGCGGCCGAAAGCCTCCCCAGCCAACGCCGACCGGGACTGATCCTCCTGGCCGACGTCTGCCGTCGGCTGATCGCTTTGGAGCCTCTTCAGCCGGAGTATCGCTTCGCTCTGGGACTGACCCTCTTTTCCCTGCTCGCCGACTCCCCCAACTGGCCGGACGATCTCGTCTTTTCCGGCTCCCCGGAAGCCAAGGAAGCTTTTCAAGAGATTCTGGAAAGCTACGAAACCGGTTTGGAGCTCCTCTCCGACATGGACGCCGGCTCGCCCTCGTCTTTCCCTGGCGAAAGCCCTCAGACGGCGTCCTTCCCCAGACCCTGGGGCTGGCCCACCCCGCAGAGCCGCGAATTTCTGTCCGCCGACCCCCCGCCCGGGGCCGTCCTCTCTTCCTCGACCTTTCAGGAAAAACTGGGCACGATCCTCAAAATGGAGTTGAATCGGCTGGTCGCCCTGGCCGAACCGGAACTTCTCCCGCCTTGGCATCAGCTAAAATTGGCTTCTTTCTTCCGTAGGGCCGCCGCCTCCGGCTATCCGCCGCCTCTCGATCAAATGGCCTTCTTCCGCCTGGCCGATTTTTACCTGACCAAGGCCCAAAACGGACTGACCGACGCCAGAGCCAGCTTGGCCGACGTCGCCAGAGACGCCGTCGGTCTTTTGAACAAAACTCCCGTCGCCCCGTCTCTTCTGGCCCAGATCCACGCCGAGCGGGCCTTGCTTTTGGCCGAGATCAGTCTTCTTTCGCCGAAAGACGCCGAATTTCTCCTCTCCCGCTCCGAAAGCCTCTGGCGGCTGGCCGAAGAGGAAAGTCCCGGCTCCAGCCGCTACTCCAAAGCCCGCTGGGCCGCCTGGAACAGCGACAAAGAAACTTTGATCCCCTTTTTGGCTCACACCGCCGCCGAACAGGAAAATCTCTTGTGGCCCTCCTTCAGGGAAGCTCTTTTCGAGCCGGCCTTCAAAAACCTCCGCGAAAGCCACTGGTTCAAAGCCGCCTGGTTCGGCTACAGCCGCTGATTAAATCTTCGGCCGCTCCCGGCCGATAAGAGACGACAGCAGACGACCTTTTGGTCCGTCCGAAAAGCCGTCGTCGAGCCTGACGTCTTTTTTCCCGGAAAAGGAGCTTTTCTTGCCTTCAAGGTCAAAAAACCCGACCGCCCCGGTTCTGGTCACCGGCGGCGCCGGCTTCATCGGCTCCCACTTGGTCGAAGCCCTGGTTCTCAGCGGCCGTCGCGTCAAGGTGGCGGACGATCTTTCCAGCGGCTCCAAGCGCAACTTGACCAAAGTCATGGAGCGGATAGAATTCCATCAAGGCGACGTCCGCGACGCGGCTCTGATGAAAGAGCTTGTGGCCGGCGCGGAGACGGTCTTCCACATGGCCGGCATGTCCTCGGTCTCCCAAAGCCAGCTGGATCCATCCCTCTGTCTGGACGTCAACGGCCGAGGCACTTTGAACGTCATGGCCCTCGCCGCCGAAGCCGGAGTCCGCCGCCTCGTCTATTCCTCCTCCAGCGCCGTCTACGGCGATCTGCCCGGCCCGCACTCCGAAGACATGGCTCCCCGGCCCGACAGTCCCTACGCGGCGGTCAAACTTTTGGGCGAACACTTGGGGCAATGCTACAGGTCCTCGGGCCTGGAGACGGTCTCCCTGCGCTTCTTCAACGTCTACGGCCCGAGACAGTCGGCCGACGGCGCCGACGCCGGGGTCGTTCCCATATTCATAAACGATCTCCTTTCCCGCCGCTCGCCGACCATTTACGGCGACGGCCGACAGACGAGAGACTTCGTCCACGTCGCCGACGTGGTCAGGGCCGCCCTCCTGGCGGCGGAAATTGCATCCGTCCCCGACTCGGCCATAAACGTGGCCACTGGCGTCAGCGCCAGCATCCTTCAAGTTCTGGAACTTCTCTCCGAAACCTTCGGCGCGTCGCCCCAGCCCATCTTCGCCCCGGCCAGAGCGGGCGATCCTCTCGTCTCCGAAGCTTCGACCAAATTGGCGGAAGAAACCCTCGGCTTCAAAGCCGAAATAGCCCTCGAAACCGGTCTGACGGCTTTGCTGGCCAAAAGAGACTAAAAAACCTTTAGGCCGACAATGGACGTCGGCGCGAAACTTCAAGCCTTTATTCAAGTTTAGGAGGTTTTTATATTTTTTAATTTTTTAGCTTTTTGTTTTTTTTTGACGTTTGAAGCCGCAAATTCGTCTGCGCCTTGGATAGTCGGCGCGGATGGCAGGCGCCGAGTGGCGGCGCGGCTCGGATAGTCGCCTCGGATTTCAGCGCGGCTTTTGGGTGGCGGGGCTCCGCTTTTTTTAGGCCGACGAGACTTCTTTATCGGCATAAAAGGGCCTCGAGACTTCTCGTCCGCTCTACTTGTGGCTTTTCGTCCTTTTCGAGACCAAAAAAAGTATCTGAACTTGCGGTTCCCGTTCGAGGCCGCCAAAACCGCATCCTTTCTAGTTCTCAAAACAGGAAATGAAAGGGCAAAGACCGACAAAACGATTGACAGCATCTTCATCCGGTCTTATAATGCCTAAAGATTGCTTTGAAAACGTTGTTGCGATTGTGCCTGAAATGAGCGGTCGGCGCTTTATCTGCTCGAGCCTGTCGGAACTGACGCCAAAAAGGCGTTTTTGACGCAGAGCGACGTCATCCGATTGGCGAAGTCTTTCAAGACTTGCCCGTCGATCGGGTTTCGGGTCGTTTGTTTTTTTTCGCTTTTTTTGCTTTTTCCCCAAAAAAAAATTAAAATAGCCGCAGTCGGTCGTATTGGCTTTTCAGCCAAAACAGGCGAGGCGGCTGGCGGACGCTTAGAGACAGCTTATTCGTCGTTTTTTTTCGCTGCCTTGTCTTTCATCGAGGCGACTGAACCTAAAAGAAATGATTTAGACCTTCGATTTGAACCGTCCAGCAAGACCAACTTGCAAAACAGTCTGGCAAGTCCGTTTTCGCCTCGTTAAACGGCCGTTGCGATCCCGTCGTTTTATTTCGCGTATTTTCCCGCGTAACCTTTTCTGGCGGCATAGCGTTTTCCCGGGGCCCTCGGCCCCCAGCACCGAGAAGACGAAAATCCTGACCGGCGACGGCGACTGGCCCGGGAATTTCAGGCCCCCCAACTTCGGGATGGTCATATATTTGGCATAACTCTAATGGAGGATTCGAGCATGAAGAGAGTTTTTTTTCTGGCTGCCCTCGCCCTTTGCCTGGGGCTGGTTGTCGTCGGTTGTCGCTCCAAGACCCAAACCGGCGAAGTTGGCGTCTCCGACGCTGAAAGGCTAGCTTTCCTTAACAACCACGTCTATTTTGACTTCGATCGCTACAACATCAGACCTGATCAGGTTTCGCTCATCAACGCCAAAGCCGGCTATCTCAAGATCAACACTTCCGCCAGAGTCGAACTCGACGGTTATTGCGACGAGCGCGGCACCGAAGCCTACAACAACGCCTTGGCTGATCGCCGGGCCAAAAGCGTCTATAACTACCTCGTTGATCAGGGCATCAGCGGAACCAGAATGGTTACCGTCTCCTATGGAGAAGAGAACCCCGCCGATCCTGGCCACAACGAGGCCGCTTGGGCTAAAAACCGCCGCGTAGAATTTGTCCTGCAGTAGTTTCGCCCGAAGCCGTCCCCTACTAAGGTTTAGGCCAGCGTTGCGGGACCTGTCGATCTAACGACCGAGTCCGCCTTTTTTTGGCGGACTCGGTTTTTTTGCGTCCATGGCCGGATTTTTCCGCCGACCCTCGAATTTCCTCGCCTTTTTCGGCCGCTCCAATGCCCCGCTCAAACCCTCTCTTCAAGCTCTCCTGGTCATGTTGGTTCTTTATTGTTCTTTCGACCCAAATACTATACAATTGATCGAGGCTTTGGATAGGCTTTAATACTTCTAATCAGGTCGCGACATGGAAGCCCAATCCCGCATATCCGCCCCCAGGATCCTCATCATCGACGACGACGAGCTGATCCACAAACTATTAGGGGCCATATTGCACAAGTCAGGTTTCGAGTGCCTCTCCGCTCTCTCCGGAGAAGAGGGACTGGAGATGGCTCGAACTGAGCGGCCTGAGCTTATCATTTTGGACATCATGATGCCGGGCATGAACGGCTTCGAAGTCATGAGAGCTTTGAAGATCAACGACCAGACC
>JAIRTO010000367.1 GCA_031254895.1 Deltaproteobacteria bacterium
GACCGCTCGTTGGCCAAAACCGGCCCGTTCGGGACGCCAGAAAGACCTTCGGCGCCCGAATAGGCCGAGTTGTCCGATTCTTCTTGCGAGCGCCGGGAAAATGAGACTGTTTTCAAAAAACTTAAACACGACCGCAAATGGCGGCTCCGCCGGGCGCCACAGGTCTCCCGAAACTCGCGAAACGAGAAACCAGGGCGTTGGATTCCGGCTTGTATCGTCATCGAATGATTGGCGACGCCGGCGGCGGACGATTGGCGTCAACGGCGGCCATCCGCCGTCGGCGGACGATTGACGTCGCCGGAGGCTATCCGTCGACGACGAACGATTGGCGAAGACGGACGATTGGCGAAGACGGCGGCCATCTGTCGCCGACGGCGAAGGAGAGACGAAGTCCGACGAATCGCCGGCCAAAAGCGGCATCGGTTCGGACAAACGCCGCATTTTTTGACAGGTTGACCGCATAGGGCTAAAATATGTCTGCCTTTTGCGGGAGAACGGCGGCTCGCCTCGCCGTCCAAGTTTTCCTGTAAAAATCGAAACTTGTTTTTTTTCTTGACCTATTTTCGACCATTTGCGACAATAACGACATATGAAAAATGAGAGTCTCATAAAGTTCGGACAGGCGCATGACCGCGCCGCCTTTTTTCTCTGCGGCCGACCGAAGATCGGCGAACCGACCGGCTGATGGCTGCAATCTGGCGCAAGCCCGTTTTATGGCTGATTTTGTTTCTGACTTGGTGTCTGGCCTGGCTGCCCAGACCGTTCAACCTGGCTTTGGGAGATTTAGGCGGACGCCTCTTTTTCGCCGCTTTCCGCCGCCGACGCGTCATAGCTCTGGACAACGTCAGCCAAGCCCAGGCGAACGGGTATATTGATCCGGACGTTCCGGCGACCAGAATAGCTCTCGGCAGTTTTCGAAATTTGGGCCGAACGGCCGCGGAATCTTTTTGTCTGATGCACAGAGGCCTCGACTGCTTCAAAGGCCGGGTGGAGTTCGTCGGAGCGGACGAGTTGACCGCTCTGATCGCCCAGGCCAAGAGCGGGGGAGCCGGGCTTGTCCTCATAACCGCCCACGCCGGCAATTGGGAGCTGGCTCCGGCGGCTCTTTCCGGCGCGTTCAATTTCGACATTTCCGTGGTCGGCCGCTCTCAGGGAGAACTGTCGAACGAAATATTGACCAGACTCAGATCTCGCGGCGGAGGCCTCTTCATCTTCAAGGACGGAGGGGCCAGGATCATGCTGAAAATTTTGCGCCAAGGCGGCGTCATAGGCACCCTTTTCGACCAGGCCGACATCGTCGGCACGGGGGGAGCCAAATTGCTTTTCATGGGCCGGGAAGCCCTGACCACGCTGGGGCCTTTCCGCCTGGCGGCGGCTTCCGGGGCGGCGGTCGTGCCGTTGTTTTGCCGAAGAGACGGACAAAAGCACATCATCGAGATCCATCCCGCCATCAAGCCTCCCGCCAATCCGAAAGACAGGCGCTGGCTTCTGTCCGCCGCCCAGCTTTGCAACGATCTTCTTTCTGATTTTCTCCGTCGGCATCCGGAACAATGGATGTGGAGCCACCGACGCTGGAAGAAGCCGGAAAAACCCAAGGAGGAGATTTCCTGATCGTCCTTTTCTCTGTCGACCTCGTCATTTTCCCCATTGCGGCAGGAGGTCGGCGACAACCAAGAGAGCCTCATTCAAGGAGCCTACATCAATGGAGACTTTTCCCATAACTTTTCTTCCTGACGACGTGGCCGTGGAAGCCGAACTCGGCGAAACCATTTCAGAGATCGCGGCCAGGGGCAAGATTCACATCAACGCTTCCTGCGGAGGCGAAGGGGTCTGCGGGCGGTGCGTCATCGAACTGCGGGCGGGCTCCGTCGACGCCACCCCTGGGCTGTACCTGAGCGACGACGATTTCGCCAAGGGCATCAGATTGGCGTGTCGAGCCAAAGCCACGGGACCGGCCACCGTGTTCATCCCTCTCGAGTCCAGAGCCGACGCCTCTTTCTTCAAAAAAGCGGCTCAAGCCGAAGAGGTTCTCACCGTGGAGCACCCTGACCCCATGGTCAGGCAGTCCTGCCTCATTCTGGAGCCGCCTTCCCAAGACGACAACCGAAGCGACCTCGACAGAGTCAACGCCGCGTTGGCGGAACAGGGTCTTTTCGACAACGACATCGACTTGTCGGCCATACGACAGATGCCTTCGGCCTTAAGGGAAGCCGACTTCAAAGTGTCCGTGTCCATCTTCTACGAGCTGGCTCTGCAGCAGCCGGAGACTCCCGATTTCGGACGCATCGTCGCCTTCGACAAATGGTCCGACGAAGACAAGGATTTTTACGGGCTGGCCGTCGACGTCGGCACGACCTCCGTCTGGATTCGTCTGGTCAACCTGGCCACGGGCGAGGTCATGCCCTCTGTGGGCGACCTCAACAGCCAGCTCTCTTTCGGCGAGGACGTCATTTCCCGCATCGTCTACGCCGGCAAAAAGGACGGCCTGAAACGTCTGCAAATGAGGGTCATCGACACCATCAATCGTCTTCTGGCCCGCTACGAGGAGGCCTATCCGGGGTACCGCAAGAAAACCTTCATCATGGCCGTGGCCGGCAACACCACCATGGCCCACCTTCTGGTCGGTCTGGATCCCAAAAACATTCGTCTGTCGCCCTACGTGCCGCCGGCCTCGACCTGGCCTTCCATCAGGGCCAGCTTTCTGGGCCTGAACGTCGAACCCCACACGGTCATGAAGGTGTTCCCTTCCGTCTCCAGCTACGTGGGCGGCGACATCGTCTCTGGAGTTCTGGCCGCCGGCCTCTACAAGAATCCTGAACTGACCTT
>JAIRTO010000368.1 GCA_031254895.1 Deltaproteobacteria bacterium
ATCTTTTGCAGTCATGCGTCCGCTGGCGATGGCTTTTCTGCGGAACACTTTGAACGCGTCACTTTCAAAATCATCGAACCTCACATACGGGACAGGCACGTCATCCCATGTCTTTCCGAGCTTTCTGAGCATAAACTCGTTAAGCGTCGTTCCGGAGAGTTCCTGTGTCGAAGCGCCGGAGCGGCAGTAGTATTTGCCGTTGCAACTGATAGGAACCGTGTAAGGTTTAACTCCGATGACGATATAGTCCTTGTCGCCTGCGCAATGCAATTCAACGTCCGCGACAATGCCCATCGCTCTGCGTATCTTGTTCGGAATGTCCTCCATGAGCTTCTTGACGCCCGATAGGCCGACAAAGGCCCCCTTGCCGTCGCGCCCGATCTCCAGCGTGCCGCCGTTCGCGTTGGCGAACGCGCATATCAGTTTCAGGCTCTCGTCGCTCCACGACGCTTTCCATTCTATGTTCTGGCTTTCCATATATGACGCCTTAGTCTCAACTCTTGACTTGCGACCAGGCTTCAACTCGCCCGTTCGGGTGGGTTTCTTCGCGTCATCCGGGATCGCCCACGACTTGCCGAAGCGAATCGCGTCAGGAACCTTGCCGCACTTGCACATTCGTTGCACCTGCCGTTCCGATACGTCCCATCTTTGTGCCGTCTCTCGCGCGCTGACATATCCGTTCATCCGACACCTCCAGTTAAAGCAAGTATGCGCGATTGGCCTTCAATGCTTAAATTATAGTCGGGTAAACGCCATAATTCAATATAGGCGATGCGCCTGTTCCCCTATGCTCCCCTTGAAGCCTTAGGCTCGCTCCTTGGCTTGATCCATTACGGCGAGAACCTCGTCAAACTTAGTCTGAGGTTGAACTGCTATGTCATCGCCCATTCGTTTATTCTCTTCAGTTTGTCATATGCCCGAATTGCGAACGCAGGGCGTTCGCAGTCTCTTGCTCTCCAAATGCTTTCACTAAAACCCGCTTGTCGCGCTCGCCAAAAAAAATGCCACCAACCGATACGTCAATTGCGTCGATTGGTGGCACATAAGATGGTGGAGATGAGGGGGGTTGAACCCCTGGCCTCGGCATTGCGAACGCCGCGCTCTCCCAACTGAGCTACATCCCCGTTCGAAAGAGAAAACCGCAGTTCAATCTCGCCCATAATATAGTAAAAAAACCGAGCAATAGCAAGAGACGAAAAAACAAGGCCAAAGGGCGGAAAATCAAAAACTTCGACTATAGAGAACTGCGGAGCGGGATTCTCTTTTGGTTGAAATGTCTTTGGCGACATTTTGGGCCTGTTTCGCTCAAAAAGTTCGGCCAAAAAGGTTGTCTTTGTTTCAATTGGCTTGTTGAACGGACTGGCGAGCCAACAACATGATGGCCGGAATTGCGGTCAGGCGGCGCCCTTGGCGGTTTGGTCGAAAATGTGGCCGGAACCGAAAAAGACGTTGTCCGCTTTGTTTTAAAGGCATCTATTGTCTTAAGTTTTGGTCGGTTAGCCCGGCCGCCGATGAAAACGGCCGAAAGGATTCTGGCCAAAGCCTTCTATCATCCACCTGCCAGCGCCCATAATCGACGAATGCGTCTGGTCTCCAAACTGAAACCGCCATCTTCCGCCGGCTCTGCGGGTGTCTCTTTTAGACCGAAAGTTCGGCCGGCGACTGCTCGCGGCGTCGCGCGAGCCGCGAGCTCCGGAAAGTCTTTGTTATGGCCGACTCAATCCTGGCGACGCTCTATATGATCATCAAATTTAACTTTAATGGTTAATTGTAAGATATTTTAATATAATTTATAAAGTTTATTTATGAATTAAAATTGTTGCAAGTGAAATTTTGTCATCACAAATTATGTAATATTTACAAATACGGTATTACTAAGGTATTATATTAATTATAAGACAAAATAAATATGTTTATACATTTTATGCTTTATTTTTTACTATAATTATGTGATAATATTTTTGGTTTTTACGACAAAGCTGGTTCGCCTTCGACCAGCCAGGTTTCGCCGTCAGGCTTCGGGGAGAGTTTGTCGCCAAGGGTTTGGCCATAGTCGCCGATTTTCGGCGAGCGTTAAGCCGACAAAATCCGTAAAGCCGCAAATCAAGACGGTCTTGTTTTTTTTGTGTGTGTGTGTAAAAGCGAAACCTTATTCCAGGCCCGCCCCTGCCCGGTTCGTTTCACGCCAGATGCGACCAGACAGGCCTGGAAGATTGACGAGACGGCCGCTGAAGGCGAAGCCGGCGCTCGCCGTCCGGGGCTTAGACGACAGACCGCCATTGGAGGCGGTCGCAACAAATCTGCCAAAGGAGACGAAAAGTCTTTTGATTCGTCGCCTGTTCAGGTTCGTCCGGCCAAGGCGTTTGGAGCCGCCGCCAAATATGGCCTGGGAAAAGGCCCGGCCTATCTTCCCGATCGCCTTTTGGAGCCGTTAAATGCGCGAGCGTTTTTCCGTGTTCTTTGCCTCGCTTTTTTGGGCTCGCCTTCTTTTTCGGACCAAAAACAGGCTGTTCGAGGCCCTAGCCTCGAATCGTTTTGACGATGACCCGCAGTCGTTTTTTTCCTTGAGCGAGGCCGCATGAAGGCCGCCATTTTTTTTGGCTCGGGCCGATTTTTCGCCTAATGGATCAGGTCAGGTTTTTTTGGTTTCATGTTGGAAGTTTCAGGTCGGAAGTTTTTCTGGTTTTGGCTTAATTGAACGTCCGGCCCGCCAAGGCCGGGAAAAGCTGGCCCTTGGCGAGTTTTTCAGCCGTTTGCCCTTGAATTTTCCGCATTCAGACTTATACTTATTGGATCGGCCCGCTTTTTAGGGTCGATCGACCGGGTTTCCGCGTCTTTTTGCGGCTCTTGAAGCCCCGGCATAAGCTCTGAAAAAGAGTTCTCGGCAAAGGTTAGCCATGTCAGCGAAAAACGCGGATAGCGTCAAGGTCATCTGTCAAAACAAAAAAGCCCATTTCGACTATGAACTGGGCGAGCGCTTCGAGGCCGGGCTGGTTTTGACGGGCACGGAGGTCAAAAGCCTTAGGCTCGGCAAAGCCAACTTGCTTGACGCCTACGCTCGCTTCGACAGGGGAGAGGCCTACCTGGTGGGCGCACATATTTCGCCTTACGACAACGCCTACTTCGGCAATCATGATCCCCAGAGGCGACGCAAGCTGTTGCTCAAAAAAAAGGAAATCAACAAGCTCCTGGGCAAAGTGCAGGAGAGAGGTCAAAGCCTCATTCCCTTGCGGCTTTACTTCAAAAACGGTCTGGCCAAGGCGGAACTGGCTCTCGCTCGCGGGAAAAAGAAGCACGACAAACGTCAGGCCATGAAGGAAGCCGATTCCAAGCGAGATCTCAGTCGCCAGTTGAAGGAGATTCGGAACAAGGGCTAGAGCCTGACGGTTTCGTTTCTCCGCTCGCCCCCCCTTAAAGGGCGAGCTTAAAATAAAATAAGCATGTTCCCAGCCGTTTTTTGGCGGCCGCCTTGGTCCCAAAAAACCGCTGGCCATAAAGAGAGTAAAATATACATCATGCCAACCAGCAGCAAATCCAGAATATTAGTGTTCGTGGACGAAGCCAACGTCACCAAGGCTGCGTCGAAGAATTTCAACAAGACCTTTGATTGGCTTAAATTCAGAGAGTACATTCAGAACTACGGCCACGAGCATCGCGAGCTCGTGGAGATGGTCGTCTACGTCGGCGTCCCGCCGGCCACCAACGAATGGCAGGACAGAAGGGAGTCGAAGCGGCACTACATCCATTGGCTCAAGAGCCAGGGCTTCCTGGTCTACGAGAAAAACGGCCAAGCCCGCAACGGGGGCTGGTACAAGGCCAACGTTGATGTTATCATGGCCATTGACGCCATGGACTTGAGCCTCAGAATAAAACCCGACACCGTCGTCTTGGTGACGGGCGACGCCGATTTCGCGCATCTGGCCCTGACCATCAGGCGCGAAGGCATAAAGGTGGAGGTGGCCTCCGTCCCTCAGACCTTGTCCACGGAGCTGCGGGCTTCGGCCAACAGCATCATCGATCTGACCAAACTCTTTGATTCCTTCGGCCCCTACACCAGCGACGATCCTTATGCTCTGGAAGTGACCCCGGGCAGCCGGGTCGTGAACGAGTACGAGGCTTAAGGATCCGAAAAGGAAACGGACGATTATGGAGCGAAAAAGAAACAAACCTCAAAAGCCGTTCATTTTTTTTTCGCTCCTTTTTTTCCTTCCGCTCGCTGTCGGCCTTCTTCTCGGCCTTTTCGTCGGCAGTTTGCAAGCGGCCCCGCCGGTCACCTCCAAAATCGGCTCCTTTTATCTGACCCAGCAGAAGCTTGGCGGCGGACTGTGGCATTTTCGTCTGAGCAAGTCCGAGCCCGACCCGGCCGCCCCTTGGGTGTCGTCGCCCATGCTGGCCCCCGAAGCCGATTGGGCCGGTCCTCATGAAGGGCCCGAATCGTTCCTCCGCATTTCCGACGTCGATTCTCCCGCCCCAATCTTGACCATCACCGAAACGACGCCCGACGGCGCTCAAGTCGTCTTCAGCATCTCCCCCTTCGCCCCCGACGGACAGTTTTCCGGCTTGACCTTTTTCGGCGATCGCTACACCGACGTGGTCGGGGTCGGGGCGGATTTCAGCTTTTCCAGAATGCGGATCAACCATCTCGGCGAGAGGGTCATGCCCGGCGGTCCCTTCGGCTCCATTTTGGAGGGCAGCCCGGGACCCAGAGCCAGCGGCGTTCAGGCCCCCGTTTGCTTCGCCTTGGGGCCGGGCTTTCAGAACGCGGCCCTCCTCATCAACGAGACCCGCCCCCTGGCCTGGGATTTCTCCGCCAAACCCTGGTACGTCGGGCCCATAGGCCCTTTAGGCCCCGCCGAGAGCATGGACTTCTTCGTCATCCTGGGTCAGGATCTGCCTTCTCTGCGGCGCATAGTCATGTCTCTCTTGGGTCGCTCCTCGCTGCCGCCGCCGGACGTCTTCGATCCCTGGATCATGGGGGGAAGGAAGTCTCCCAATCTCACCGACGAAGAAATCTTGAACAGTCTGGCCACTTTCAAGGCCGGTTTCGAAAGCCTGACCATCATGTTCGATCCGTCGTCGGCCGCCCCGCCCCAGGCTCTGGCCGCCAGACTGGGCCTGAACCTCATCGCGACCGAATCGCCTTATCTGCCGACCGATTCTCCTTTTTTCGACGACATGCTCAAAAGAGGCTTTCTGGTCAGAGAGAGGGGACCGAACGGCCCCCCGATGCTCGTGTCCTATCAGAACAAACAGAGCGCTCTGATCGATTACACCCATTCGCCGGCCGGAACCTACTGGCACAGCCTGAACAGAGCCTCTCAGGTGGACTCGGGCGTCTTTTTGTTCAATCTGGTCGGCGGCGAGCCGGAAATATACAGCCCAACCGCCTGGTATCAAGGCGAAACCGGCGACGCCATCCACTCCCAGTACGCCTGGGGACCCAGATTCGCCTTGAAGTGGATGGAGAGCTTTCAAACCGCTCTGGCGGCTCGCCCCGCTTACGGCCGACAGGCGGCCCCCAGACTCTTCGCCGTCTCCCGGGCCGGCATGGCCGGCATGGGCCGCTTTAAGGCGGGCATTCTGACCATCGACCCCAACCCTTTCTTTTTCACCCGAAACGCCGGGCAGGCCAGGGCCAATCTGTCTTTGAGCGGGATCGACTACTACTCCACCGACGTCTCCCCCCTCCTGAACTCCTTTCAAATGGATCCGGCCAGCCGCAACTACGAAGCCTGGCTGGCCAACGTGGCCTTGCTGAACATTCCTTTGGTCATTCCCAGGCAATTGCTCGGCAACGCCTGGAGCCGGCAGATCCTCGATCTCAAGGCCAGTTTGGCGCCCTATTACTACTCGCTGGCCTACAAGTCCAGCCAAACGGGCGATCCCCTCGTCGCTCCGCTTCTGTACCATTTTCAAGACGACCCGAAGGCCCGAGACAGCTCTTTCGAGGCCATGGTCGGTCCTTCCCTTCTTGTCCCGGCCGGGGTGAGGGGCAACGAAGAGACTTTGCTTTTCCATCTGCCCAAAGGACGGTGGTACAACCCTTACAACCACGACGTCCTCACGCAGGAGGTCGGCGAGGAACACAGCCTGCCGGTGAAGATAAGGGGCTTGCACATGCCGCCCATTCTTTTCCGCTCCGGCACGGTCATCCCCATGATCGCCGACCCTTCGGGGCCGACGCGAAGACAGGCCATTTTGGCCTTTCCCGGCGACGAGCCGACCTCCTTCGACTGGTATGAAGACAACGGAAAAGATCTCAGCCACCTAAACGGCGCCTTCGCGATAACCCCTCTGGAGCTTTCCGCTTACGTGGGCGAGGGAGAGGTAGTCCTGACCGTCAAAGCCCAAGAAGGCAATATGCCCGGCGAAAAAACGAACAGATCTCTTTGGATCGAGTTCGTCGGCATCGGCAACGTCGGGACGGCCACTCTTGACGGCGAAATGCACCGCCGGCTCAATTCCGAAGAAATGCTGCTGACCATGGATTCGGGCTGGTTTTCTCTCGGCGACGGCCGTCTCGCGTTCAAGACTCCGCCTCTGGATCCGACCGTCGATCATACGATCGTCGTCCAATGACTCCGGCTCGCTTTTGGAGCGACCCGCCTTTTTTCGCTCTGAGGCGAACAAAGCGGGATTTGGCGGTTTTTTTTGGCCGTCCATTCGTCGCCTGAGGTTCAGGCGGCGTTTTTTGGCCCGGAGTTCTCGCCTTTGGAGTCCGGCGGAGAAGACGCCAGGCGAGACTTGGCGAGGCCTGGCGAAGCGCGGCGGGACCTGAGAGGCCTGGCGAAGCTTGGCGGGATCTGAGAGGCTTGGCGAAGCGTGGCTGAACCTAAGAAGCTTGGCGGGATCTGAGAAGCCTGGCGAAGCGTGGCTGGATCTGAGAGGCTTGGCTGAACTTGGCTGGATCTGACCAGACCTGGCTAGAATAGGCCGGAACTGATTCGCCAAACCCTAAACCATCCATTTCCGAGAGCGTCGTCCGGCCAGTCCCTCGAATCTTTTTGACTTCC
The DNA here is from genome assembly GCA_031254895.1 of Deltaproteobacteria bacterium. GTDB lineage: Bacteria > Desulfobacterota > Desulfarculia > Adiutricales > Adiutricaceae > JAIRNQ01. Next base: position 7,014 of record JAIRTO010000368.1, read on the forward strand.
GGCAGCCAGATTTTAGGCCGGAGATTCTTCGAAAGCCGCAAACCTTCTTTCCTAAACGAATGTCGTCCATGCCAGATCCCAGTCCAAGACCAGATTCTTTTGACCCTTTGGCCGCTCAAGCGTCGGCGGATCGGTCAAAGGGAACCGCTGACGGCAGGGCTGTTTTGACCGATCCTCATTTGAACGAACCTGCTTCGAACGATCCGGCTTCGGGCGGCTCTGCTCTGACCGAACTTCCATCGAACGAATCTCCTTCGAGCGTCCCGACTTTGCGCGGGCCGACTTTGGGCGGTCTGACTCTCAAAAATCCATTCCTCTTGGCGCCGATGGCCGGGGTGACCGATTGGCCCTATCGTCTTCTCTGTCTGGAGATGGGAGCGGCGGCGGCCGTCAGCGAGATGGTCAGCGCCGTGGCCTTGTCCCATCGCGGCCGAGGAACTTTAAAGCTTCTCCGGACGGATCCCTTGTGGGAAAAGCCGTTCTGGGTTCAGCTGTTCGGCAAAGACTCCGAGTCTTTGGCCTTGGCGGCCAAAATGGCCGTCGAGGAAGCCGGGGCGGATCTGGTCGATCTCAATGCGGCTTGTCCAGCCCGAAAAGTCGTTTCCAGCGGCCATGGCGGCGCCCTTCTGAAAAATCCGGATCTCTGCTGCCGTCTGGTCGAGGCCATGGCCAAGGCCGTCGAGGTTCCCGTGACGGTGAAGCTGCGGCCGGGCTTTAGCCCTGAAGACGGACCGGCGGTCATGTCCCTCGGCCTGAGACTGGCCGACGCGGGCGCCAAGGCCCTCATTCTCCACGGCCGTTACGTGACCCAGCAGTTCGGCGGCGAAGCGGACTGGTCGCTGGTCGAAGAGCTGGCCAGTCGGGTCGCCGTGCCGGTCATAGGCTCCGGCGACATAACTTCGGCCGATCAGGCCGTCAAGCGCCTTATGGATCACCATTTGCCGGCCGTCATGATCGGACGGGCCAGCCGAGGCCGTCCTTGGATTTTTAGAGAATGCTTGAGTCGGCTCCGAAACGAGGAAGCCCCGCCCGCGTCCTTAAGAGAAAGACTGAACGCGGCCGCGCGCCACGCCCGCTTGTTGGAGGAGGAAATTGGTCCCAAAGTCTGCTTCCGGCTCAGAACCGTGTTGATGTGGTATACCCGGGATTTGCCGGGAGCCGCCAAGCTGAGGGCCGGCATTTGCGCCGAAGAGGATGTGAACCGACAGCTGGACATGCTGACGCGAGCCATGGAAGAAGCCATGGAAGCGGAGGCGAGAGACTCCGAGGAAGATGAGAAAAAGGCTGACGCCTCGGCCGACGCCTTGGCCGACGCGTAGGCCGACGCGTAGGCCAGAAAGGGCGCCGGGCGACGGCGCCTTTTTGGCCGCTTTTCGGTCGCCTTTTTGGTCGCCAGGGAGAACTCTTCGGAAGCCGTCTTCGCCGAACGGGTTCGACGGGGACAATGGCGCGTCTCTCCAAAAGGCGCCAACGAGACGGTAGCCCGACGCCGACAGGACGTCGGCGTGACGCCCGCGTCACGCCGGACATCGACCGAAAGCCCGCAACCTCGCGTCGACCTTGCCCAAAACCCCTCGTCTTTCGCGGGAAGCCCATGACTTTCCAGGCCGCCTTTTTCTAGGCCGTCTTTGTCCAAGGCCGCCTTTTTCCAAGCCGCCTTTCCACTTTTCTAAGCCCGCATTGACTAGGCAAGCCAAGTGGGGTAGGATCAAACAATGACTTTATGGCCTTTTTTGGCCTGTATGGTCGGCGCGATCGGTCGGCGGTTCGTCAGCCTTGCGGATCCAACGAGCCATGTCCCGAAGTCCTGGTTCGGGGCGGCTCAGGAAGAGCCGCCGCCGTCAAGGCGCCTTCACCACTTATTTCATTCGGAGTTCGAGCTATGCCAAAAATATTGGTCGTGGACGATGAAAAGCACATCAGAGAACTTTACTCGGAGGAATTGACCGAAGACGGCTACGAGGTCATCACGGCCGAAAACGGCGACGGCTTATTGACCCGGATCGAAGCGGAAAAGCCTGACGTGGTGACCTTGGACATCAAGATGGTCGACCATAACGGACTGGATCTGCTGCAAGACATCCGCAACAAGTTCTACGATCTGCCGGTCATCCTGTGTTCGGCCTACGACACCTTCAAAGATGACATGAAATCCATCGCCGCCGACCACTACGTGGTCAAGAGCTTCGACCTGTCGGAACTCAAGCTGCGCATCAAAGAGATTCTCGGCTAAAGCTCTTTTTTCGGTCTTCGGGATTTTATGGAAAAGCCAAAATTCTACAGCCCCGGCGAACTTCTGGAGGCGCGGCTCTCGCCGTTGGCCGCCTCGGCCAAGGCGGCTTCCAGAAGCCTGCCCGAAGAGCCCTGTCCCTGGCGGACCGACTTCCAAAGGGATCGCGATCGGATCATCCATTGCCGGGCTTTCCGTCGTCTGGCCCATAAAACTCAAGTGCTCATCGCCACCACCGGCGATCACTATCGGACTCGTCTGACCCACACCTTGGAAGTGAGCTTGATCGCCAGAACTCTGGCCAGAGGTTTCGCTTTGAACGAAGATCTGGCCGAGGCCGTCTCTTTGGGTCATGATTTGGGACACACGCCTTTCGGCCACGCCGGAGAAAGGTGTCTGGCCCGGCTGCATCCCGGCGGGTTCCGGCATCAAGATCAGAGCGTCCGGGTGGTGACCGTTCTGGCCAAACGCGGCGAGGGCTTGAATCTCACCGGCGAAGTGATAGACGGCATTCGGCGCCATTCCAAAGGCCGAGGACCAATCTTCGCCGCCGACAACGACAGGCCGCTCACCCTGGAAGCTCAGCTGGTTCGGGCCGCCGACATCATCGCCTACATGGCCCACGATTTGGACGACGCCATCGAAGCCGGCCTCGTCGCAAAGGAGGACGTGCCCAAGGAGCTGAACGAGCTCTTGGGAAACAGAGCCTCCACGCGGATCGGGCATATGGTCACGGATCTTCTGACCAGCTCGCAGGAAACGGAAAGCGAGATAAAGTTTTCTTTTTCCCTGGAAATGAGCGCGGCCATGGAAAAGCTTCGCACCTTTCTCAACGACCGGGTCTACAACAGTCCCCAATTGAAACTGCAGCTAAACTTCGCCGAAACCATTCTCAGCTACATCTACGCCGCCCTGATGGAAGACGACTCTCTTTTTCAGACTCTGCCTCTGCGCCATCTGGCCGGCGACCGCTCGCAGGCCGTTTGCGACTTCATTTCCGGCATGACCGACCGCTACGCCTTCGCCTACTCCCAAAACCTGGTCAGGGGGCTGCCTCCCGGCAAATTCGGGGATTTGGAGTATGCGCATTCCCCGTACATCATGGAATTCTAGCCAAAAAGCTTGCCTTCGAAAGTTTGGCTAACCCGTTTCTTTCCCCTTCTCTTGGCCAAAACTCAGCGAAATACAAATCCCCCGCCTCGTCCAGCCAAACAGACTGCCCGCCCCCTCGGTTTCCAAAAGAACCTTTCGGACGCGAAAACAGCGTTTCCAAATTCATATTCAGAAGGCAGATTTTTTTGGCTGCGGGCGAAGCCTTTAGTCCGCGAAGCGTTTGGCGGCGAAGCGTTTGGCCGAGAGACATTTGGCCGCGCCGGATGGCCGACTGGAAAAGGCCGAAGTCCAGAGCGGTTTTTTGACGGCGGGCAAGGGGGCCAGAGGGCTGGACGGGTCTTTTTGGGCGCCGAAAAAAAAGCGGCCAGGGGAGTCGCCCCTGGCCGCTATCGACGAAGCCTCGAAACGGCTCACTTGCCGCTGTTGATGCTTTCTTTGAGCGATTTGGCCGGTCTGAACTTCACCGCTTTGTGGGCCTTGATGACCATTTCCTCGCCGGTGCGGGGGTTGCGGCCTTTGCGTTTCGGTCTTTTGACCACTTCAAAGACGCCCAGTCCGAATATGGGGAAGCGGCCGTCCTTTTTCAGAGATCTGACCACGGATGTGATGACGCTTTCAACAGCCTTTTGGGCCTGGATTTTGGTGATCTCGCTTTCTTGGGCGACCTGGGTGATGAGTTCGGCTTTTGTCATAGATCAAAATACTCCTTAAAATGTTGCTGGGGCAGGCAGGCCCCAAAAAAAATGGAAGAAAGGCAAATAGTTAAGCGAAAAAAGCATTTTGCAAAAAACTATAAGCAACGACTGCGGACGCCGAGCCTGTCTCGTCGTCCAAAACGAACAAACGAAAAATATGTTTTCGCCGAAAAAGCGGCGAAAAGGGAATTTCGTCCTCGACAAACTAAAAAGGCGCACACCAATTAAGTAAGCTACGAAAAAGATCAGCTACGAAAAAGATTGGCGACGAAAAGGCTCGATAGATCCCGACCATAACGGAAAAAACAGGCAAAGCTTCGATGATCCGAGCAAAAAAAGTCCGCAAGAAAACCGTCCCTCTTTTCCTCAAGCCTGAACCAAAGAGTTGAGGTCGAGCGGCCAAGAGTCGTCAGTCCAATCTTCAGATGTCGTCCAAAAGGAACAGCTTTGAAAGCTGAAAAACATCGACGCAATTATTTCTTTTTTTTCGTTATATACTAAAACAAACGGAGTTGCAAGGATTTCCTAAGGGCCGAGCGGTCTTTTTTCCGTTTTTTTTTCGCCGAGAGGCGTCGAAAGCGAAGCTTTTCGGCGAAACGGACGACCAAAAATCGAAGCGGGCGGCGTCTTGTTTTAGAGGTAACTAGCGAAAAAATATAATTATTTTGTTCGGAATCAAAAAAGCTGGGCCACAGTCGAGAGGCTCTCGTCGGTCGCCCGCCCTTTTCGAAAAAAAAATGTCAGGTCGACCGAAAAGACGGGGCCCCGACGGGCGGCAGGACGCCTTCCAAAGCCTTGGCGGCGGCCAAGAGCCGGGGCTCTTCGAAAGCGCGGCCCATAAGCTGCAAGCCCGTCGGCAGTCCGCTTTCGGACAAGCCCGCCGGCAGGGAGAGACCCGGGGCGCCGACCAGATTCAGAGGAAGAGTCATCATGTCCAGCTGGTAGACTTTTAGAGGATCCGCAGTGAAGGCTCCGAAAGGCCAGGCCAGAATGGAGGACACGGGCGCCAGCAAAAGGTCGCACTGTTCCAAGGCCTTCGAATAATCCTGCCAAATCAGACGCCGCACTTGCGCGGCTTTGCGGAAGTAGGCGTCGTAATAGCCGCTGGAGAGCACGAAGGCGCCGAGCATGATGCGTCTTTTGACTTCGGCCCCCATGGCTTTGGTTCTGGAGTTGCGATAAAGGGCGACGAGTTCGTTCTCTTCGCCGTCCCGGAAGCCGTAGCGAACCCCGTCGTACCGGGCCAAATTGGTGCTGGCCTCGGCGGCGGCCAGGATATAGTAAGTCGCCACGCTGAACCGAAGATTCGGGAGACTGACCTCCTTCAAGGTCGCGCCGGCGGCGGCGATTCTTTCTTTGGCTTCTGCGAGAATTTTAGCGACTTCCGGCTCGAAATCGGCCGACCACAGCTCCTTCGGGAGTCCCAAGGTCAGCTCGTTCGGTTTGACGGGGTCGAGGCGGCGGTAATCGGGAACTTCTCGGGACGAGGCCGTCGAATCCCGGCCGTCCGGCCCGGCGATGACCGTCAAAAGGCGAGCCAGATCGTCCACGTTTCTGGCTAGAGGACCGGCTTGATCGAAGGACGAGCCGTAGGCGACGATGCCGTACCGGGAAACGCGGCCGTAAGTGGGCTTTAAGCCAAAGCAGCCGCACAGGGCGGCCGGTTGACGAATGGAGCCGCCCGTGTCCGTGCCCAGGCCTCCGGCCGTCTGAAAGGCGGCCACCGAGGCGGCGGCGCCGCCGCTGGAGCCGCCTGGAACCCGGTCGAGGCGCCAGGGATTTTTGGTCGGCCCGAAAGCGGAGAACTCCGTCGAAGAGCCCATGGCGAACTCGTCGCAGTTCGTCTTGGCCACGATGACGGCGCCGGCCTCTTTAAGCTTCCGGACTACGGCGGCTTCGAAGACGGGATGGTAGTTGGCCAAAATTTTGGAGCCGGCCGTGGTCGGGGGGCCGGCGAGACAGAAGACGTCCTTGACGGCGATGGGCAGTCCCCACAGAGGCTTGGTTTCGTCGTATCCGGCTTCGTCCAGTTCACGAGCCCGGGCCAGAGCTTGCTCTTCCAGAACGGCGAGGCACGCTCCGATTAAGGGCTCCGTTTCCCGGATTCTCTCCAGAGCGGAACTGACCAGCTCGGTCGCGGAAAAGCGGCGGCTGGACAAGCCCAAAGTCGCCTGACCCAAGTCCAGGCGCCACAGTTCGGTCATAAAGATGTCTCCTGTCGAAGGATGAGATCGGTCTCCCGGATCCTTTTGGCGCATTTTTTGGCGCGGAGCTAAAAAATGCGCGGCTCTGAGGGCCGACCGGGCGACGGCCAGTCGGCCGTCGGAGCGGCGGCCGCCGGGCCAAAAAAAAACCGTCAAAAAATCCTAGGGACGCTGAAGTAGCGGCCGACCAGTTCCGGGGCCTCTTTCAGAATGGCTTCGGACTTGGCCGGATCGGCGACCGGTTCGTCCGGTCTGGGCGGTTGGGGGTCGATCATCGGCGAATAGAGAGGTTCAATGCCTTCGACGTCCGCCTCGCCGAGGATGGCCATATAATCGACAATTTTGGAGAATTCGTCGACCATGACCTCGACGGCCCGCCTGTTTTCCTCTTCGTTCGGCCCGCCGGCGGAACTTCCGGGCAGCTCAAGTCTGGCCAAGCCCAAGACGGCTCTGACCGTCGATTCGTCTATGCTCACGCTCGTCTCCTCGCTTGTTTTGTTTGCTTGTATGTTTGCTCGACCGAACCGAAAGGGCTCCGGACCGGAGTCGGTCAAAACCGGGAAAACCAAAGGGCCGCCATGGGTTTGGTTCTAAAGCGGAGTCCGCCTTAGGCCAAAGGAACCTTATCCGTCATTCCGTTCGGTTCAGGGCGGCGATCAGGGCCTGACCGACGCCTTTGGGATCGGCGGCGCCCCGGCTGCGGCGCATGACCTGGCCGACCAGAAAGCCCAAGATTTTTTCCTGACCGCTTCTGTATTTGGCCGCTTCCTCGGGGTGCGCGGCGATGACCTCGGCGGCCATGGCCGCCAAAGCGCCCATATCCGAGACCTGGAGGAGCCCTTTGGACTTGGCCAGAGCCTCGGCGTCCTGGCCGGTTTCGTAGAGCTCGGCGAAAATCTCCTGCACGGCCCGTCGGCCCAAAGTCCCCTCATCCAGAAGCTTGGCCAGTTGGGCCAAATTCTCCGGTTGAAAGGGCGAAGAGGAGAGGGGGGCGTTTTGGGCGAGGCTGGCCGGCAGCAGAAACTCTTCCATCAAGGCCCCTATTTTTTTCGGCTCGGGGAAAAGGGCCAGGGTTCGGTCGAAGAAATCCAGAGCCCCCTTCCTGTCCAGCAGCAAGGTCGTCAGCTCCTCCCGCAGACCCAAGCCCAGCAGTCTGGCCGTCGTCTCCTCCACCGAGGCCGGCAGAGACAGGCGGATTTTTTCCTCTTCGGCGGGAGAGACCTCCACCGGCGGGAGATCGGGCTGGGGAAAGTAGCGATAGTCGTGGGCTTCTTCCTTCGAACGCAAGGCCCTGGTCTCTTGGCGCACAGGATCGAAATGGAGGGTCTCTTGAAGAACTGGCTCACCTTTGGCGTAGAGGGCCGACTGTCTTTTTATCTCGTACTCTATGGCCTGGCCGACGTGCCGGAAAGAGTTCAGGTTTTTGATTTCTCCTCTGACGCCCAGCTTGGTTTCTCCTTGGGGCCGAAGAGAGATGTTCACGTCGCAGCGAAACTCGCCTTCTTCCAGGCGTCCCTCGGTCACTTCCAGAAAGACCAGAAGACTGTGGAGCTTTTTCATGAACTCCATGGCTTCCTGGCTGGAACTGAGATCCGGTTCGGTGACTATTTCGATCAAAGGGGTTCCGGCCCGATTGAGATCCACCAGCGTTTTCCCTCGGCGCTCGTCATGGACGCATTTGCCGGCGTCGTCCTCCAGATGGATGCGGTTGAGCCGGACGCGCTTGGATCCTTGGGGCGCGGAAATTTCCAGTCCGCCGCCGGAGCAGATGGGCGGGTCGAGCTGGGAGGTCTGAAACCCGTTGGGGAGATCGGGATAGAAATAATTCTTGCGGGAAAAGAGCGAGCGGTGGTTGATCGAGCAGCCCAGAGCCAGACCGGCTTTCGTCGCCAACTCTAGAGCCTTGGCGTTCATTCTGGGCAAAGCTCCCGGCTGGCCGGTGCAGACCTCGCAGATGAGGGTGTTGGGCTCCGCTCCGGGACTTATCGCGCAGGAGCAGAAAAGCTTCGTCTTCGTCTTCAGCTGGGCGTGAATCTCCAAACCTATGACCGTTTCCATAGCCATATCGCCACCATTCGTTCTCGTCGTCTTGGCGTTGAACCGTTTCGCGTCTTTTAAAGGCGCTTTTTGGCCGTCGTCAAACAGATGCGTTTTTTTTGGGGGAACCAAAAAATAGGCTCCCATTGTCGTGTTTTTTGGCCGAAACCTTCGGGCGGTCCCGCCCAAGCCGGCGTCTGGCCGGCAGCCGTCGGCCAACTCCGGCCAGTTCCCGAAAAAATAGCCTCGGCCGTTCTAGGGAGGCTTCATTGGGGGCCGCTGGCCGGCCTAAGTTTTGCTCGCGCGAAAAACGCCTGTCCGTCCGCGAAGGATTAGCGAAGAGACAGCCTCGTCCGTCCGCGAAGGATTCGCGAAGAAACAGCCTCGTCCATCGTCCGGGCGGAATCGTTTTTCTTTATACCACACCTGAAGTTCAGGGAACAAATCAAAAGAAGACGGCGAAGCTTAATATTTTGACGAATGGAGACGGCAATTCGTTTTGAGGAAAGGAAAAAAACCTGTCGAAATTTGGACAAACTCCTGATATCATGTAAAAAAAGAGTCGCCGGTCGGCCCTTCGGAAAAGGGGCCGCTTTTCATCGCCCTTTGGAATTTTTCGCCGCTCCTTTTTTTGAAATTTTAGCGATTTCAAAAGTTTGAAAAAATATGTTTTTAGGAGCGTTTGACTGCTTTTTGACGGGAACGACCTTCTTCGCTCCTTTTATCCGTCTGCCAAAGTCCCTGTCCTTCCTTCAAGAAGGCGGGGTTCTCGCTGGACGGATTTTGGCGGATTGGACAGTCTGGACAGTCTGACCGGTCTGACCAGCCTGGCCGGTTCGACCGGTTTGGTCGGTCTGGCCGGACTCGACCTTGTTTTTCGCCTTATCGCCTTCATCTCCATAGTCGGAGGAGACGACTAAAATGGCGAGACGACGAGACTTTCGCCAAAGCGTTCGTCTTTTCAGGGACGCGTCGTCTTTCTTCGACGTTCGAAAGATTCATATCGAGAGCTCCAACGTAAACCTACAGAATAGAGGGGTTGCAGATGGAAATCGAAGAGGCCGGGATCACTATTTTCGCTCCCATATCGGGCGTCATAGTGCCCATCACGGAAGCCCCGGATCCGACTTTCGCCGAAAAAATGGTCGGAGACGGCATCGCCATTGACCCAACTGAAGAAACGCTTTGTTCCCCCTGCGACGGCAAGATCATTCAGGTTCACCCGTCTGGTCACGCCCTGAACATAGCCGCCGCCGACGGGACGGAGATTTTGCTGCACATCGGCGTGGACACCGTCGGTCTGAAAGGGAAGGGATTCAAAGCTTTCGTCCGCGATGGGGACCTGGTCAAGCGGCATGATCGGCTGATCGAGTTCGACGCCGATTACGTGGCCCAAAACGCCCCGAGTCTTATGACCATGGTCGTCGTGACCGCCGAAGGCGCCTCCGTCCGCCCCCTGGCGTCGGGCTTGTCCGTTTCCGGCGAGACCGCTATTTTGAACGTGACCTTTCCCTCCGCCGAGGACGGAAAAACAAGCGGGGGCGGCGGCCAAAGCCGCGAATCCGCGCCCATCGTCATCATGAATCCTGACGGCCTGCACGCCCGTCCTTCGGCGGTTCTGTCCAGCAACGCCCGCCGATTCTCCAGCGTCGTGACGATCAAGACGGGCGACAAGGAGGCCAACGCCAAGAGCGTCGTGGGCGTCATGGGGCTCTCGATCAAATTGCACGACAAAGTCGTCATTGCGGCGGTCGGCCCCGACGCGGCCGAAGCCGTCGACGTCCTGACGCCGCTCGTCGCCGCCGGTTTGGGCGAAAACCTCCATGTCGTGCCCGGCCAGACGAAGGATACGGTCAAACCCGCTCCCGCGCCGTCCCTCCGACCCTCCGAATCGGACGACCCCAACGTCATGTCCGGAGTTCCGGCTTCGCCGGGGCTGGTCGCGGGCAAAGTCCATCAGCTGATGGACTTTGCCGTGGAAATAGAAAAAGAAGGCATAGGCCAGACGGAAGAGCGCAAAGATCTCAACGCCGCCGTGGCCAAAGCCGTCGCCGAACTCGGTCAGATCGAAAAATCCCTGAGGCTCTCTTCCGACACCAGCAAAGCGGCCATTTTCGCCGCCCATAAGGAGATTTTGGAGGATCCTGAGCTGAAGGAGACGGCCTTGGCCGGGATCAAGGAAGGACAGAGCGCCGCCTACGCCTGGCGCGAGAGCTACCTGGCCCAATCCAAGGCCATGGCCGCGCTCGACAATCCTCTCCTGGCCGCCAGAGCCGCCGACATCAGGGATATCGGCGAACGCGTCCTGTCGCATTTGGTCGGTTTCGAAAAGCGCTCCGCGACCGTGCCGCCCCAAGTCATTCTCCTGGCCCAAGACCTGACCCCCTCCGACGCCGCCAACTTGAACAAAAGCGGGGTCAGGGGCTTTTGCCTGGCCGGGGGCAGCGCCACCTCCCACTCGTCCATTTTGGCCAGAGCCGCCGGCCTCCCGGCGGTGGTGGCCGCTCCGGAAAGGATCCTGTCGATCCCCAACGGCTCTATGGCCATTTTGGACGGCGACAAAGGCTTTTTGAAAGTCAATCCCTCCCCGTTGGAACTCGAAAAAGTCAAACAGATGCAGGAGGAGGCCGCAAGAATCAGGCGCCAGGAGATGGATGCCGCCTCCCAGCCGGCCATGACCACCGACGGGGCGATCATCAAAATCTGCGGCAACATAAGCGGCGCCCCGGAAGCGGCGGAAATTCCGGGCCTGGGCGGAGACGGCGTGGGCCTTCTGCGTTCGGAGTTCCTTTTTCTGGATCGGGCCGAAGCCCCGAGCGAAGAGGAGCAGGTCGAAACCTACGTCGACATCGCCAGAAATCTCGGGCCCAACAAGGAGCTCATCGTTCGCACTCTGGACGTGGGCGGCGACAAGCCCCTGGCCTACATGCCCCTGCCGGAAGAGGTCAATCCCTTTCTGGGCCTCAGGGGCATCCGTCTGAACATGCTGAGCGAAGAAATCTTCACCTCTCAGGTCCGGGCCATCTTGAAGGCGGCGTCCTGGACCCGCTTGGGGGTCATGTTTCCCATGGTCTCCAGCATTTCGGAGTTCGAGGCGGCCAGGGACATCGTTTTGAGCGAAAAAGAAAAAATGGGCCTGACGACCCCGGTGCAGCTGGGCGTCATGGTGGAGGTGCCCTCGGCGGCCTTGATGGCCGATCTTCTGGCCAAGGAGGTCGACTTCTTCTCCATCGGCACCAACGATCTGACCCAGTACACCCTGGCCATCGACCGCGGTCATCCCAAGTTGGCCAAAATGGCCGACGCCCTCCATCCGGCCGTGCTCAAGCTCATCAAGATCACCGTCGAGGCCGCCCATAAGGAAGGCAAATGGGTCGGCATCTGCGGCGGCGTCGCCGGCGACGTCCTGGCCGCGCCCGCGCTGATAGGTCTGGGCATAGACGAGCTGAGCGTCAGCGTCAAAGGCATTCCGACGATCAAGGCGGCCGTTCGTCGACTGAGCCTTGCGCGCTGCCGGGAAATCGCCCAAGAGGCCGTCTCTTTCAAGACGGCGGAGCAGGTTCGGGAATTTCTTTCTTCCGTCGCCAAAGAGGGGCAACCCTAAGGATAGGAGCGAGCGATGAACTCTTTCAAAAACATGACGTCCGCTTTTTTCCAGCAGATCGGCAAATCCCTCATGCTGCCGGTGGCCATTTTGCCGGTGGCCGGCATTCTTTTGGGGGTCGGCAAGTCCGATCTCTTCTTCATTCCCAGTTTCGTCTCCCAAGTCATGGCCGCCGGCGGAGACGTCATCTTCGCCAACCTGGCCTTGCTCTTCGCCATAGGGGTGGCCTTGGGCTTCACGGAAAACGACGGATCGTCGGCCATGTCGGCCGTCGTCGGCTATATGGTCATGATCGCCACCATGAACGTCATGGCCGTCAACGTCTTCGGGATGAACCCTGACCCCGACGTCAGGCAGCTGGACAAAATTCTGGGGATTATGACCATAGACACCGGCGTCTTCGGAGGCATCATCATCGGCGGCCTGACCGCCGGCTTGTTCAACCGGTTTTATCGCATCGAGCTGCCGCCGTACCTGGCCTTCTTCTCCGGCAAACGCTTCGTGCCCATCGTCACGGGCGTCTCGGCCATAGTGACGGGCATCGCCCTGAGCTATCTCTGGCCGCCGGTCAAGGACATGATCCTCGTCTTTTCCAACTGGGCCGCCTATTCCAGCCCCGTCCTCTCCGGCTCCCTCTACGGCGTGGTGGAAAGACTTCTCTTGCCGCTGGGGCTTCATCACGCCTGGAACGTGCCCTTTTTCTTCGAAATGGGCTCCTACTTGGACGCCGACACGGGAGCGATGGTTCATGGCGACATCAACAGGTTCTTCGCCCGGGATCCGTCGGCCGGCATTTTGGGCGGCGGTTTTCTGACCAAGATGTGGGGGCTGCCGATGGCCGCCATCGCCATGTGGCGCTCGGCCAGGCCGGAGAACAGAGCCAGGGTGGGCGGCATCATGCTTTCGGCGGCGTTGACCTCGTTTTTGACGGGCATCACCGAACCCATCGAGTTCTCCTTCATGTTCGCCTCGCCGCTGTTGTACGGCATCCACGCCGTCATGACCGGCGTCGCTTTCGGTCTGGTCAACTTTTTGGGCGGACATCTGGGCTACACCTTCTCGCAGGGAGGCATAGACTTTCTGCTCTACTATTCCATGGACACCAAGCCGTGGCTGGTCTTCATTCTGGGACCGTTATGCGGCCTGGTCTACTACGCGGTCTTCAGAACCTTGATCGTTTTGCTGGACATCAAGACCCCGGGCCGTCTGCCTTCCGAGCAAGAAGTCGTCATGAGCTCGTCCGAGCAAGACAAGTTCGGCTTTTCGCAAAAAATCGTCTGGGCTCTGGGCGGACGCGGCAACATCGCCAAACTGGACAACTGCATCACCAGACTTAGAGTCGAAGTCGCCGATCCGGAAAAGGTCGATTCGCGCACCCTCAAGTCTCTGGGGGCCGCCGGCGTGGTCAAGCGCGGCCAGTCGGTGCAGGCGATCTTCGGCACGCAGGTCGGCATCATCAAAAGCGACATAGACGAGTTTTTGAAAACGGCCGGCGACAGCGCCGAACTGCCCAAGCACATGGCCGTCGCCCTTGTCGCCGACTCCGAAGCGGCCGGCGAAAAGACGCCGGAGCGGCCCGTCGCCCCCGCCGCCCCGGAAGAACTGGAGAAGATTCGACGCCTCTTGGGCGGAGAGGACAACATCGTCAACTTCAAGGCGGCCGCCTCGTCGAGGCTCATCGTTTCGGTCAAAGACAAGAACCTGGTCAAATTCGAGGAAGCCAAGACGCTGGGCCTGGCCATATTGGCCCCGCATCTGAGCGAAAGTCTCCAAATCATCGTGGGCCGGCATCCGGAACGCTTCCAGGCTCTGAAGACGGCCTAAGCTCGGTCGAAACGTTCGAAAAACGGCTTTTGGACAAGCCAAAAGGCCTTCAGACGGGCCAGAAAGACCAAAAGAGGCGATTAATCTCGGACGTCCCCTTTTGGCCTTTTTGGAGAGAAAAAGAAAGCCGCCGATCGGACCGCTCGTCCGCTCGGCGGCTTTCGCCATTTTTTTGCTCTTTCCGTCCGCAGTCGCCAAGAAGCCGCCAGCGACCGCCGGAAACGGGGCTGGCCGCGAGAGTTTGGCGACGGTTTTTTTTGGCTTGATTTGCCGTGGACTTCTGGCATATCCTATGGAGCATGTCGTCTGCGGAACAAGTCGTCCTTTTTGACAAGTCGTCGTCAAGGGAAAATCTTTCTGCGTCCAGGGAAAGCCCTCCTTCAGCCGGAAAAAACCCTCTTCCGTCCTGGCGGCGGAACGCGCGGCCGCGAAAAGGGGCGGCTCTTCCAGCCGGGGGGCGCCGCCGGACGATGTTTCGTCAACGCGACCAGCTTTTTGTCGTCGGCTTGGCCGCCGTGACGAGATAACTGGCGAGGAGCCGCATTCATGCCAATTTACCTCAGATTTTTCTTTTCGAAAATATTCGCCTATTTCGTCGTCGCTCTGTTGGTCATGCTGCTTTGGAACCACGTCATGGTCGGCGTTGTTTCGGCGAAAAAGATAGGGTTCTGGCAGGCGGCCGGGCTTATGCTTTTGGTCAGGTTTTTGCTCGGGGCGCCTATTTTGGGCGGCGGGCGGCGCATAATCCGCAGAGGGCAGGCGGCCTCTTCAGACGAAAGAAAAGGGAGGTCGGGCAAACAAAATCAGGATTCGGAGGGCGGGGGCAGTCGGCGCGGCGGCCGAAAGAACGACGGGCCACGCGTTTCGAGGATAAAGAGCGCAGATTTGTTCGACGACGATTGACGGATCGAAGGCTCTTCGAAAGCCTTCGCGTCCGGCCAGGGCGATCTGTCGCCGAAGCCGGCGAAAAAAAAAGCCGACTAGCGCGCTCGCTGTTCGGCGGAGAGAGACCCATGAAAGCAAAATGTCCCAAGTGCGGATCCGAAAACGCCAAGATGATCAAGGACGGCTTATTGTCGTCCGTGCCGGTGATCGGCGAGGTTCTGGGCAAGTTGGAAGAGGCGAAATCCGGCTTGAAAATGGGCCGCTACAAGCTCGAATGCCCCGATTGCGGCTTCAAGACCGTCATGATGGTCAATTAATAGACCGCTTTCTTTTCCGCCAACAGCCAAGACCAGTAGTAAGGCTTTTCCACGACCAGCTCCAGGCCTCCCTTGGTTCTCGCATCTTCGATGAAGGAGGTTTTGTAGCCCCTTCTGCGGAGAAAATCGCCGACTTCTTTTCTGGACCATTGGTTCCAATAGCCTTTGAGGTGATTGTAGCCCGGATCCAGAAAACCGTCCGTTTCCCACCTGATTATCGTCCCTTCCCCAAAATTGTCTCGGATGAGCAGAGCCTTGGCTCCCGTCTCCGCCAGTCTCTCCAGAGGGGCTCTGAAGTCGGGATTGAAGGACAGGACGTTGATCATGACGGCCAGATGACAAGAGAAATCGCAAAGATGACTGACGTCGCCCAGCATCAGACGAGCGGGATCCAAATTCTGCTCCGCGAAAGCCTTTTGGGCCGTTTCAATCAAGGAGGGACTTGAATCCAACCCGTAATAGTCGACTTCCAGGCCTCTTCTCTTCAAGGAATGGAGAAAATGGCCTCCGCCGCAGCCGACGTCCAGAAGTTTTGGCGCAAAAGCCATTTGTCGAACGAGCGGAGCCAACAGCTCCGCCCCCTGCGCGGCGCAGTCCATCTCCGGCTCGAGATCCAAGGCCCGGCGGCGGCACAGCTCCCGCAAAGAGAGAGAATGCTCCCAAATATTCAGTCGCGGTTCTGGAATCATGACGTTTCGACCATATGGTTCGCTTCGATCATTGGCTTCGCCTAAATCAGGCGAGCCGCGTCGATCATAAAGCTAGCTTCAATCATAAAGGCCGCCAAAGAGCCGCCTCAATCATAACGTTCGCCTCGATCAAACGAGCCGCCTCGCTCATAACGTTCGCTTTAATCACAAAGGCCGCTAAAGAGCCGCCTCAATCATAACGTTAGCCTCGGACAAACGAGCCGCCTCGCTCAAAACGTTCGCTTCAATCATCAAGGCCGCCAAAAGGCGGCTTCAATCATAAGGGCCGCTATAAAGGCCGCTTCGGATTTGGCCGAGGAAAGGCCTGTCCGCAGGCAGGTCGGCAGGCGGCCGGCAGGGCCGGAGAAAAGGAAATAGGGCGAGCAGGCAAAAAAAAAGAGGCCAAATTCGCCAAAAGATGGGCGCGTCACGGCCTTGGCGGCTCGGAGCCAGGAGCTTCCGGAGATGCCGGGGCGGCCGGAGAAAGGGCTCCCTCCGCGTCTTGGGGGCCGGAGCCTTCTGGTGTCGGGTTCGCCAGAGCCGAATCTCTGGCCTCGCCCGCTTCGGCGCTTTCCGCCGCCGCTGGAGCGGCGGTCTGTTGCGGCTCGGAGGCCGGGGGCGACGCCGGCGCGGCGGAAAGCTCGGGCGATTCGGGGACGGCCAAAGAATCCGTCTGACCGGCTTCGGCCGCGACCGGCTTAGTCGGCGGGGCTGACGGGTCAGACGGCGGGTCAGGCAGCGGAGCGGCAAGATTAGGCTGCGAAGCTGCAGGAGCCGGTTGCGGAGCTGTAGGATTAGGCGGCGGAGCTGGACCGGCGTTTTCGGTTTTTGGCGCCTCCGTCTCGGCTGAAGTAGGAGGAGCGCTTCCGCCGTCCGCGCCGGGAGTCGCCGCTTGCGGGCGGACTAGGGGATCCGGCGGCGGCAGTTCGGCGGTCAGGCCGTCTTCCAGAGCTTTCCGCAACACGCCCATGACTCTTTCTCGGCGGTTTTTCAAGGTGGCGTCCAGGCGGCCGGCGTCCGATTCCATGACCAGATCTCCCGGCCCCAAAGCGGGGTCAGGCTGAAACGAGACGCTGACCAGACCGTCGAGGCGCTCCCTAAGACCGTCTCGGGCTTTTTCCACCTCGGCCAGGTCGGCCGGGCAGACTCGAAAAACGACCTGATGGCATTTTCCCAAATAGTCGAGGCAAGCTTTGAAGGCCCCGGCGGCCAAGCCCTGGCCGTTTTCTATTTCTTTTTCGACGATGGCTTCGGCGGCTTCCAAAGCCAACGTGACCATGGCCGGAGCGTTTTGAGCCCAGAGTTCCTGCCACAAGCCTTCGATGCGCTCGATGATCCGGAAAAAGCCTTGGGCTTTGGCCAAAATCTCGGCCGTAGCCTCGGAGCGCCCCTGGGCCAGGCCAAGGCTGCGGCCTTCCTCAGTCCCTGAGAGCGCGGACTTTTTCTTCAATTCCAGGGCCTCGGCGGCGGCTAGAGCCAAGACGGCCGCCCGCTCGCTCTCCAAGCCGGCTTTGAGCTTTTCGACTTCCGCCTCTCTCGGTTCCAAAGCCGCCTCCCGATCCAGTACGGCGGCCAATTTCTCTTCCACCTCCTTTTTCAGCCGTTCGGCTTCGTCTCGCCTCTGTTCGGCCTCGGTCTTCAGCTTTTCCGCTTCCGTCTTGACGTCTTCGGCTTGCTTGACTATTTCCGCCGCTCGAGCTTCCGCCGCCGCCTTCAAGGTCTGATATTCGGCGTCAGCCGTTTTTTTGCCGGCGGCGACGAGGTCGTCGACGTCGGCCTTGGCGGCGAGAATCATCTTCTCCTCCATCCGGCGGCCCTGCTCGAAGGCGCCGCCGACTATGGACTTGGCCCTCGCGTTGGCCATCTCCAGAGTCCGGACCACGCCGGTGTCGCGAGAGTCCATCTGGACGTACTCGTAATCCTTCGGTCGGGGGAGGTTCTCGAACTCGAGCTCGAAGACCTTCTCTTCGGTTCGGCCGGGGTCGAAGGGCTTGAACAGATAGTCCAAAGAAGGCTCTTCGTCCGGGAGATGATTTCGGGCGAAGGAGTCGGTCGGGGCTTTAGGCGGTCTCGGAAATTCCTCGAAGACGGGCGTGACGGGCGCGTCCAGGCCGCTCGCCTCGCCTTTGACCTTCGCGTCCGATCCGACGGCGAACCCGGCGGAGGCGAAGTCGGCGGCGGCGAAGCTCGAAGAGCTTCCGGTCGAGGCGGGCTTCTCAGACAAATTGATCGCCTCCGTCGCCTTTGCCGATGACTATCTTGCCCTCGGCCTCCAGCTTTTTGGCCGCCCGTAGAATAGCCTGCTGCGCCTTCTCCACGTCGGCCAGTCTGGTCGGTCCCATGGCTTCGAGATCTTCGCGGATCATGTCGGCCGCTCTTTCGGAGAGGTTGTTGAAGATCTTTTCCTGCATGCCCGGCGAAGCCGCCTTCAAAGACAAGGTCAATTCGTCGTTGTTGACCTCCTTCAAGATGCTTCTGATGGAGCGGTCGTCCACGTTGATGAGATCCTCGAACACGAACATGAGCTTTCTGACCTCGTTGGCCAGATCGCTGCGCTCCTCTTCCAGTTTCGTCAAAATGGCGTTTTCCGTGTTTTGATCCACCTGGTTCAGGATCTCGGCGACCGTGCCGCTGCCGCCGGCCGGCCGTCCGCCGACCGGACCTTGGGCTTTGATCTCCTCCCGGAGAACTTGCTCCACTTCGTCCAAAATGGATATGGGCACGGAATCAAGATCGGCGATGCGGAGCATGACGTCCTGCTGCAAAGGCTCCGGAAATTCGCTGATGATCTGGGCGCTCTTGCCCGGATCTATGTGAGCCAGAATCAAGGCTATCGTTTGGGGATGCTCGTTGCGGATGAAATTGCCCAAGGCTTTGGGGTCGATGTTTTTGATGTTGGAGAACGGCACCGGCGAATTGACGTCCTGAATCAGGCCGTCGGCTCGATTGCCGTCCAGGGCGCGGCCGATGGTGTTTTTGAAGAAATCGTCGCCTTTGATTCTGATGTCGCCCGGCTCTTCGATGGCTTGCATGAACTCCCACAAGACGTCCTGAATCTGGTTGGGCGAGACGTTCTGGATGTTGGTCATGGCTTTGCCCAGACTTTTGATCTCTATGTCTTCCAGCTCTTTGAAGACGTCGGTGGTGAACTCCTCTCCCATGGTCAAAAGAAAGATGGCCGCCTTTTCCGGTCCGCTCAGTTCCGGGGGAGCTTTGGTCTCTTCGCGGGGCATGGCTATTTCTCCTGAGGGCTTTCCTGGGGCGGCTTCTGTTCAATCCAGCTTCTGAGGAGCCCCACGGTTCGATCCATGTTTTCTCTGGCCAGAGGCATCATCTTCTCGCGGCTGAGCTGGCCGTAAACCAGTCTCTGGGGAGTCTCTTCGACTTCGTCGGGCTCTTCGTTTTCGTAATCTTCGTCCTCGACCTCGTCGGGCAAGGTCTGAGACGAGGCGGCGGTCAAGTCGGCCAGGTCGGAGACGGGCATCGGCTCCATGGGCGCTTCTCTGGGCAGGGCCGGCAAGGGCAGGCTGTCTCCGCCAGGACCTCCGGTCATGGGGTAATCGGGCAGGACGGCCTGCTCGGCCCCCGAGCCGATGGGCTCGACTTCCTTTTTCAGCCAGTTCAGGATGGGCCTGACCACGAAGATGAAGAAGAGGATGATGAGGAGCAGGTTTATGAACGGCCGCCCGAACTCGCGCAGGAGGTCCAGAAGGAACACGGCCCAGACCGAAACAGTTTCCTCCCGGTAAAATTCAAGACTGGTCACTGACACTGAGTCACCTCTCGCTTCGTTAAATCCTATGGTGTTCTGGATGGCCTCGCGCAGCTGGGCCAGCCTGTCTTCGGGCAGAGGATTGAAGACCCGGCTGCCGTCTTCCGCGTAAGTGAAAAACCCGTCGACCAAAACGGCCACGGTGACTTTTTTCAGATCTCCGCTGGAAGCCAAGGTCTGACGCTTGATGGTGGTGACTTCGTAATTGGTCGTCTCCTCCGTCCGCGAATAAGTCTCCTGATTGCCGTCTTGTCCTGAATTCTGACGGTTGGCCGTGCCTAGCTCATAGGTGGCGTTGGGAACGCCGGCGTAAGCCCGGCCTGGTCCCTGGCTTCTTTCCTGAATGCGCTGCTCGGATCTGACGGCGGTTCTTTCAGGATCGTAGATGTCCTCGTTGGTGACGACTTCCTTGAGATCCAATTCGACGTTGACTTGCGTGGTGGCCTTGTAGGGACCAAGCACCCTCTCCAGCATGGCGTTGATGCGGGCGGCCATGTCCCTTTCGAAGGCTCTTTTCTGCTTGAGCTGATCGTCGTTCAAAAGACCGGGCTTGAGGCTGTCTTTGCTCCACAGAAGACCGCCTTCCGTGTCGATGACGGAAACGTTTTCGGGAACCAGACCGTCCACGGCCGAGGTGAGAAGATGAACCAGACCAAGAAGCATGGGCTTGCTCATCTCGGCGCCGGGCCGCAAGGTCAAAACCACCGAAGCCGTCGGCTCCTTTTGATCTTCGATGAAAAGGGTCTCTCGGGGGACGGTCAGGTGGATTCTGGCGTCGCTGACTTCCGGAAACCGCATGATGGTCCGTTCAAGCTCGCCGGTGACGGCCCGCTGGAGTTTGATTTTCTGCTCCATGTCGGTCGTCCCGAGCTTGCGCTCGTCGAAGAGCTCGAAACCGACGCCGCTTTTGGACGGCAAGCCCTTCATGGCCAAATCCAGCCGAACGTCTTGAACCTTCCCGGTCGGCAATTCTATTATCGACCCGTTGCCGGCCAAACGATAATCCACGTTCTGACTTTTCAGTTCGGTCGTGATGGCCCCGGCGTCTTCAGGGGTCAGACCCGTGTAGAGAACCTCGTAGGTCGTCCCGCCTCCGGAGAAGAGAAAGAACAATAGAGCCGCCGTCACCAACAAAAGGGCCAGACCGGCGAATATGAGCTTGGACGGAGGCGCGGCGGCTATCCGCTCGCGACCCCTAGACCACTGTTCTGAAATGTTGAAAGCCATAATCTTGTCCCCGAAGCCGGCTTGCGCGGCGGTCGTCTGGGTTTGCAGTTCTTCCCGGACATCTTAGGAAGCAAGAAGCGGGCCAGATTTTTCAACGCCGGAGCGAGCCTAAAGTTCGAGGCCGCACTATTATAAGATACCACAAATCAGGCGGGCGGTCGCCTGCGAGCGCGATTTCGGCAAGCAAAACTACGATCGCCCGCAGGCCGAGGCTAATCGTTCATGGAAGCGATTCGGAA
>JAIRTO010000014.1 GCA_031254895.1 Deltaproteobacteria bacterium
GCCATCATCCCCAACAGCTGTCCGCTCAGAAACGATTTATTGGCTTGAACGACGGGAAAATGATGATGATGATGAAGAAAAAGAAAGAGAGCTTTGCGGCGACGACAGACATTTCCAGACAGTTGACGACAATCGGTTAGCCATGATTGAGAACCAGCCAAAAAATGGCTACGCTGGGGAAGCTGCGCGGAACGAACGACCAGGCCCAATGGCGGATGTTTTGGATCGCCTCAAAAAAAGCGTAATGTTGAACTGGACCTTCGCCGGCCTAGGACTTTTTGGAAGGAAACGAGAATCTTGACGACATCGAAACGGAGCGCCTTCAAAAACTTATTGGCGTCGCGCTGGCCAACCCAAAATGGGGATCCGCTCGATTGACGTCGAGAGGGCGGGCTCCGTCTCCGCCTTTTGCCGCCTGAAAAGTTGAAGAAATACTAAAAACTGTTGCCGAGAACCAAATTGTCCCATTCGTCGTCTTAGCCAAAAAAAGCTTAAACGAGATGAACAAGAAATGATGCATAATGCCTTGTAACTCGGAAAGCAAAGCAAAAAAGCGATCTTTGCGAGCAGGCGCAGCGGAGCGAATCATTTCTCAGTTTTATTATAGGCCAATTATTTTTTTTGACTTTCTTCTATCATGTCACATATAATTTTATAAGTGTCTTTTATAGTCTTACTAGTTAACAACTCCAATTCATACATAGATAACGACTCTCTTTCAGACGCCATATCTAATATTTGCAGTATGAAATCCTCACATTTCTTTCCCACTACTTCAGAATATTGCCGTTGGTCAAAAGTTTCAGCTGATTAGCCGGATGAGTTGTTTTTTATCGAAGTTTCAGCTGATTTGCTGGATGAGTCATTTTTTTTTGAAGTTTCAGCTGATTTGCCGGATGAGTTGGTTTTTATCGAAGTTTCAGCTGATTTGCCGGATGAGTCTTTTCTGTTTGCGGCCATGACTGATAGGCTCCTTCGGAATATCCAAGACATGCGAAAACATCAACCATAAACTTATATAATTATAAATTCATAAAAAGCGTCTTGCGAATCAACCGCCCTTTTTGCAGAAAACAAAAAAAACAGCGAAAAAAGTTGGTCTCATCAGGTTTAGGTGTGGGATTTCTCATTATTATATGGTATAGTCCAAAAAAAGCAACAAAATGTCCGAGTTTCTTTTGTCAAAATTAACTATTCTGTAGGTGTTTTATGATAGAATTTACTAGTCTTAATGAAGCTTTAACAATACTTCTCCATTTACCTGATAAGTTATTTATATCTAAAGTGCTCTTTAATGACGAGGTTAACGAGTTTAACGTATACGTTGATGCAAAAAGAGGTACAAAATATGAGTGCCCTTGTTGTTATTCTAAAAATAAACCAGTTCATGATCGTCACTTGAGAACTTGGAGACATGCAGACTTGTGTGATTATAGATTATATATACATTATATGATTCCGCGGGTTAAATGTGATTTATGTGGAGTGCATACCATTACTGTTCCATGGGCTAGAGATAAAAGTCGCTATACTTTTTCTTATGAAAAATACCACCCCCAAACCTGAAGAGCCAAAGCTGTCATGTTATGGCAGAAAAATATGGCTCGTTTCCTAGAAAACATGATTGAAAATTTGAGGCTCGCCAAAGGCTGCCATAACGACAGCCGGCCTTCAAAGCGTTTTTGGCGTTATTTTTTTTGGTCACGCCCCGCCAAAAGGGCGACAAATCGACCAGAAGCCATGGGCGACCGACGAGAATGGCGAAGAAACCTCCAAAACAGCCATTTCTAGAGCCTCATCCAGCCGGAGGCCGCCGAAAGCTCGGCGAATTTCGCCCATCCCCGACATATCCCAATCCCCGACATATCCCATAATCGCGACTAAATAGATCCCTAAATTTCCGCCAAAACTGCGGCCATGTCGGCGAACGCCGCCTTGGCGCGGAAAAAAGGCGGCTTTTTTTTGGAGGGCGGCAGGCTCGCTCGACGCTCAGATGGCTTCGGAGGCGGCCTTTTGGACGGTCAACCCGTCGGTTGCGCCGCGTTGGAGTGGATGAACCCTGTGTTTGAGCAGAAGTCGCCAAGAGTCGGTCCAACCGGAATAATGGTCAAAAGGCATGGGAATGCGATCCAGACTGGCGAAGCTGGCCATATTGGCAAACCGCAAAGACATGGCCGGGGTGATGATGTTGTCCTTTTCGCCGTAAAAATGGATTTGCGGGATGTTCTTCACCGTCTCGGCGAATCCGGCCGGGTTGACGGAGTTTTTGAGCGGCCGCCAACCGCTGTTTTTAACCCACCAGTCAATGTCCAGCAAACCGGCCACCGTGACCAGACTCGCCACGTCCTGACGGCTCCCGGCCAAAAGCACGGCCAGACCTCCCCCGCCGGAGTAGCCGACCAAATGGATTCTCTCGGCTCCCGTTTTTCTTTTCACCTCGTCTATGGCGGCGGAAGCGGACTCGACCACTTCCGGGGCCAGTCGACCTTCAGTCCAGAAATTCTGAAATCGCTCTCCGGCGAAGGCGGGCATGAACTGACCGACCCTGGCCAAGTACAAAACCAGAGGAGAGTCGTCCAACAGAGCCAACTCCAAACCCTGAGCGGTCAAAGGCGTAGGATCCAGAGTAGGTCGGCCCCAAGAGACGGCCCGGCCGTCGCCCTCCAAGTAAACCACCAAATCGGAACCGGACTTGCCTTTCAGCAATCCGGCCAGGCGAAAGGGAGGCGCGGGAAGATCCATGGGCCGAAAGCCTAACGCCCAGCCGCGCTTGACCTCGCGTTCCCAGAGACTTCTGGAATTGAGGGCGCAGGAGGATAAAAGAAAGGTCAAGGCCAGAAAAAGGGCCGGAATTTTTAATATGGAGAGGCGGCGCATTTGCAGGACTCACTGGCATTCATGAGGGCCAGAGACGGAATAGGGCAAGAACAGATTGTCGGTTATGTCTCGAGAGGTCAAATCTTCCTTAATCAAGGCGCAGTTGAGCGCTAAGGCGCAATATGACCGACAGACGTCGTCAAGAGAGTTGTAGGTTCCGTAGCATTCAAGACGATCGTCAAGATCCAGGAGAGCCGGGGAGGATAGGGAAGGCTTTCGAGCCATTAAGAGGCCCCCTTTCGGGAGACGGAGGTTATTTTCGGCCCCAAATCAATTGAGGCCGAAGGAATGCCTGAAATTACCGCAATTGAGGGAAAAGCGCAAGGGGCAAAGCTGCGGAACGCGCTGTTTTCGTCAAAAGAAGTTTCGTCAGCCAAGGGAGCGGCCTTTTTCCGCGGCCGCCTCCAAAGCTCGAAAAAACAGAGAAACGACGGCGCCGTCCTCCAGCTCGAACAGGCCTTCGGCCGTGGTGCCTCCCGGAGAAGTGACCTGATCTCGAAGTTCGGCCAAAGACATTTGGGGATTGGCCAAAGCCGCCTGAGCGGAGCCGAGAGCGGTTTGCAAAACCAGTTCCCTGGCCATGTCCCAAGTCAGGCCCAAGCGAACCGCCCCGCGAATCATGGCTTCCATGACCAGAAAGAAATAGGCCGGTCCAGAGCCGCTCACGGCCGTGCCTTCGTTGAAGAGCTTTTCGTCAAGGACGACCACCGAGCCGACGGCCTTGAAGATTTTTTCGGCTTGTTCCAAATGGACTTCTTTCGCGGATTTGGGAGCGCAGATGAGAGTCATGCCCTGGCCCACCAAGGCGGGAAGATTGGGGATGACTCTGACAAGTCCGACTGTGGGCGGAAGAGGAGCGGCCAGGGCCGCCAAAGAGACGCCGGCGGCGATGGAGATGATCAGGCTGTTTTTGGCCGCGCCGGCGATTTCCTTCAACGCTCCCTCGACTTGGTGAGGCTTGACGGCCAGGATGACGGTCGAAGTCAGGTCGAAGAGGTTCTTGGCGTTTTTCGCCGTCGCGAAGCCGCGTTCGGCGGCCAGTTCGTCAAGCTTCCCCGACAGGACGTCGAAAGCGGCTTGACGCCGGTAAGGGACCAGACCGGAGCGGTCCAGTCCCTGACTTATGGCTTGAGCCATGCGGCCGTACCCTAAAAAGCCTATTTCCGCGCTTTTTACGGCCTTGGCTTTCATTTTTCCGCCTGAGCCTGAACGGCGGTGATGGCCACGGTGTTGATGATGTCCGGCACGGTGCAGCCGCGACTGAGGTCGTTCACCGGCGCGTTGAGTCCCTGAATGATGGGGCCGACGGCGACCGCTCCGCTGGTTCTCTGGACGGCCTTGTAGCCGATGTTGCCGGCGTTGAGGTTGGGGAAGATGAGAACGGTGGCTTTGCCGGCGACTGAAGAGTTGGGCATCTTGCTTTTGGCCGTGCGGGCGTCCAAAGCGGCGTCGAACTGCATGGGGCCATCCAGAGCCAGACCGGGATAAAGCTTCTCGGCGGCGGCCAAAGCCGCGTTGGTGGCCTCTCTGACGTCGTCGACGTCCGGTCCGGTTCCGGAAGAGCCGGTGGAGTAGCTGAGCATGGCCACGCGAGGCTCAACGCCGAAGGCCTTGGCGGTCTGAGCGGAAATGATGGCGATCTCGGCCAGCTGCTGCGGTTTCGGGTTGGTGTTGATGGCGCAGTCGCCGAAAACCAGCAATCTGTCGGCCATGCACATGATGAACACCGAACTGGCGATGGAGCAGCCAGGCTTGGTCTTTATTATGGACAGAGCGGGCCTGATGGTGTCGGCGGTGGTTCCGGCCGCTCCGGAAACCATGCCGTCGGCCTTGCCGGCTTTGACCATCATGGTTGCGAACCAGTTGCGATCATTTAGCTGAGCGTCGGCCTGTTCGGGAGTGATGCCTTTGGCCTTGCGCAGCTCGAAGAATTGGTCGACCAGTTCCTTTCTATAGGGAGCGGTCTTGAGATCGACCAGCTGGGCCTTGTCCAAATTGGTCAGTTTCAGTTCCTTGGCCTTGGCCTTGATGGCGTCGACTTGACCCAAAATGACCAGGTCGGCGAAATCTCTGCGCAGAATGTCGTCGGCGGCCTGAAGGATGCGATCGTCGTCGCCTTCAGGCAGAACTATGCGCTGTTTCGGCGAACGGGCCCTTTCGATGAGGTCGTACTCGAAACGCTTCGGGGTGACCACGGAGGGCTTGAATTCGCCGATCATTTTATGCACGGATTCAGGCAGAGAAGCGTAATCGGCGGGTTTGACGGCCACGACGGGGATGTCTTTCAGGATATCCTGGCTCTTGGCCTCTTCGACCGTGGCCTCGCCGGCCAGAACGACCTTGATGACCTCGGCGAAATGACTCTTGTAATACCTGACACCCGAGGCCGCCAGACAGGCGCCGGCGGAACTGAGGATGACCACGGGGGCGGCCAGGTTGGCCGCCAGTTTGGCGTCAGCGCCTTGAAGGGCATAGGCGGCGACGTCGACCAGATCCGCGCCCTCGATCAGAACGCAGTCGAAACGGCCGGCCAGCTGGCTGAAACGGCCCAGAACCTCCTCGATGAGGGAAGCTTCGCGGCCGGAATTCAGATATCCCACCGCTTCCTGCAAAGACACGCCGTACAGATCTCTGGGCGCCGCGCCGAGCTGTGCGGCGTACCCTTTGATCCGCTCGCAGTTGTCAGGATCTTTCAGGATGGTCTTGAAAAAACCTGGCTTGGCCCCGGAGCCGGCGCAAAATTTCAAAAAAGCCTCGACGGCCTTGGGTCGCTCGGCGCCTTGGTCGGTAGAAGCTATAAAAACGCACTTCGTCATAGTGTTCCTCCTCGCGAAATCGACCCGGTCTGTGCCGGGATGACAAAATTAACCAGAATTAAAAATATAATCAAATCAGATGCTCAAATGAATGAGGCCATAATTTTCCGCAAGAGAAAAAGAAACTCGAATATCTAAAAAAAACGACCTATTGCTTCAATTATTGAACTAACGCGACATATGACGTCAGTTCAAACAAAGTTGGCCGAATCCTGTTCCCGTTCGACAGATCCGCTCTGTTCAGCAGACTGTCTCCAGGCCCAAGCCGCGAGACCTTCTGTTTTTCCGCCCAAACGACTGAGGGAAGATGTTTAGCCAGATAATACTCCAGCAAGACCTAAATGTCCAGTTCTATAGTTCGTTTGTCCGTTGTTCGTTTTCCTCCGGTCGACGCAGAGACGAAGCGGTCGCCAACGCTTTTTTCGCGGCTCGGCGCAAAAAAGCTTGCCAAGTCTAAATTTGCTCGGCGAGGGAGAAGCGATCGCGCCAGAGCCGACCGATTGAGTTGGAGCCGACCGATTGAGTTAGAGTCGACAACGAATCCGCCAGACCATGATATTTTGAAAAAAAACTCCCTAAAACGCCAAGTCGGGCCAGGAGGACGTTTTAGTGAAGGGTTTTTTTGTCGAAAAATAACCTTTGCCGAACGGGCGGCGCAGTTCAGCCAAAACAGCCGAGCTTTTCGCAGCCTGAATAAACAATATTCACAAATCTTTAGCGGCAATCATTGACAGAAGTTCAGGGCCTCGGCTACAATCACAAAGTTTCTTATACAGCATTCTAGTCGTCTAGATGGGAGCAGGCTTTTTTCGGAACCCTCGGCGAAGGTCGGTTCCGACGCTTTCCCTCTTCCGACGCCGATATTCCTGGCCCGACCAAAAAACTTCAAGCCTTTTGGAAGCGAATCCATCTAGGCAAAAGCCGCCGGTTTTTTCGGGTTCGAAAAACATGACTCACGTTCTCCGCCTTCTTTCGGCGGCGGAATTTAAATCGAAAAACGTCCCTCTCCGGGACAATTCAACGGCCTATAAAAAACCGCATTTTTCTGGGAAAAATTTTCTTCATCCATTTTTACGCTGTTTTATATATAGGATGGATTTGCCTTAAAACAAAATATTATCATATATCATATACAATTCTATTATATCCTTGTTTATTCTAATGGAGACAAACATATTATTAATAGCTAAATACAGTATTTTTATAAAATTTAGAACACATTTATAGCAAAAACTTATTTATTGCTCGTAAAACCGTATAGATAGTTAAATAGATATTATAAATTATTAAAATATTTCTATTTTTCTATATTTTAGTTGCTTTGTCCGCCAATGCGTGGTATCATAAACGCCAATAACGTTGCCAGCGGAAGAGAAGCAAGATAGGCGCATACTGAACCCCGGCAACGAAGCTTTTTTTGGGGAAATGCCGGAATCCGGCGTCTATGCGGACAGATAGGTCGCAATCGGTCTTCTCAATCCCCGAACAGGCCAGGGAGTTTCAGTTTTGCGCTGCAGCGGCCAAAAAAAATCCCTGGCTTGCCCCGACGCCTATTTCGTCTCCGAGAAGATCCGCCAAAGCTTTTTAGGGAACTGCCAGCGAGCCAGGCTTCGCCGACCTGGTCTTCCAGTCTGGAGGCGCCAGTCCCTTGGAAGTCGACCCTGTCGGCTTCAATGGCCAGAGAAAGATTTTTGGCGGTTTTTGGCCGCCGAACAAATCTTTCGGCTGCGCCGGCCTTTCCTTGGCGGCCGCAAAAAACTCCTTTGCGGCAATTTTGCTGGAGACCAGTCACATTCGCCTATCTTCCGGCCAAGATTATCCGACCTTTTTGGTCAAGCAATCTTTTTTTGGCGCCCTGACGTCCGTTCGAACTGTTTTAGCGACCCTGCCTCCCTGTCTTGGCTCGATATTGTCCCATCGACGGGGAAAGTCTTTTTCTTTTTTTTTTCTTCTTTTTTTTTCCAGCCGGGCGAAATTCCCGGGGGGCGATCATGACCTATTCCAGAGCCGAGGCCTCTATAGAAACGGAGATTTTCACCGATCCCGTCGATAATTTGGATGTTCTGGTCGGGCTAGTGTCCGATGGCGACACGACCGACGTTCACTTGCCGCTTACCAAAGCTTACGAAGGTCTTAATTTGACCTATCCCCGCCAAAACACGGCTGTCGCCTGCTGCGACTCCAGCCGTTTGGGCGATCTGAGGAACTCTTTTCTGGACTCTTCCTGTCCTCTGCCAAGAATCTACGTTTCCGCCGACCATGGCCGTTCAGCGAAAATAAACAGCCTCTTCAACCTCATGCACCTGGCCAAGAGACTGAAAGCCAAAGTCGTCGTGGTTCTGGACGCCGATCTGCAAAGCGTCAAACGCACCTGGATCGGCCGATTGGCCGAACCTATCTGTTCCGGACAGGCCGATTTCACCTCCCCCCTGTATCACTCCTTAAAATTCGACATCCCGGTCACCTCCATCTTCGGCTATCCCATGTTCCGGGCCATCTTCGGCCGTCGGCTGAGACAGCCTTTCTACACCGACAGGGCCTTTTCTCAAAAGCTCAACGAGCGGTTTTTGGCTTACAAGAACTGGCCAGTGGACTTGTCCTACCAGGCGACGGAACTGACCATGGCGGTTTTGGCCATCGCCGACGGCGGAAGGTTCTGTCAGTCCTTCATGGCCGCTCCCAGAATGTACTGGCAAAACTGTCAGATAGGCGCCGAGACGGGCCTGGTCTTTCAAGACGCCGCCGCCGCCGTCTTTTCCGCCGCGGAGAACTTTCCGGAAGTCTGGTCGAACGCCAAACGCTCCAAACCGACTCTGATCACGGGAACGGAGCTGACTCCGTCCATCATCGCCCCCAGAGACATGGCTCGGCCGGAAGATTTCATGAAGGCCATAGCCGGCATAGCGAAAAAGCAAGGCCATATTTGGCGCAAAGCTTTCGACGGACGCAAGGACTGGGTTTTCGAGATGATCACTTCCGAAACGACGGAAACCATAAACATGAACGCCGAGAATTGGGCCGGCATATGTTTTAAAAGCCTTCTGGCTTACCGTCGGCTGGATCCCGCCGAGCGGGCGGACTTTCTGGAAGCTTTGTCGGCGGTGTTCTTCGCCCGTCTCCTGACTTGGCTCAAAAATGGCTCCAGCTTGAATCTGTCGCAGATGGAGGCCTTGACCGAGGAAGAGTGCCGCATCTTTGAAGCCAACAGGCGGCTTCTGGTCGACGGCTGGGGAACGTGACGACGACCCGCAAACGGGTTCAAGTCGATTCTTTCCCAGACCGCCGAAATGGATCTGAGCAATGGATCTGAGCAGACGAACGGCCACAGCGACTTAAACCTTTGACAAGCCGCGAAGACGGCAAATCGGATTGAGGATCGCCATGAACAACCTTCTGATTGTCTGGAATGACGTCAACACCGTAGGCATCCCTATCATAGACGAGCAGCACCGAGGCATCGTCACGGTCATCAATTCGCTTTATTACGCCTTAAACGGCCCGCGCAGCGAAGATTTTCTGGAGCCGGTGACCAACATGCTCATGGCCTACACCAAAGTGCATTTCAGCGCCGAGATAGACATCCTCGAAGCCGCCGGATACCCTGACGTGGACAATCACCGACGGCAACACGACGAACTCATAGCCGACACCCGCCGTTACGCCATTAGCAGCCTGAAGCACGACGACGCCAGGATCATGATAGATTTCTTGAAAAACTGGTGGATCAACCACATAAACCGCGAAGACATGTTGTACAAAGATTTTCTGATCAAACAAGCCCCAAAATGATCATCGGCGCGGTTTCAGGCTAGGCCGCTCCGCTCCATGCCGATCGCTAACTCCATTCTGGACGACCGGACGGCCGAGTCCATCGGTCTCCACTTTTGTGACGATCTCCGCTTTGTGACTGCCGAAAAGGTCTTTTCAATTTTGAGGTCGCCCAGTCTGTTTTGTCGTCGCCGAGCCAGCCCTTTTTGGCTTACCGTTGTCCCCGGAAGTTTTGACGGCGGCGTTTTCCATCTTGCTCAATGCGCTCGCGTCCGTCTTTGTCCAGCTTTGGCCTGATATTTTCCTCCCTTGTTTTTTGCTCAAACGCGCGGCTTCAGCCGATGCTGTCAGCCCCTCTTTTCGCCGTAGGCTTCAAGCGCTCCCCTTTCGGTTAAAAGCCTAAAATAGCGTTTCACTCTCCCTTCCGCCATCCCCGCAGTCTCGCGGATTGTCGCATTTGTCATCCATACGCCCTTTTCCATTACCGGCAGCAACGCCGTGAAGAACGTTCCCTCGCCAGACGTCAAGCCTATCGGCAAGTTTATCGGCAATAGGCAGCTTATCGGCAAACCGCTCGGCAATCGGCGACTTATCGTCAAGTTTATCGGCAATCGTCAAGCTTATCGTCAAGCCTATCGGCAATCGGCAAGTTTATCGGCAAGTTTGTCGGCAATAGGCGACTTATCGGCAAGCCTATCGGCAATCGGCGACGCGTCGGTCTGAGCGTCTAGATTTCTTCCGCAGTTCATATTGCGGATTATGACGTGAAAAGCCGGTGGTTCAAAAGCCGAAATCAAGCCGCTTAGGTTCTTCGCCGCAAAGGAAGCTACCGCGTTTTTGGCTCGAAGGTCTTGCCGCTGCCCTGAGGGCTGCTCTGACGCCTCTGGACAAGATGCTTATATGGAAGTAAAATCTGTCGGAGCGGAACAACGGGAAAGCGCGGGAAAGCGGAAGTTCGATGGACCCGAGGCCCCGTCCTGCCGTCATGGATCACAAAATCGGCTGGCCGTTTGTCGGCCGACGACCTGGCCCTCCTCCTAAATTTCAGATCAGGATTTATCGGTGTCTGCTTATGAAGATCTCTTTTCCGCCGGCTATCGCCGGATTCGTCGTCCTCGCCGCTTTGGTCTTGTTCGGTTGCCCAACCCTAAAAGCCGAAAACGACTTCGGGACGGATCAAGCGACAGCGGCCTGGAACGAACGTCAAGAAGAACGCGCCATTAACGTTCAGCCCGTCATGACGGCGGCTATTCCTTCCGACGAAGCCGCCGTCCTCTTGCTCGCCCAGGCAGAGTCGACCGAGAGTTCGAACGACTCTCGCCCGACCGTCGTCCTGCCCCCGGAAGGGTCAGACGCCCAAGAAACCGCGCCCGCTCAGAGTCAAGAAAGTTCTTCGTCTCCGGAAGACGGAGCCTCCGCCGCTGCGGGCGAGCCTCCGCTCGCTCCGGTTCTGGTTCTGCCGGAAACGGATTTCTACTACGGCGAAGCCAAGCCGAGCACGACCATTTTTCACGACTTCGTCGTGAAAAACGAAGGTCAGGCCGATCTGACGATATCCAACGTCGTTCCCGGCTGCGGTTGTTCGGTGGCCAGCTTCACCTCCTTCATCCCGCCTGGTCATGAAGGCAAAGTCACCTTATCCGTCGATCTCTACGCCGAATGGGCCGGACACAACGTCAACAAGTCAGCTTCCATTCTCTCCAACGATCCGGTCAATCCCACGACCAGAATAACCATCAGAGCCGTCGTTCTGGAGAAGTGATCCTGAAAAGCGGCCCTCCAGAAGCGAAACGTTTTCGTTCATCTCGCCTAATGGCCAACATGAGCGAGCATTCAAACCTTGGGCGCCATCTCGTATCCCATCCGCCCTGCGGCGTTTGAAACGACAGGACAAACTCCATCGACGAGCTGCGACGGAACGCGTCAGCCCATATTTCTTTTCTTTCGGATTTGACCTATACGGTTCATCAAAAAAATGAGAATTTTACTCACCAACGACGACGGCATCCAGTCAGACGGATTCCAATTCGCCTATAAAGCCCTTTCCGCCGCCGGTCATTCGGTGGTGGCCTGCGCCCCCGACCGAGAAAGAAGCGCTCAGTCGCAATCCATTTCCTTGTACTCTTGTCTGCAAGCGAAGGAAGTCGACATGCCGGACGGAGCGATCGGCTTCGCCGTCAACGGCACCCCGGCGGACTGCACTCGTCTGGGTTGCCACTTGATGAAGGACCAGCCGGCGGACTTGGTCGTCAGCGGCATAAACACCGACTGCAATCTCGGCTATGACGCCAACTACTCCGGAACCGTAGGGGCGGCTCTGGAGGGGCTGGCCGCCGGCTATCCCGCCTTGGCCGTCAGCTTGGAACGCTCGGCCAATTACGACTGGCTTCAGGCGGCCGACATCGCCGTCAAGGCGGCGTCCCTTTTTTTCACCTGGAACTTGCCTATAGGGGCGATGGTCAATCTCAACATCCCGGCCGTCATTTCCAATCCTGAATGGATCTGGACGTCTTTGAACCATATCCCGGCCAAGGAAACATATGTGCAGGAAAAAGACGACGAAGGACGTTTGGTCTACAGACGAACCAGATTGACGGAATTTAGCGAAGCCGTCCCCGGCTCCGACGTGGCTCTTTTTCAAGCCGGCCGGATCACCTTAAGTCCAGTCGGCCCAGTCCGCACCGATTGGCGAACCTTGACCCGGCTGACCGGCCTGGTTCCGGCCGATCCGGATTCGCCCAGTGCCCAGACATCCCTTTGAGGTTTTCGGTCTCACCCCGGATCTGGTGGCCGAACTCGACGACCAGGATCTTTTTGGGGTCATAAAGTCCATGTACCGGTCGCTTTTGAAAGCCTTCCATCCGGACAAGGCCAAGAGCCGAAAAAAAGCCAAAGACCGTCCAGAGACGAACGAAAAGAGGACAGTGGAACTAAACCTGGCTTTCGAAGTTTTGAACTTGGAAAAAGATCCTGATTCCTTCAAACGTTTGAAAAAGTCCTATCTCTCCCGCCAGCCGACGACCGCCTACCGCAACAGTCTGCTTTTGAAAGCCCAGCTTGAAGCCCAACAGGATAAAGAAGACCATCTGGCTCAGAGCTATTTGAGCTACTTGGCCCAGGCGGCTCTGCCGACTGAAGAAGAGCTGCTCAGCTCCTCGTCGGCTCCGCTGCCCGCCAAAGGCGTCTGCTTGGGCCTCTCCGACGTGGCCATCACCAACAACGTCCGGCAAAGCTCCTGGTTCATAGGCTCGAACTTCAAAGAACTCAAAATTGATCCCTCCGGCCAGATGTACGTCAAACAGGTGGGGCGCTCCAAATTCTCTCAAGCCAACTTCATTCATCTTCTAGGCTCCGTGCCGGTTGACGCCATCGAACTCATTCCCCTTCTGGAGAGAGGCGAAGCGAAGTCTTTCCGCTCCTTGCCCTCGAACGGCTCTTATTTGCCGAAGGTTTCGGTTTTGAACCTAGTGGGCCCCAAAAACTTCAAGCGCCACGTCCTGCCGCTGCTGAAGCCGCTTCTGCTGGAGAGGGCTTACCTCTTCTCTTTAAACAACGAAACGTTTCTCAAGTCCGGACTCATAACTCTCGAAGGCGTCATCGTCAAATTCGATCGCCTGCGGTCATGAAATGACTGAGGCGGAGCCGATCCGCAAACATTTCACCCGCCTTCTTGACGACGCCGAATCGTTTCCCTCGTCAGCATCGACGTCGTCGTCCATTGGCCGCCCCTCCCCTCCTCCCACTCCCTTCCTCCTCCTCCTCCTCCTCCTCAATTTTGTCCAATTTTCCGCCAGAGCAAAAAAAATGCTTTTTGGGGACAAGCGGTCGTCGATCGCCCGGCGGCCAAAAATAGCCAAAATTAATGTATTCAGCCGAATTTTCCGTATTTGAGGCGATTACATCGCCTATCTGACTCATTTACACATGAAAAGGCGACGTTACGTTTTTTCCGCGACCAATAGGGCAAGAGAGTTTTTTGTCTAGTCGGCTTCGCTCCAGGCCGCAGAGGAGCCAAGGCTCTGATTTTTGCGCCGACTTCATTTGAAGAGGAATCTCGCGAGACGCTCCTTCGCCTTGCCCGTCGGCAGCCGGCCTGTTTCGGACTGTCGTTTTTTTTTGGGAGATTTAGGCGTTCTCGGTAATAAGCTCCTATTGTTTCCGTCATTTACGGCGACGCCAAAAGCCGACGTCATGTCGCTCCAAAAGTCGCCGTCAACGATTTTGACGGCGCCGAGCAAATCCGCCCAAGAGACCGCTCCGCCAAGGCGACCGAAACGACTGAACCGATAGAAGCGGCCGAAACGACCAAAGCGACCAAAACGACAGAAGCGACAGAAACGGCCGAAGCGACCGAACCGACTGAAGCGACCGAACCGACTGAATCGACAGAAGCGACTGAAACGACTGAAACGACTGGACCGGCAGAAGCGGCCGAAGCAACAGAAGCGGCCGAAGCGACTTAAACGACTGAAACTACGAAATGAGACCGAAGCGACAGAAACCGCTAAAACAGCTAAAACTGCTAAAACTGCTGAAGCGACTGAAGCGTTCCGTCAGAATTGTCCCCTGGGCAAAAAAGGCGTTGAAGCTAACCGACGGAAACTAGGGCGAATCTTTTAGATCTAAATTGATGGTCATAGACGAGCGCTAGAATATTTTACTGCAATTATTTTTTAAACAATTTGCATATAATTATATACAAAATTGATATAAATATATTTAAAATTTAAATTTATATTTCTTAAGATGCTAATTTGCATTTAATATTAAGAAATTTTATTATTGTCTCCAGACTATTTTTCGGCTAAGATATCTTATTTAGTTATTGTGCGATGAGAGGCCTTTGCTCTCGGTCGCCGAAATCTTGTTCCAGTCAGTCGCCGAAGAAAACGTCAGACTTATCTCTTCAGCAAGTCCTGCTCTTCTCAGGATTTGGCGGGAATGCTTTCCCCCCTAGAGCAGTCGCGGTCTGACTCACCATTTCCGAACAAGGAAGCCTACAAATTTATGGCAGAGTATTTCAACCCTTTCACCGATCCTCCGAAGATCTCGGCCGGGTCGAAGAAGGACGTGCCCGTCGGCGGCGCTCAGATCTCTTGCCCGGCCTGCGGCATAATGGTCAAGCTACCGGCCACCGAATGCCCCGAATGCAAGGCGAACCTCAGGACAGGAGAGAAGCCTGAAGAGTACGTGCCGCTCTGGAAACGGAAAAAGGGCAAACTGATCGCTCTCATCATGTTGTTTTTGCTGCCTTCCGTCAGCTTCAGCATTTTGTCGTCCCAGACCGATGATGGAGTTATGGAATATTTGAGGCAAAAGCTTGGGCTTGATTCTTGCGCCGAACCTAGGGACATGTGGGAAGAGTTCAGCCAGAGGGAATTCGAGCAAAACGTCAAAAGCGGCTATTCGAAGTGGAACAAGCTGTTAAACTCCCGCATATTAGGTCAATCGGCCAGAGGGCCTGAGACCGAAGACGAAGCGGCTCTTTCCGAGCGGGAAAAGATGGCTGAAAAAGACAGACGAGCCTATTTCGCCGACACCCTCATGGACAAAGGCCCGTCGACTCAATTGCAGGCGAAGGACAACTGGTTCGTCACGTTGCCGGGAGAATGGGACGTCGCCTACATTTCCGCCCCTGGAACCGCCGAAGAACAGATTATCGCCGGAGAGTGGATTTTTTCCTGGGTCAACGACGGACAAGCTCTGCAGGACGTCTTGTCAGTGCCATATCGCTGGCAGAAGCCGCCCTTCGGCTTCAGGGCCATTCAATCCACCGGCATCAGAACTTTCAACGCCAAGCACGGCTTTTGGGAAGGTTTTAAAATCTTGGAAGGCAGACTGGCGTACTTCCGAAACATCCGGACTTCCACCGGACAGATCATGGAACAGCACAAAATTGACGGAGGACCTTTGACGGTGGCCGTGTTCGGAGATTTTCAGGTGATGTCCTTTCAGCTGACGATCAGCGAATCGTTCGACAATGGGGCCAGCTACAAAGTTTTGGCGGAATTGTGGGCAAAGAAACGGGAAATTTACATAAACGAGTGAATGTATGACAATGCGCGTTGATAATTCCGACGAATCCGGCAAGACCACTCTGTTGGCCCGCCCCGTCATGGTGGCTGAAATAGGCGGGAACCACGCCGGAAATCCGGAACTTGCCGCCGAGATGGTCAAGGCCGCCCAAAAGTGCGGCTTCGACGCGGTCAAATTTCAGGCTTACCGAACAGAAGAGTTTCTGCACCCGGAATGCTATGGATACGCCGACTTCAAAAAAGAGGAGCTGGGCTTCGACGATCTGGCGAAATTGGCCGATTTGGCCAAATCCATCGGCCTAAAGTTCATCCTAACCGTCTTCGATCGCGAAGGAATCGAGCTGGCGGAGAAAGTCAAGGCGGATAGCCTCAAGATCTGTTCAGGAGATCTGGTCAATCTCAATCTGCTCAAGCTGGCGGACATGTCGGGCCTCCCGATCATTCTGTCCACCGGAGCTTCGCACTACGCCGACGTTTTCTGGTGCCTGGGCGAGATTCGCAATTCCCCTCTGACCATCCTTCAATGCACCTCTCTGTATCCGGCGAAGAACCACGAGATGAACATCTCTTTCCTCGCCGAATTGTTGGCTTTCGGCTTTTCGGCCGGTCTTTCCGATCACTCCGTCACGGCCAGGCCGATGGAGATGGCCTGGCTCCTTGGGGCGAAGATGGTGGAAAAACACTTCACCATTGATCGAAATCTCCCTGGCGGAGACAACTCCATGAGCATTCTGCCGTCAGAATTTGAGGAAATGACGAAAAGAACCGAGCATTGGCTGAAAAGCTTGCCTGACGACGATCACAAAACCATAGACAACCTCCGCAACGCTCTGACTTTGGACGTCGCCTGGGGCGACGTCGAAAAAGACGTCCTGCACGGAGAGGAGCAAAACCTTCTGCGCCGGGTGGCGGTGGCTCGACGGAACGTCAACAGCGGAGACAGGCTCGGCGAAGACGACGTCAAATATCTGCGCCTGCCAAAACATGCCTTCTTCGGCGATGGGGATTATCTCGGTCCAGACGTGGATCTGAACCAGAACGTCGTCGCCGCCAAGACGCATGTGCGCGCCGGACAGCCTATTTTCCTGGAAGATCTCTCCTTTGAGCTTGAGGCGCTGGTCAACCGCTCGTTTCTAAGAAACCTCAAGCGCGTCTTTCCCGCTAAAATCGGATTTCGACCTCGCCTGTCCTTCAACCCTACGACCATCGACAATGTCCTGTATCTGGTCGAAAAAAAGCACTACGCCTTCTCGAACTCTCAGGAGAAAGAGGCGACCATATTCCCGAAGAGGGGCGTCATTTCTTTGGAAATAGACCACAGCCTGCTGGCCAGAACCAAGCTCAAGTCGTGGGATGACCCCACCCCTCACTTTCGCAGAACGGCCAGCCGCGCCTCGACTAGAAACATAACTGTGGGCGGACTCCTTTTCGATCTGCTTTTTCAACAACCAGCGGATATAGGCGCCTTTTGCCGGGATTACTTCAAAAGACACTACTCAAAATTTTTTCTCAAGAACTTGAGCGACGAAGCCAAGTACAAAGCTGAAATAAGACTTACCATCGCGAAGTTGGCGGAGGCCGAAAGTTACCCTAAGCCGAAGTTGACTCTGGTGCCAAGCCCAGAAAAAAAACGCTATATAATGACCTTGGCCGTGTCTCGGAAGTTCGCCAAACCTTCCCCGGTCGCCGAAAAGCTCTTGAACATCGCCGAATTTCTGGAAATAAAGGAATTTCCCATCCCCGCTTGGCTGCCCAAAAACGCGCCCATGGTCTTTCACTCAAACATGGGCATTTTGGAAAGCGATTTCGAAGAAAAATTCGAGCTGCTCCTTCCCGATCTGAGGAATGAGAAATTTGAATTATTCAGCTGCGACCTCGGTCCGGCGGCCCGCCGCCGGAACGGCTACAGCCCGGACTCCGAAATATTGAGCGAAGAAGAGATCTTGACCGAGAGCCTCAAAGCGGTCAAAACGATCAGGAGCAACTTTTCGGGCCGCATCGCCCTGGAAAACTACAACTACTATCCCACCGGTCTATACGAGCACGTCTGTCAGCCTGAATTCATAACCAAGGCCGTCAAGCTCCTCGACGTCGGCCTGGTTCTGGATCTCGCCCATGCGGCCATTTCCGCCTACAACATGGGCCTGTCGATGAACAGTTATCTAGCCAAGCTCCCCTTGGACAGAGTGGTCGAAATACACCTCTCCAAACCTTATATTCCCTCAAATTCGCCTCAGACCAGCTCTCAGGGCCTGCTGAAATTCCCGCCCGAAAACGGGAATGTCGTCGTCTTCGACCTGGACAATCCCGCCACGCCGAAAGACCTCCATGAATGCCCGGACACGAGAGAGCTCAATTGGCTCGAATTTGTTCTCCTGCGTCTGCCGTCCGGCACAAAGCCGCCCTTGCTGGTGGTCGTGCATTACGGCAACATGAACAAGTTATTGCATATATCGATAAAATTGGACAAGGGAGCAGCCAAATGAACATTTACGTTTCCTGCTCTTTTTCCTAAGCCGCTGCTCGAACGAATCCGCCGTCTCGGAGAATCCGTTTCCGCCCTTTTTAGTCCTGCTCCATGCCGCCGTCGCGGCGTCCATCGCGTCCGACTCGCTTTATCGGCGAAAAACTTGTCATGACCTATTTTTCCTTCCCCAGTGCCGCGATTAGGGATTCATATGAGTGCGCCAAAAAAAGGTTCGTTTTAGACTGAGAGGCTCCAGGTTAACATGACAGACCTCTCTTCCCTGAACATGAACCAATTATCGGCCGCCTTATGGGACAGAGGTCCGCTGCTTGTTTTAGCGGGGCCAGGCGCCGGCAAAACGAGAGTTTTGACTTATCGCATAGCTGACATTTTGCAAAAATCTGACGGAGAGTCCTTTCGCCTATTAGTCCTGACATTTACGAATAAAGCTGTCGGCGAGACGCGCAGCCGCCTGAAAGGGCTTGACTCTCGACTCCTGCGAAGAGTTCGCCTGACAACTTTTCATTCTTTTGCGACGGAATTGCTTCAACAACACGGAAGTCACATTGGCGTCATCCCGAACTTTCAGATTCTGTCTGACAATTCTGATCGAGAAGCCCTATTGGACGAAACCCTGTTCTCTCTTCGAAAAAACCCCTCTCATGAAATTCCGGAGCATTTTGAGGCTTCCGCCTTGCTCCCTTTTTTAGACGATCTTCTGGAACGCCGCATATCTCCTGACCAGGTTGAAACTTATTTGGCGGCCGACCAAACGCCAAATGCGATGGCGCTGGCCTCCATCTACAGTTCCTATAAGGGTTATCTGAAGCGTTCCAACACGTTTGATGGCCCTTCTCTGCTTGCCGAAACGCTTTTTCTTCTAAAATCGCATCCTGTTCTAGCGGCGCATGTTCGCAAAACGTATGCGCATGTGATGGTCGACGATTTTCAAGAGGCGAATTACGCCCAATATCGCCTTTTGTTTCATTTGATGAAGCCTAACCCGGCTAACTTTTTTGCCGTCGCGGACGATGGTCGGAACCTGCGCCAAGGGAAGGGAGCCGACGCGCAAAGCGTTCAAGAGCTGAAAAAAGATTTCTCCGTCTCCATCGCGCATCTTCCCGAAAACTATAGGTGTCCTCCCGAGATCATTGACCTTGCCAACGCCTTGATTGCCGGAAATTTGCCTCGAGCTCAAAGCGATGCCCCGCTCGCGGGCATAAAACCGGACAGCGCGGGAAAAATTGTAGAAATGCGCAAATTCCATGATCTTGACGACGAAGTTGTTTGGCTAGCCCGCCAAATGGCGCAAAAGTCGAAAGAAGAAAG
Organism: Deltaproteobacteria bacterium; assembly: GCA_031254895.1. Lineage (GTDB taxonomy): Bacteria > Desulfobacterota > Desulfarculia > Adiutricales > Adiutricaceae > JAIRNQ01. The sequence continues at coordinate 19,293 of JAIRTO010000014.1, forward strand.
AAATGACGCTGCCGTCATCGCCGGCTCCAATAAACTATTAGCCGCCGTGCAGGCCAAGATGGCGGAATTTGACGTTCCGGTTCATCTCGCGGCGAGAAAGAATGATTTCCACAGCGCGCCTTTTCGTTTTCTATATTCCGTATTGAGGTTGGCTCATTCGCTAAACGACAAAAGGGCGTTGGCGAAACTCGTCAAATCTTTTCACGAGCTGGAAGGGAGCCGCCTTTCCGTTCCAAAAATCGCATCGCGCGCCTCAGCCAGCTTTGACTCTTTTCTCCGAACCTGGTTGAGCGAAACTTTGCGCAGATCCGAATTGGACAAGGATGCCAAAGAATTTCTATTGACAGGAATGAAGCCGTTGTTGGTCTCTTTGGATTATGCGCCTGTTTCCGAAAATCTGATTAACTGGGCAAAAACCAAACAACCGATTCTTTCGGAAAGTGATGAAGCTTTCAGCGATTTCGCTGAAGAAGAAAAGGCCTGGACTCAAATTACGAATGACATTTCTAAAAAATATGCAGGCGCCAATGTTGGCTTAGATCAATTTTTGCATGAGTTGGACATTGCCTCAAAACCTTCTTCATATGATGATGGCTCCGTTTCCTGCTTAAACATTCGCGCAACAAATGGAATGCGGTTCAAACATGTTTATCTCATGGGTTTAGTTGAAGATCAGCTTCCAAGTTGGTCGGCGGCCAAAAAAGGCGCTGATTCGCTTGAACTGCAAGAAGAACGGCGCAATTGCTTTGCGTCCATAACCAGTGCGCAGGAAAAATTGACCCTAACTTTTTCAGAGACGGTTTTTGGCTGGAGCAAAGCTCCTTCGCGTTTCTTAAGCGAAATGGGTTTCTCCTTGGGCGAACCCGTCTAACGACATTTAGGAGCCCCTTGGCGTCGTAAAGCCGGCCTGGCCGCCGCCTCTTCCTCGCCCTGCTTGCCTGCGGCGTCCTTGAGCCTGCATCCGTCCAACAAGTCCATCCAGGCCTCCTTTTTGGAATGCCCCGCCCGCCTATGATTCGTTCCCGGATATGAGGTTTTGTCCGAAAAAACCTTCCGAATCTTCGATCAGCCCTTGACGACTGGACAATAACTCCAAGAACAAGTAGAATTGGCAATATTCTTTGCAGTTCTCTTGACGACGCCATTTTCTGGAGAGTTGCCGAATAGAAACGTTTGTTGGAATTATTATGGAATAATTTTTCTTTTTTTATAATTTTAACATACTCTAATATCTATTTCTCAAAAAAAAATAACTAAATGTAAATTTAAACCACCAAATGGAACAGAAATTATGGGCTTGAAACAGCCAAAATGGCTTCTGAATCCAGAGAAACGTCTGGAGCGCAAAAACTCTTTCGACGCGTCTCTGGTCATGGGCACGGCCAACTTCAATAGGCACACCGGGCGTCAGAACACTCTGGCGCCGCCTTTCGGCCATTTCCTGGATCACGACACGGGGCTGCTCAAAGGCGAATATTTGACCCCCCGAAACTGTCCGGTCTGCGCCTCTCCTCCAGGTCAGGGGCTGTTCGTCAAGGACGGATTCCGTCATGTCCGTTGTCCCAAATGCGACCTCATCTACGTAAGCCTAATTTTGCGCGAAGATCTGATGCTCAAGTATTGGCGAGAGGAAGAGGCTTGGACTAACGTTCTTTTGACCGGTCCTCAGGTGGAAATGGACAGACTCAAATACGCCTACGGCCTGGAGGTGGCTCAATCGCACTTTTCCGGCAAACGGGTACTGGACATAGGCGCCGGCACGGGCCATTTCGTCCGGTTGGCCGGCGAAAAAGGCTTTGAGCCGACGGCCATGGAACTGAACAAGGAGTCCGCCGAAAAATTGAAGGAGGAAGGCATCGAGGTCATAGTCAAGTCCATGGAACTGGCCGACCTCGAATCAGGTTCCTTCGATCTCGTCACTTTATGGGAGGTTTTGGAGCATCTGACTGATCCGAAAGTGGTTCTGTCGGAAGCCAGAAGGCTCTTGTCCCCAGACGGAGCCCTCTTGATTTTGGTTCCTAATTCAGCTTCTCTGGTCACCAGGCTCCTCCACGAAAAAAGCCGCACCTTCGGCGGGCATTCGCATCTCAACCACTTTAACCCGATGAGTTTGAGAACTCTCTTGGACGATCTGCATTTCGAAATAGTCGAATTTGAGACCGTCATCACTGAGCTTGGGGCCATCAACAACCACTTGGCCTTTGAAGATCCTTATCTTGGCGAGGCCAATCCGTTTTTTGAGTTTTTAACCCCAAAAATGATCCATGAAAACCTCTGGGGCAGCCGACTCCTGGCCCTGGCCAAGGTCAGAAACGACCGCGACGCCTCAGGAAAGGCTTCTTGAAGTGAACGCTCCCGCTTTTTTAGGCGTCATTCCAGCCAGAGGAGGCTCCAAAGGAGTTCCTCGAAAAAACATAAAGCCCATAGCCGGACACCCGCTTTTGGCTTGGACCATCCAGGCGGCCAGACATTCCAAGCTGCTTGACGGATTTGCGGTTTCGACGGAAGACGAAGAAATTAAGGAAGTGGCCAGGAGGTACGGCGCGGCGGCGCTCGACCGCCCGCCCGAACTGGCCGCGGACGACACGACGACCAAAGCCGTGTTAAAACAGGTGAATCAGGAGATCGGCGGTCCTGACGCGGCCATCGTCCTGCTTCAGGCCACCAGTCCAATCCGCCGCGAGGGACTGATCGACAGGACCATCGAAGCCTTCCGAAGCGGAGACTACGACTCCATGTCCACAGGAGGGTGGCAGATGCAGTATCCCCCTCACGGAGTGGAGCACAGACGACAGGACGTGAAGCAAGTTTTCGTCAACGACGGCAGCGTCATCGTCTTGAAAGCGGCCAATTTGGCGGCGGACGTCCTCTTCGGCGCCAAGGCGGGAACTTTGGCGACCAGTCGAGAAGAAAACGTGGACATTGACGAGCCTTTCGATTTTTGGCTGGCCGAAAAGATTTTGGAAAAAGGCCTCAGCGAAGGCTGGCTCGTCGAGCCGAGCCTTTCGCCTCGGAAATGAGCCTAAAGGTCTTTCCTTTATCATCATGCTAAAATCATAACCAGCCGCCCGACCAAGCGGGCTGGCGTCCAAGCCAAGAGTCGACGATTTCGTTCCGTCAACCGCGGCTTGCCGATTGGCCCCGCGCCTAACAAATAGTCAAGAAGCGACTATCGCGACGATTGTCCTTTTTAGACTGAGCCAAGCAATTATTCCCGGCAAACTTTTCTTGGCGGATTATTCTGGGCTGATCACTCTCGATCGATTATTCTTGACTGATCATCATCATTATCAGCTGACTATTCTTGGCCGATTATTATCGGCTGTTCATTCTCGACGGATTATTCTTGGCTGATCGTCATCAGCTGACTATTCTTGGCGGATTATTCACGGCTGTTCATTCTCGACTGATTATTCTTGGCAGATCGTCATCAGCTGACTATTCTTGACCGATTATTCTCGGTTGTTCATTCTCGACTGATTATTCTTGGCTGATCGTTATCAGCTGACTATTCTCAGCAGATTATTCTCGACATCGACATAAAGCTCTATTTCAAGCCCTGAACATAAAAAACGATCCTACAGGTGGAGGCGGTGAAGTCATACAGACTGGGCTCCAGCCCCAAACGCAAGAAAGAAGAATCCTGGCCGGCGTCTTTTTCAGCTTCGGCTCGTCTTAATATTCGTCCACAAAACAACAGCCGAAGGTCGGCGCCCGCAGCTTTTCCCATTCTCATCTTGTTTCTCCTCATGTCGGCCTTTTTTTTCTTTCCGTCCGCTCCTGAAGCCGTTGCGGCCGACATAACCGAACTCTTTCTTCTCCTGCCCCCGGAGCATGTCCGGGACATGAACGCGGCGACCAGAAGAGGACTGTTGGACAACCGAGGACAAGGAGCCGCCGGCTACACGGCTCCCAGTCAGGAGGGACGCTGGGTGGAAGTGAGGGGAGCCAACGTCCTGACTTTGTTCGGCCTGGCCGAAGCTCCCATAGTCTACAAAGTTTTTCCAATGACCAGAGGCTGGCAGCTTCTGACCATCTGCCGAAGCCGGCAGACTTACGGTCCCGCCAACACGGCGGAGCTGCCTCATGAGACTTTCCTGGATTTGGTCCTTTATCTCGTCTCCACCGCCAACGATCTAATCCGGGCTGACGTTGAAGATTATTTTCCCCCCATCGGAGTCTTGGACTTCATGACCAAGGACACGGTCATGGACAGACGCGCCTTGGAAGATCTGGCCGCCATAGACCTTTCTTTCGCCGATTGTCTTACTTGCCACGCTTCCGTTCAGGACGAACTCACCCTCGACATCATGACGATGACCAGCATCAACGGGCACTCCTGCGCCAATCTTCTGGCGCAGTTCAAACTTCTGCCTCTGAAATGGGAGATGGACCGCTTCTCCAAGCCATACGACAGGGCGGCCGGTCCCGAGCCGGAAAGAGAAAGAATAGAGACTCCCAGAGGTTTGTATTACCATGAGCCTGGAAAATAACCGTCGCCTCGAGACTGATTCGCCCGCGAACGAGTCCCCGAAAACAGGCGGAAAAAACATAAAGCTGATCATCGCCTACGACGGAACCGGGTTCAACGGGTGGCAACGCCAGGCGGGAGGCAGAACCATTCAAGGCGTCATGGAAGACGCCTTGTCCATTTTTTGCGGCCACTCTGTCTCGCTTTGCGCCAGCGGCCGAACCGACGCGGGCGTGCACGCCAGAGCCCAAGTGGCCAATTTCCGCTTAAACGCCGATAGAACCGCCAAACAAATCGTCGCCGGCGGCAACGCTCTTCTGCCTCCGGCCATTTCGATCCTGTCGGCCGAAGAAGCGGGAGATGATTTCAACGCCAGATTCAGCGCCAAAGGCAAAAGGTATTGCTACGATTTCAGCGTCTCCAACTTAAGGAATCCCTTTTTGTTCAACCGAGCCTGGCAAGTCGGTCCAAACTTGGACTGGGCGGCCATGGAAAGCGCCTTAACGCATCTTGTCGGGGAAAAAGACTTCGCCGCCTTCCAAAGCGCCGGCACGGACATGAAAACCTCGGTCAGAAGAATATTTGAAGCGGCCTTTAGCTGTCCGGCCGTCGATCTGAGACGCCTTTCCTTGACAGGATCCGGCTTTTTGAGACACATGGTCAGAACCATAGCCGGCACCCTCTGGCTAGTGGGCCGGAAAAAACTGGCTCCGGCCGATCTCGGCGCGATCGTCGACAGCCGAAACAGAAACCCCGCCGGTCCAACGGCTCCGCCTCAGGGCCTGGATCTGGACCGCGTGTTTTACGAACCGCCTCCTTGGACGGACGTTCATTCTGACTTGCCTGTTTTGTAGGCGTCATATGCTGCCGTTGACGACTCGTTCCCCAAAAAGAGCGACTCGTTCGCCAAAGAGAGCGACGCGGCCTCGACAGGCGCTCCGAAAACAGAAAGCGCTTTGGCCAGGAAGCAAAAAAAGCCGGACAGTCTGGAGCCAGAGACTTCGGCGGCGACAAAAGTCGCCCACAATCGCCATTTGGAACATCATGACCGAATGACGCAGGACGCAGGACGCATGACGCATGACGCGTCACGCGTCGCGCGTCCCGGCGAGGGCGACGAAAAAACGATCTTCGGCTAACTTCAAGGCGGGAGCTTTCCTGTCTGTCCTATTGGTGTTTTTGTGGTTCTAAAAACAATTTTGCAGGGCACAGTTTTTTTCGAAGGGTTGTCCGACGCTCTCCTGACCAGAATGGCCGAACTGACCAAGAGCGAAAGCGCGGGCAAAGGCGCCCTGCTGTTCAGTCAAGGCGACAAGGCGGAAGGCCTTCACGTTTTGGCGAAAGGTCTGGTCAAGCTTTTCTTTCTGGAAGCCGGAGGGAAGGAAAGGATAGTTCATCTGGTGAAAGAAGGCGAAATATTCGCCGAAGCCGCCGCCTTTTCCGCCGGGATTTATCCCGTCTCAGCCGCAGCCATGGCTGACAGCGTGATCCTGACCATTCCGACCTCGGTCATAAACGATCTTATCGAAACGTCTCCCGATTTTTCCCGAGCCCTCATCGCCTCGCTGTCGGGAAGATTGATGGAGTTGCGAAAGATCATCGAATCGGACGCCAAGGCCCTTTTGCCCAGACTGGCCGGCTATCTGCACAGCCTGCCTAGATCGGCTCCTCGGATCGTCCAGCTGCCGCTGACCAGAGCCCAGCTGTCTTTGCAGTTGGGCATGACGCCCGAAAGCTTTTCCCGCTCCATGAACCGTCTAAAAATAGCCGGTCTAATCGAAGAGACGAAGACCGGTCTCGTCATCTTGGACGAATCTCGCCTGAGAAATTTGGCTGACGGAGGTCTTTTTGATGAGAGCTGAAATTAAGCGCTCTTTTGAGAAAGGAAAACGAGAAATGACGAAGACGCCCCTACTTCGTCTCCTCATGTTTCTCGTTCTGACTATTTTGGCGGGAGCCTTTCCGCTAGGCTGCTCCATCTGGCCTTTCTCCGGTTCGAAAGACGGATCGGCCGAAAGCGGTTCGACGAAAGTCGAAACTGCGGCGGGCAAGATGAAGTCGACAGGCGAGCTGAAGCCGGCGGGCGAAGACGAGTTTTTGCGGGGCGATTACGCCGCCGCCGTTCCCCTGCTCATGAACGCCGGCAGGAGCGGCAGTCTCAGGGCTGTTTTCTTTCTGCGCATCGTCAACGAATACGGTCTCGACGGTCAACCGCCGAACCCGGAGATGGCCGAAAGACTCGTCTCTTTATTGGCGGCCATGAAAGACAGGGTGCAAGAGCTGGCCTACTACGGACCCAAACCGGATCAGCCCATATATAAAACCGCTTTGGCGCTGCTCTATTTTCGGGGCCAACAAGGCCTAAACCAGGACGTCGGAGCGGCTCTCAACTTGGCCCGAGGCGCGGCTGCGGACTTCGTCCCGGCGATGAACTTGACGGCGGCCATTTTGCTTTCTCCTCTTCGCCCCCAGTCAAGCGGCGATTTTAAGGAGGCCTTCGCTCTCACCCTCAAAGCGGCGGAGAGAGGCGATGCGCTGGCGATGGGCAATCTGAGCTACCTGTATAGGCTCGGTCTCGGAATTGACCAAGAGCCGTTCCTGGCGGCCTCCTGGGCCAGAAAAGCGGCCGACAAGACCCAGACGACGCCCAGAGTCTTGAACGATCTGGGACTAATCTATGAGGAAGGCCGAGCGGTCACTCAGGACAAAGCTGAAGCGGCCAGATGGTACGGTTTGGCTGCGGCTCGCAATTATGCGGCGGCCAAAAGCAACGTCGCCCGTCTGAAATCTGGTCATGACGGCGCCCCGGCTTTTCATGCCGGTCTGGAATACTAACCATGTCCGCGACTCGGTTGCCCCTTCGCCTGGCCAAAGAAATCTGCCAGAAACTTCTGGAGAGACGTTTGTTGTCGGCGGCGAAATTGCCGGAAACCTTGAAGCGGTTGGGAGATCTGTCCGCCGAGCTCCTTTTGGCCTCGCCAGATCCGCCCATTCTGTCCCTGGCCGGCGATCTCGTCCTGAGACTCGTCGAACGCGGCCGATTGGGAACCTCCCAAGCGGCGGGAGAAGCTTTAAGCCTTCTGACCGAAGTCTTGAGCCAAGTCAATGCGGAACTTCCAGCTCATAAATCCGGCGCCGCTCTGAAAAGTTCGGTGGATCTGAGCTTGAAGCTTCTAGAAACAAACGCGGCCGGCCCGGATCATCTGCCGGAAATCATCCGTTCGCTAGCCTTCATCTCGGCCGATCTTCTGCCGGACGAGGAACAAAAACCAAAACCAGCCGAGAAAAAGGCCGAAATCCCGAAGAAGCCGGCCAAAAGACGTTAAAAGCGTTTCAAGGAGTTTCAAAGAGTTTCATGGAGTTTCAAGGAGTTTCATGGAGCTTCATGGAGTTTCAAAGAGTTTCAAGGGCGTTTCAGGTTGGGTTTCATGGCCGACCAGTCGCCTATCTGTTTTCCAGGAAAGAACCCGGGCGATGAAAGAATTTCAGTCCGTCCGGGTTATGAGCTGCGGCTGGCGAGGGCAATTCAGTCTGATCGGCAGTCAAGAAACATCCGGAAGAAATCCGATGAAACGGCGAAAGAGGCGCGAATCCGGAACAAGCTGAGGAAAGCGAACTGGCGATGAGACAGAAGCGAAATGCTCTCGCGGGGTTGAGAGATTTTGGACAGATTCTTCGACAAAAGCGCCATTTTTGCAAAAAGCGCCGATATAATGGCCTATTGGAGGACTGCCCTAACTGGCCTGAACTCCATTAGACGACGATGCCGCCTACCGTTCGATTTCTTTGAAAAAAGCTTTGACGCTCGTCCTCCCGGCGACGGCTACGGCCGTTTTAAAAACGCGATAAGGCGGCTCGGAAGATAGAAACATGGCCGCATAATTTTTTTCTTCGATTTGATCCATCGCCTCCTGAACCGATTTGGCCAGCTTCTCGTTCAACTGGGCTGTTAAAAGTTTCTTTTTCGGCGGCTTTTGAGCATTTTTTTTCTCCTGAGCATCAGCGGCGTCGCTTTCTTCTCTTTCCTCCTCCTCCCACGACTTGACGCATTTGAACTCTATGACGAAAACGTCTGCCCCAATTTTAACGATCGCGTCGAATGTCCCGTCGCCGGTCGATTTTTTCAGTTCCACGCTTTGGTTGATGGAGTTCAAAGCCAGGAAAAACACGGTCTGATAGTAGCCCTCGTATGAGCTGTGCATACTATTAGGCATGAAGGACAACAGATTATGAAAAGCCTGTTCCAGCGAAGACGCGTCCGCTCGGCTGAAGGCGTCTCGGAGATCCGTAGCCAGTCGCTTAAGTTCGTCCAGTTTGGAAGAATCGACGGCCGAATAGGTCAAAAGAGACAGGAGGGAGGATAAAACTTCGCCGTTGGGAGTCTTCAAAATGAAATGGCGGACGTCATTTAGCCACTTGATTTCAGATACGGTCAAGTAGCCAGTTTGAAACATTAGAGGAATTGGAGCCAAATCTCCGATGTCAATTTTGTTCAAGTTCTTGTTGATGACGTTGCCGTCCTTGAAGGCGGAGTAACCGGCAGGATCGCTTTGCATTGAAAGAGTCAGAAAAGCGGGCGACCCGGTTCTGCACCAGAAAGCGCCGAATTCCTTTTCAATAAAGAAATTTAGGATGGACCAGGGGTTTAACACGCGGGTTTCTCCGTCCCAGGAGTACCCGTCATAAAAAGCCATAATTTTAGACTTCAAATCATCAATTGTCGCCTCTTTGGACAAGACTGCTTCTGTTTTAAAATAATCTAGGACTTCAGGCAAGCGGTCTGAGAAAAGCCCATCAAAATCGTCATGAGTAAAGCCACATATGTTGACGTAATCCGGAGCCAGCGAAATGTCGATAAAATGATTGGCCCCGGAAAAAAGGGAAGTCTGACTGAAGTTGGTCACTCCGGTGAGGAAAACGAAACGAAGATATTTATCGTAGCTTTTAAAAACCGAGTAAAAGGTTTTAAGGATTTTCCTGTTTTTGTCGGCCTGGTCGGCATTGGCTATTTCGTCCAAAATAGGAGCGTCATATTCGTCGATGAGAACGACGACTTTGCGCTCATATTTATCAGCAAGAGATTTCAATAACGACATAATCATAGCCGGAGGAGTGATGCCATCTATTTCTATCTTTTCAGAGATGGCTATAGCTCGTATAGCCGTAGTCATATCTGCTTTCAACTCCTCAACGTTGTCGCTAGTGAGGGTGGAAAAATCTAAGTGTATGACCGGATGCGGCGCCCAGTCATAATCCGAAGAATCGATCCAAAGCCCTTTGAAGAGCTCTCGGCGACCAAGAAATATTTCTTTCATCGTGCTCAACAAAAGGGATTTGCCGAACCTGCGCGGTCTGGACAAGAAATATGGAGCATCTTCCAAGATCAAATTATATATATACCGCGTTTTGTCGGCATATAGACAATTATCTTGTATTATTTTGTCAAAAGATTGAATCCCGTCCGAAAGTTCTTTTAGATTCAGTTTTTCTTTCATGTCACGAGTCTCCCAAAACTGTTAGTCACCCTTGCGTGACGAGAAAAACTAACGGAATAAACAGGCTCCTAAAAGCCTGTCGCCAGAAATATCTCTATTCCTAAGCTGTTCCTTTATTACAATCTTGAGGTTTAGAGCATTATTGAATTATACTTTTCTCATGAAAAAATGCTAAACTAAAAATTCATTATACTCTATTTTTTACCAAATCCAGAAAATTTTTTTTTCGCGTAAGATCATCGCTCTATTCTGACCGCCTGCCAACGCGGCCGGTCAGTCCTCCTTCTCGCTTAGAAGAAAAAGGTTCATCTCGCGAGAACGAAAAACAACTGTTCTGTCTCATAAATCGAGACAAGTCCTTTGCCGCCGTAGTCGGAGAGACTGTTCGCGAGGTGGTCGAAAACTTGTTGGAACTTGAAGCCCGGCAATTTACGACAAGAGAAAGGATGTTCTTGACCAAGGGCGAAAAGGCTGGTTCTGAGCGGCTCGCGCCTTGAAAGAGGAAAATCTGAACCAATTTTGGGCGCCCGCCAAACAAAGCGAGGCGTGAACGCGACGACGAGATGGTCGAGAAGCATGGAGGCTAACTCATTGTTTCCGCCGCGGCCTCGCCGCCGAACATAACACGCGTCATGAACAATCCGCAAATTTTTGAAAATGGGGCGTCTATCGACGTTTTCATGCTATTGCCATATAAAACGCAAAGATTCAATTGCCCATCAAACTGCCGAAAGGTTTGAGAGAACGGTAGTGATCGCAGGTGAATTTGACCACCGCCATCAGAGGGACGGCGATGACCATGCCTACGGCTCCCCAGGCCCAGCCCCAGCCGAGAATTGCCAGAAAGGTCGCCGTAGGCGAAAGATTGATGCTTCTGCCCAGATACCTCGGCTCCAAAAAATAGCCGAAAACGGCTTCCAAGGACAGAATGGAGAGCATCAGCCAAACGCCTCTCGACAAGTCGTATTGAACCGCGCAGACCATAACGGGCGGCAAGACGGCGAAGGGTATGCCTATTTTAGGAACGTAGCAAAATAGAAAAGCCAAGACGCCCCAACTTCTGGCGAAATCCACTTGAAACAACGAGCAGACGATAGTGACCAATATGCCCAAGGCGGCGCACATCAAAGTTTTATAAAGGATGAAGCGCTGGACCTGATCGGATATCCGAGTCACTCCGTCGGCCAGGCTTTCGCCTGTCGCTCCTGGAAACGCTCGGCGAAGCTTGTCGGGAAAAGCCGGCAAAGCCGGCAAAAAATAAAGGAGGAAGAGAACGGTCAAAAAAACGTAGCCGGTCAGATTTATGAAGGAGGAGAAAAAACTGCCGAACAAATCCCCGAACGAGATTTTGGACAGTTGGGAGATCAGCAATTCCGGGGTGACGAAACTGAATTTGTCGCCAAACTTCAAAAGCAGAGAATTGACGACCTGTTCAATGCGGTCGTAATAAGCCGGGAGCCCCTGAAACAAGTTCGTCAGGCTCGACACGAAATAATTGAAAGCCAACCACAGGACGGCCAGACCTACGGCCAGCGTCGCCAGAACGGCCAAGGCTCTGGGCATATGCCAGCGGCGGAAGATGATCACCAGCGGGTTTAAAAGGCTGCTGATGAAAAAGGCCAGCACGAGCGGCAACAACATGAACTTCAAATGAATCAATATTACGGCCAGAAGAACGATGGTGCCCAGACCGAGAAAAAAAGTCAGTCGCAAAGGCGTCGTCGGACAATCTTCATATTCGCCGAAATCCTGACGGAGGATCGACCTTCCGTCGCCTGCCGCTCCCCCGGCGGATAGACTGGCCTCCCCCGTCAAAGCCGAAGCGTCTCCGGAAAGGCGCCCCTCGACCTGACTTGGCGAACCGTCTTGTCCCTCTGGAACGAGAGCGTCCGACCGTTTGTCTTCGGTCATGTCTTCCACCTCTGTTCTGCAAAATATATGGCCCGTCTCAGCAATCTTCAGAAAAAACGA
>JAIRTO010000018.1 GCA_031254895.1 Deltaproteobacteria bacterium
CGCCCGACTCCCTCTGACGCCGACGTCTCCCCGTGGCCGAGTTTCCGGGTGGGTCACGCTCCGGCGGAGGCCGTTTTCATCACCCACAGCTGGGATGAAATCAGGCGCTTCATGTGGAATTACGTGGGACTGGTCAGATCGGATCAAAGACTGGCCATGGCCGCCAAACGACTGGAGATGGTCCAAAACGAAATAGACGAATTTTTCCGCGATTTCGAGGTCGACGAAAATTTGATTGAAGTCCGCAACATCGCTGTGGTGGCCGATCTGATCATTCGCTGCGCCATGCGGCGCCGCGAAAGCCGCGGACTGCATTGCAGCCTCTCCTGGCCGAATAGAGACGACAAGAACTTCAAAAAGGACACCATTTTGGAAAACGACTTTCCTCATCTGCGGATGGGGCGGCAAGGCAGCCTGTAACCTATGGCCGAAAAGACCGACGACGGCCGGAACATGAGGCCGCCGACCGAAGCGGCGGCCGACCTCCCCAAAACTTCTCGGCAGGGCGAAGCCGTCCCGGAGGAGGCCCGACGCGGACGAGACTCTTCTTCGGACTTCCAAGCCGGCGAATTTAAGCGTCTGGCCTTGACCGACGACGAGCCGGAGGCGTCCGCCGAGCGGCTGGGCCGACCCGAAGAACTGGCAGAGCCGCCGCGCCAAAAATCAAAAGAACCAAAAGAGCCAAAAGAACTGCCGGAACCGCAGGAGCGTCCAGAGGACGCTCCTGCCTCCCCAAGCCGACCTCGCTTTCTCGAAATTCTCGAAACGCTAAAAACCCTGCCCGAACGCCTCGGCCGACAAAGGCTCGGCCAGGAAATTTTTCCGGCGGCCTGGACTCCGGCCAAAAAAGGAGCTCTGATCCTGGCGGGCGGGGTTTTGACCGCCCTTCTGGCTTTCTTTCTTATTTTCGGGTTGCCCTTCCGCAGCTCCGCCGAAGAGGAGGCCCTGTTCGATTCGGCTTTGGATTCGGCGTGGCTCTGGGTGGAGGGGGCGGAAGGGGCCCCTCTTCCAAACAGGCCCGGGTGGCTTGACCCCTTGAAGACGGGCGGCGCCCGAGCCGCCCAGCTGGCCGCCGGCGTGGAGTCCTTTCTGAACCAAAAGCCCGACGCCGCTCTGGAGAGCTTCGAGCTGGCGGCCGAAGGCCGAGAGCCCGATCACCGCCTCATTTCCCTTCAAGCCGCCGCCAACCTAAGACTTTTGAATTACGGCCAAGGCCGAGCCCTCTACGGCCAAGCGTTGTCGCTGGCCGGCGCGGAGCCGGAAAAAGGCGGCCTCAAGGAGGCCGCCGATCGCTTGGGCTTGGCTTTGTGTCTCTTTCACCAACTGGATCACGAGCAAAGCCTGACGGAGGCCGGGCGGGCCTGGCGCATCCGGCGGGAGCTTTTAGGTCCCGCCGATCCGAAAACCATAGCCGCTTTGAACGTCATGGCCACTTCCTTGATGGCCCTGTCCCGCAGCGCCGCCGCCGGAGATCTTCTGCTGGAAGGCGTGGCTCTGGCTTTGGAAGACGGCGCCGACGCGTCGACGCCGGTCATGCGCGACGCCTTGAGCATCCTCTATCTGGCTTACGAGGCCCAAGGCCGTTTGGCGGACTTGGAAGCCATGTTCGAGCCCCAAGATCCTGAAAACGTCGAAGACGGAGAAGAAGCCGACGGCTCCGAAACGGGCCCTATAAGCGAAACCGAGGCGGCCGGCGCTGCGCCGGCCGGGCTCGCTCCAAAGCCTGACGAGCGGCTCGCGGCCAGGCCGGGAGATTCCGGCGCAGCTCCCAAACCTTCAGCCAGTCAAGCCGGGGCCGAAAGACTGGTGGCCTCTCTGACGGACAAGCCCGGCGACGCCGAGCCGCCAGTCCAATCGACCGTTCCGGCCGAATCGGCCGAATCCGCCGAACCGGCGAATCAGTCGACCGAAGGCTCGCCGGAAGCGGTCTCGCCCGACGACCAAGGCGCCGCTCAAGAACCTTCGACCGAGTCCGCCCCGGAGTCGATCCCGAGCGCCCCCAGCCTGCCCGACGATCTCACGGCCGAAAGCCCGGCCCCGGTCATAGATCGCGACCAGGCCAGAGAATTGCGGCGCAACTTGCAGACTCTTCGCCCCGACTCGGCCGTCTTGCCGGCCTTGTCCCTGACTTTGGCCGGGGATCTGATCGGCGTCTCTCTGCCGCCGTGCCGTCGGCCCTACCCGGCCGAACATGTTTCGGAGCTGGTCAGTCTGTGCCAAATGGCGGCCAGAGGCTACGCCGCCGTCAACGAACTGCCCGAAGCGATGACCATTCTCGAAAACGTCGTCGCCGCCGGACTTTCGGCCTTGAAGACCAAGCCGGATCTGCCCCACAAAAACGCTCTGATAGAATCCCTTTCTCTTCTGGCTTCTTTGCAGGAGGCTAAAGGGGCTTTAGCCGAGGCCGAAACGTCCCTGCATGAGGCCAGAAATCTGATCGCCTCCCTCCCCGGCGACGACCAGAGAACCGTCACCAGTCTCGTCATCCTGACCTTAAGGCTGGCCGACAACAGCCTGGCCCAAAACAAGCCCCCCATAGAGACGGAAATGGAGCTGGTCTCCGGTCTGACCATTTTGAACAAAATTTCGCCGAAATTCGCCGTCGAGAGCAACCCTCTAAGTCCCGTCCTGTACGTCAAGCTGGCCAATTTGATTAACTCCATGGGCCGCTCGAAAGAGGCCGCCTCCTACAGAAATCTGGCTAACCGCTCCCTTAAGGCCGCCCAAAAAGCCCACCCGCAATACGCCGACGCCTTGGCGAGAATTAGCGCCTTCATGGAGAACAGCCGACGCGGCCGCCCGGCCGACGATTCGGTGCGCTATCTCTGGAAAGCCGTGCTGCCGGCCGACCGAGGCCTAAAAGGGCCTGGAAGTCCCGAAGCCATGCGCCAGGAGCTCGCCGCCCTGAAATTCATGGGTCGCTTGTCGGAGTTCGGCCCCATGATCGAGGCGGCCGTCAAATGGTCCGCCAAAACCAGCGGCGCCGGCAGCCCGACTCACCGCCGCTACCAAAGCCTCCAACTTAAATATTTGGAAGAGAGCGGCCAGACGGCCGCTCTGGTCGCCGAGCTGGACAAGCTGATTCTGGAGCCCGGCGTCGCCGCCGAGCCGGAACGCTCGGCCGTCATCGTCGCCGCCCTCAAATACAAAGCCAGAGCCTTGGAAGCCGCCGGAGACGCGGCGGGAGCTCTGGCCGCCTTGAACCAGGCCAAGGCCGCCCTGGCCGAAGCGCCGGATCTGAACCGGCTTCTGCCGGAAGTGGAGGCGGACATTGACCGCCTGTCCGGCGAAGGCGCTCAGGCGCCGTCGGAAGGCGAAAACTGACCCTTTGGCCCCGATAAAAAAAAAGCCGACGCCAAAAGGCCTCAAGCCCTTGAAGCGAAAAATTGCGGTTTTTGCGGCCTTGCGCTCGATTTGTCGCCTTTTTTGCGGCCAATAAAAAAAACCAAAAATAACCCCTTCGACTGTCGCGAAGGGGTTTTTTTTGGGAGTGACTTATTGCCGCCGTCGCGTCAGCGATGCGCCGACATGCGTCGACATTGCGTCAGAGTTGTGCCGACATGCGTCGCCGTTGCGCCAGCAAGGCGACGTTGCGCCGTTGCGTCAGCGTTGCGCCGAATGGAGGCGCCCATTTTTCTTTATTTGAGGAGACGCCGTCGGTCTTAGCTCTTCTCGTTTATTCTGCCCCTCTTGATGACCTCGCTGCCGACGGCCACCATGGAGGCCAGATCGGTCACGTTGGAAGGAATGATCATGGAATTGTTGGTTCTGGCCAATTTGCCGAACTCGGCCAAATATCCTTCCGCTATCCGGAGGGACACGGCGTCCACGCCGCCTTCGGATCTTATGGCTTCGCCCACTCGTTTCAAAGCCTCGGCCGTGGCTTCGGCAACCAGGGAGATCTCTTTGGCTCGGCCGTTGGCTTCGTTGATGCGGCGCTGCATTTCGCCTTCGGAGACGTTGATGAGCTGTTGTCTTTCGCCTTCGGCTATGTTGATCTTGGCCAGCTTTTCGCCTTCGGCGATGTTGATCTTGGCTTGCTTTTCGCCTTCGGACTCGGCTATCAGGGCTCTCTTCTCCCGTTCGGCCCTCATCTGCTTTTCCATGGCGTCTTTTATGGACTGAGGCGGAGTGATGTTCTTGACCTCGTAGCGGTTGACCTTGACCCCCCAGGGGTTCGAGGCCTTGTCGACGGCGTTGATGATGTCGGCGTTGATGGATTCCCGCTCTTCGAAGGTTCTGTCCAGCTCCAGCTTGCCGATCACGCTTCTCATGGTCGTCTGGGCCATTTGAATGGCGGCGTTGTAGTAGTTGTTGACGCCGTAGCTCGCCCTCTGGGGATCCATGACCGTCATGTACAAAACGCCGTCGACTTCGACGGAGATGTTGTCTCTGGTGATGCAGATCTGAGGAGGCACGTCTATGACCTGCTCTTTCAGAGTGTGCTTGTAAGCCACCTTGTCGATGAAAGGAATCAGAAGGTGAAACCCTGAAATAAGCGTTCCGCTGTATTTTCCCAGCCTTTCCACCACGAAGGCTTGGTTCTGGGGAACGATCCGGACGTAATTGACGAAGATGAAAATGAGAAAAATCGCCAAAGCGACAAGAATGAAGACGGTTACGCTGGACATGGAAGCTCCTTTGAAAAGGACGATTATATTGGGATTTTCTGACTTCGGACTTTAAACTTCTAACTAAAAACTCAAAACTTAAAACTTAAAACTTTAGATTAAGGCCAAGCGACGGGAAGTATTTTGACGAAACGAATTGAGCGAGGAGAAGGAAAATATAGGCCGCTCGAGTCCGCCGTCTTGGCGCGAGCGTCAGAGGGGCTCGACCCAGAGAACCAGATCCTTCACTTCCACTACCTTGACCCAAGAGCCCCGGCTTATGTTCGTTTTGGCTCTGGCTTGCCAAACGCTGCCGTTCAGCTCCACCTGACCGCCGACATCCGAGCCGATGTCTTTGATGACCTCGACTTCCCGGCCGATGTACTGATTGGCCACGAGGGGATCTTTTAGGCTGTCGCTGCGGCCCTTCTCTTTTCGGCTAAGAATGACCGCCACCTTCCGCCGAAGAATGATCAGATAGACCAAGGACATGATTATGAAGATGACCCACTGGACTATGACCGGCAGAGGCGTTATGAAATTGGCGAGCAAAACTGTCCAGGCGCCCAAGCCGAAGAACATCAGCACCACGCCGGGAGTCAAGACCTCCAGAAACAGAAAAGCGAAACCCAAAATGAGCCAAAATATGTTCCAAGAAGCTAAATCGCC
This sequence comes from Deltaproteobacteria bacterium, assembly GCA_031254895.1. Taxonomy (GTDB): domain Bacteria; phylum Desulfobacterota; class Desulfarculia; order Adiutricales; family Adiutricaceae; genus JAIRNQ01. Next base: position 5,280 of record JAIRTO010000018.1, read on the forward strand.
TAGTTGCGGCATGATGACCCTCCGTCGAACTGATTTCCTTAGGGGGACGCCGCCAAAAAAGGGAACCAGCCCGTTTTCATCGCGTCCGGCAGAACTCCTTGTCCTTTTTCTAAATCGAAGACCCTAAATCGAAGACCCTAAATCGAAGACCTTTGTAGCGCGAATCGAGGCAAAAGACGGCGTTTTAAAGCCAATCGGCCGTCCGACGGCCGAAGAAAACTATTGCGATTATTTTAGCATATTTGGCCCTCAATGAATTGTTGTCCTGGCCCCCCTGGAAACGATCTTCCGGCGTTTTTTTGGCTTTCCAAAAATCATGTCGGCCAGACGTCGCGCCCCTCGGCCATAAAGCCTAACCTAATCCAGCCTGGCTTAGGCTAGGCTAGGCTAGGCTAGCCTAGCCTTGTCCGAAACTTTCCCCCTGGATTTTAGGCCAAAACGCTCGAAAATCTGACGAAGGCGCGAAAAATATAGGTAGCCGCTAAAAAATTGTCTCTTTGTCGTTAGCCCGAATAAGCCTTTTTCGAAGGCTTTTTCGGGCGATCAAGACCTTTCGTTCGACGGCGAACAAGCCAAAAGCCCTTTCGCCGCTCATTTCAAGCCGTCTGAAGAACCCGTCTGAAGAATTAGTCTGTTGAACTATCCTGAAGAATCCTGTCTGAAGAATTTTGTTGAAGAGTTCCTCAAAAGAATCCCTCTCTGCCGAATCCCCCTTTGGCGAGTCCCCCTGGCGAACTATCCTGACGAACTGAAAAGACGAGAACGCGTTGTCGAAGACAAGTCGATGAAGCGTTTTCGGTGGCCGTTAGCCTCAACAAATTTGGCGAACCAAATTTGTTGAGGCAAATAGGTTCCATGAACCGCTTTAAAAACGGCTTTCAACAAAAACGGTTGTCAATGAGCCAGCTTTTTCAGCAGCCAGGCCATGTTTTGGCCAAGATTGACCATAGTCCTCTTGGCTTCTTCGTCATCTTTGACCTGACCTTTCTCATAACCTACCCCCAAGTTCCAGTAGGACGAGCCGACGGTCACCATTTCCAAGATGCCGAAGAAGTGGTTGATGGAGTCAAAGGCGTGGACCTGGCCGGCCCGCCTGGCCACCACGACGGCCGCCCCGACCTTGCGGCGGAGAGGATTGTCGTTGTGGATCATGACGAAGCCGGCTCGATCGATCAGGGCTTTGAGCCACGGCGTCAAATCGGCGAAATACACGGGCGAGCCCATGATGATGGCCCTGGCGTTGGCGATTTTCGGGATCAGCGCCCCGATGGAATCTTCGAAACGGCATTTGCCGTTCTTCGCCTCCCCGCAATAACCGCAAGCGACGCACCCCTGAGCCGGTTCGGCGGCTTCGGAGACGAGTTCGGTGTTGAACCCTTCTTTCGTCAGCTCGTCCAGAACCCAATTCAGCATGATCGAGGTGTTTCCGTTGGCTCGCGGGCTTCCATTGATGGCTAAGACAGTCATTTTTCTGCGACCTTGGCCCGGCGCCCGGGGCTGCCGGGAGAGGTCTTTCCTCCTTTGGTTGTGAAGTTAAAAAAAAGATTTCGATTGACAGCCCGCTCTTTTTGACCTTTCCCCCGCTCCGCCGACTTGGTCGACTTCCAAGAATTTCCGGCTAAAACGGAAAATCGGGCGATCTTCAAAGGCGCCAGCGAGGGAACCCTAAAACATCGCCCGACCGCAAAATGGGCTTCCGGCGACCTGACGCGTTGCGCTGCGCGTCGACTGTCGACTAGCCCGGGCGACCGGAAAGTTTTCCTGGAAAAGCGATCCTATGGACGGAAACGAAAAGGCTAGATCAAAAAAGAGCTTTTTTCAGTATAACACGCTGTCGACGAAAAGACGAAGAAATCGCCGTTAGAAAAGAGAACCTTTTTTCAGAAGAAGAGCCTTGGCGTTGAAGTTCGGGCCTTGAATTTCCTGGCGTTGAAGGCTACCCCCCAAAAGCGAATTTTTTTCGTTTGGTTTCGGCGATTTGGCCAAGGACGTCGTCCTAGAGGTCAGGCCGGTTGAGACTGTTTTAAATGGCTGCCGCCCACAGACTCGCAGACTGGCCGGGCTGAAATAAATTTCATTCTCCCTGTCGACAAGCAATAGCCGGGCCGATTTCCGATAAAAGTTCGGAGCGGGCCGCTGACCATAACAGCATTTGGGCGTCAAGCAGAATCTTCATCAGCCTATTCCCGCCCCTCAAACATGGCTGTAATCTCTTCCCGGCCGACAGCTTTGACCTCATCGGGGACAACGCATTGGGCGCGCACAATATCGAGACGCCTGCATTTTTTCGGTTCGTCGTAAGGCAAAACTTTGACCAACGGCTTGTCGCCATCGGCAATGATAAATCCGTCTCCGTCTTTGGCTTGCTTGATTAACTCCAAAAAACGTTCCTGAGCCTCATTTGCATCGATCGTCCGCATGATTTCTTTCTCCGGGCCTTCGCCGTTTCATGGGAACGAACCTTCCGCTTTGACGGCATTCCCGCCTTTCATCAGCATGATCGCTTTTTTTCATTATATCATTATTTCAGGTAAAGGCCATAATTCGACGCGCTTGCGACCTTCCGGCTCGCGCCTGTCTCCTTCAGGGGGCACAGTTCCTAAATAGCTTTCAAGACCGCCGTCAACTGCCGCCGAAGCAAATCAAGCCGGCCCTTTTACTTTGAATCACGGATGCTTGAGGATTCTCAGGCCAGGGGGACTTAGCGATAAGTTGCGCGCGGGTCGCTGGCCCCGCACACGACTATCGCCAAGCTCCACTGAAAGATGTGCGACTAGCGCATGTTTCATGTCCCGGGGCGCAGCGGAGATTCATGAAAGTTTGGCCTCCTGCGGAACTTTTGAACTCGCGAGTTATCTGGCGCATATTTTTTTTCAAGCCAATTGGCAAAAGAGGCGTCGACCAGTCGCTTTCGACTCGACCAGACAAAAAAAACTAATCGACTCTACACGAAGTGAAACAGAAAATTTTCGAACTAATAAACCCGCCTGATTTCGCCGGCCCCTTCCTCCGGCTTTTGGCCAAAGGCGCCAAAAATGTTCGGACGGCGAGTTGACCTGATCCGCGATGGAGGGCTTCGCGATGAAGAGATTCGAGATGGAGGGGGACAAGACGAAGGAATTCGCGAGGGAGGGCTTCGCGAGGGAAAGGTTCAAGACGAAGGATTTAGAGATGGAAGGATTCAAGAGTCGACCAGGATTTCCGCTTTGGGAGCTCCGACGAGTTTCAATGGACGACCAGAGCGGAGCCAAGTCGGCTCGACCCGTCAAATCTCCTTCAAAACCAGGGCGAGGACAATGGCCGTTCGGCCAAGAGAAGGTCAGCTCTTGTTCGAACCTTTTGCGGTCTCCGCCTTCCTGGTCAGGCTTTCCTCCAGCAGTCTGGGCTGATAGTAAGCCAAGAGAGCTCTGCGAATCAGCTCCTGACTGGCGACTCGATATTTTCCGTCATGGACGACCACGGCCGCCAAGGCCAATTCCCCGACTTCCGTCCCGCTTTCGGCGGCCGTTTCCGGCTTCGGCTTGGCGAAAGCCACGAACCAGTCGACCTTCAAGCCGTCGTCATCGTTGATGGTCCCGCTCTTGCCGCCCAGAACCAGTTTGGACAAAAGAGGATGATACTGAGCGTCGGAGAACTGTTTCCGGCCAGTCCCCTGGTCTATGGCCGCTTGCATGAGTTCGGCCAGGCTTTGGGCGGTTTCGGGGCTGACCGCCTGACCGGCGATCGACGGCCGGCCTTTGTAGACGGCCCCGCCGTCCATGCCCAAAACTTCCCTGATGACGAAAGGCTCGTAGACGAGCCCGCCGTTGACGGCCACGGAGGCCATTAAAGCTCCGTGCAGAGGACTGAGACGGGTCTGACGATTGAAGCCGGAGGCCAGCTCCGCCAACCGATAAGCGTCGGCCAATTCGGCTTCCTCCCGCGCCTTGGCGGCGGCAGCCAAGCTCTCCACCGCGCTGAAGGAGTCGCTCGCGTCGATTTTTGTTCCGTCGACGTTTGTTCCGCCGGCTTGCCTGTCGCCGGCCTTTAATCCGCCATATGGGCTTTCGGAAAACTCGGCTTCGTCCAGTTCCGTTTCGCCAAGAGAGGCGCCGACCGGTTTTTTCGCCTGCAAAGCGGCGATTTGACCAGGTCCGACGGACGGATTTTCGTTCTTGGCCTGAAGGGGCTTGAACCTTAGACCGGTTTCCGAAGACCAAAGGGAGTCCGCTGACTGACCGCCCCTTCCCGAGTAGTCGGCCGAATCGAAGTCGAAGGCCAAATCGTCCTCGATCGGCTCGCCCTCGCCATAAGTCGCCAAATCCAGGTCGAAACTGGAAACGGCCAAGGGCAGTTCGAAGGCGATTTCTTCGTTGAAGCCGAAATTGCGGGCCATTTCGGCAAGATCTTCAGGCGGCAGACTGAAGGCGCCCAATTTGCCGAAGACGGCGTTTATGCTTTCGGCGAAGCTCTCTTTCAAAGTCGCTTCGTTGACGCCTTGATCCACTTCTTTGAAGACGTTGTTTCGGTACAGGGTATGTTTGTCGCCGTCGTAGGCGAAGGGGGTCATGACCGTGTAATCGGTCTTTTCCAGAACGGCGGAGGCGGTGACCATCTTGAAGACGCTGGCGGCGGGAAAAGAGCTGTCCAAAACGGCGTTGCCCGTCCTGGCCTCCGTTCCGGCCATGGCCAGGATGCGCCCGGTTTGCGGGTTTAAGACGACCAAAGCGGCCTTTCGGGCGCCGGCGCCTCTGATCCATTTCCGGACCTGGGCTTGAAGATCGGGATCCAGAGCCGTCTTGACCGTCAAAATTTCGCCGTCTGGCCCGTTGATTTGAAAGTCTTCGCCGCTCGTCGAAAAAAAGTCGGCGGGACTTAAAAAAGGCGCCAATTCTTCTTTTGTCAAAAGTCTTGGGGCTTCGGGCGGCTCCAAACTGCCCGTCAGTCTGACGGACGCCGCCTCTGGGGAGATCGAGGTCGAGTCAAAAACGATGTCTGAACCGTCAGCCGAGTTCGAAGAATCTTTCGACGAGGCGGTCGAGGCGGTCATCATGGCCCGAGGCCCTGTCTCGGAACGAGCCTCTGGCCGAGCCGCAGAACGAGCCAGAGGCCGCGTCTCAGTCTGCGCCGGAGGCCGCGCCTCTGGCGCGGCGACCGCAAGTTCAAACGTAGGCTCGAACCAAAAGACGAGGCCGCCTAAACCGACGGCGACGACGAAAAGAAAGACCATCGTCAAGGTCAAGCAAAACGGCAATCTCTCTTTCATGGAAGCCTCAGCGAATCTGCGTTCATTTTCTTTCGTTTTAACCAATCGGACAGGATTCGGGAAATTCTTTTCAACGCTGTGAATACGCGTTTTATGGCCCAACTCTTATGGACAACTTGTTTGTTCATTTAAAGCGATGTCAGCAAGCGAAACAGTTCTTCTTGGCCGCAAAACTAATAAAAGGATAACCTTCGACAAGCGGCTGTCCTATCAGCCGTTCAATCGGCCGTTCAATCGGCCGTTCTATCAACTGTTCTATCGACCGTCCCATCGGCCGTTCCTATCAACTGTTCTGTCGACCGTCCCATCGGCCGTTCCTATCAGCTGTTTTAACGACCCTTCTATCGTCCGCTCTATCGGCCGTCCTATCAGCCGATGACTTCCAGTCCGCCCATTCTGGGACGCAGGATCGACGGAACCGTGACGCTCCCGTCTTCATTCTGATAGTTTTCCAAAATGGCCACCAAAGTCCGCCCGATAGCCAGACCCGAGCCGTTTAAGGTATGGACGAACTCCATTTTGGCGCGTTTTTCGCGGCGAAAGCGGATATTGGCTCTTCTGGCTTGAAAATCGGTGAAACAGGAGCAAGAGGATATTTCTCTAAAAGCGTCCGCCCCGGGCAGCCAGACCTCCAGATCGTAAGTCTTGGCGGAAGCGAAGCCCATGTCTCCGGTGGACAGGAGGACCACCCGGTAAGGGAGTCCCAGCAGTTGGAGGACTTCTTCGGCGTCGCGGACGAGCGTTTCCAGCTCGTCGAAAGAATCTTCCGGTTTGGCGAACTTGACCAGTTCGACTTTGTCGAACTGGTGCATTCGGATCATGCCTCTGGTGTCCCGGCCGGCCGCTCCGGCTTCGGCTCTGAAGCAGGGAGTGTAGGCGACGAGGCGACGAGGCAGCTCGTCGACGCTGAAGACTTCGTTGCGGTGGAGGTTGGTCACGGGCACTTCCGCCGTCGGGGCCAGCCACAAATCGTGCTTGTCCACCTTGAAGCCGTCTTCGGCGAATTTAGGCAGCTGGCCTGTGCCGTAAAGGGAAGCGGAGTTGATGAGGGCCGGAGGCCAGACTTCCGTGTAACCATGCTTTTCGACGTGCAAATCCAGCATGAAATCCATGAGCGCTCTGTTGAGCCGAGACAGCGCTCCATAGAGGACCACGAACCTGCTGCCGCTTATCTTGGAGGCTCTGGCGAAATCCGTCAGTCCCAAAGCTTCCCCCAATTCCCAGTGATTTTTCGGGGCGAAGGAAAAATGCGGCGGTTCGCCCCAGCGTCTTATCTCCAGATTGGCGCTCTCGTCGCCGACGGGCACGGACTCGTCCGGAATGTTCGGGAAAGCCGAAAGCAGCTTCTGCTCTTCCTCTTCCGTCTTGGCCACTTCCGGATCCAAACCCTTGATCTTCTGCGAAAGCTCCCGGTTTTCCTCGATCAGCTCCTGAGGTATGGCTCCGTCTTTTTTTAGCTTGGCGGCCTTTTCGCTGGCCGCGTTGCGCCTGGCCTTGAGCTCTTCCACCTCTTTGAGCAGACTGCGTCTCTTTTGATCGAGCTCGCCGAACTTATCCAGCAGATCCGGAGTCTGAGAGCGAGAATGCAGCATCTTTAAGACAACCTCGGGGTTGTCGCGAACCAGTTTCATGTCCAGCATGTTTAAGGGCTCCTTGCCGCGCAGGCCTAGAGGTCGGGGCTGAATGTTCGGAAGTTGACCAAGCGACGGATTAAAATGACGGATCTAAACGACAAATCTAAGCGACAGGCATATGCGACCAGATCTATGAGACAGAGCTACGCGACAGATCTATGAAACAGAGCTACGCGACAGATCCATAAAACAGAGCTAAGCGACCAGCCAAAGCCGCCGGCCAAAGCGACGGGCTGCGGCGCATTTCTTCGGGCTCTCGAAGCGAACAGCGCGCGATGAGCGCTTTTGGCTTAACGAAGCCCCAATAAACTTTTTTCGGAACAACTGAAGAATCGGCGACAGATAAGATTATGCGGTCCGCTTCCACTAGCTAGGAGCATTATAAGCACAAATGGATTATTAGTCAATGTCATTTCGCCATAATTCCAGTTTCAAATTTATATTTCAGATGTTGAATATGTCGCCAGCCCTCTTAATTAGTAACAATTTTTGGCCCTGGCCAAACGCGAGCGACAAATATTCATGTTTTCGTTAATATTATCCATATTATTAAATAAATATTTTATATTGACATGACAATAAATCGTAAAGAAAGAATTTGAGCATGTTTATAACATTAAAAAGAGAGTCAGGGGGGCGGGGATTTTTGGCGGAGCGTTTGGCGGCGGGCTTGAACGCGTTTTTTTCGAAAAGCCAGGCTAGAAGCCAAGTTCGCCGGTCGAGGCGTCCGTTTTTTTGGCTAACCGGGGTCAGGCGTCCTTTTAGGGAACTCTTTGGCCAAGAGCCCCGTTTTTGCCGCCAAGCGGCCAAAACCAAGCTCTTGTCGCCTTTTTTCTTTTATCTATCTGAGGACGGTTATAGGGCCGGGCTTGCGGTCGGGAGTCTTGGGGTTGGCTCCGGAGCGGCGGCCTATGGCCGCGCAGCCGATGATCTTGTGGGTGGACGGAAAGCCTAGAGAGTTCAAATAACCTCTGAAGCCGGGCTCGTCGCAGACGGCGCCCAGCTGGTTGATCCAGCAGCCCCCCAGATCGAGGGCATGAGCGGCCAGCAGCATGTTGCCTAAGACCAGAGCGCCGTCCTCCGCCGGACAAAAGGAAATGTCCGGATTGACGCCGACTATGACGAACAAAGGCGCGTTTTTGTAATTGATGAAGTAGCCTGGACTGGAGACGAAATCCTTGTACCGATCGAAGCCCGG
>JAIRTO010000089.1 GCA_031254895.1 Deltaproteobacteria bacterium
AGATGCGACGGAGCGTCGTACCCGCGCCTGGAGGCGCTGGCCTCGCCGCTGACCCCGTCGTTGGCCTCTCCGGGGAAGCCGGTTCAAAATAAAGCCTTTGCGGGAATAGACGAGGAAAAATCTCGCGGAGCCGGCTCCGCCGGCTCTGCCGGTTATGCGCCTAGTTCGGACGTTTCCGCGCCGGAAAACGAACTCGCCGCCAAAGCGGCCGACAAAACAGTCCGCTCCGCCGGCGCGGTCGGCGTCTTCGGCTCCGCCGGCGCGGCTGGCGTAGCCGGCGCGTCAAACGCGGCCGTCGGCGCCCATGCGGCGGGCGCTGCCGCCGCCGAGGCGAAGCCATTTTTAGGCGGCTCCGGCAAGAACAAAAAAATCCTCTTTTTGGACGTCGGCTACTTTTTGAACAGAGAAGCGCCCAAGGCGGCCAGAGAACTGGGGGCCTCGGTGACCGTCTGGTCGGGTCGAGGAGGCGACAGAGCCGAGGAAGAGGATTATCAAAGACTCTTGAGGCAAATAAAAGAAGTCGGACCGGATCTTGTTCTGACCATCAACCATCTGGCCTTCGACGCCGAAGGCATTTTGGAGGACATCTTCCGACGCTTGGGACTGCCGGCGGCTTCCTGGTTCGTCGACAGCCCGGCCTTCATTCTGGGGGCGGTCAAAAAAACCGTCGGAGACGTCTTCACCTTTAGCTGGGATCGCGATTATTTGCCCGTTTTGAAAGCGCTCGGCTACAAAAAAAGCTCTTTTCTGCCTCTGGCCAGCGACGACTCGTTTTTCCCGGCCGGAGACGGGCGGGAAAAATGCGTCAGAAAGATCGCCTTCGTCGGCGAAAGTCTGACCGCCGCCACCGAAAAATACTTGAAGCTCGCCGGACTGGAGGAGAAAGTCCTGCCGAAGGTCGACGAACTGGCCCGAGAATTTTCCCGAAGCGGCGAGCTTGTCCCCGGCCCCGATTTCGACGGACTGGAAAAAGACATGACCGACGAGCGGCTATTGAACCTCAAAGCCTTAATAACTTGGCGGGCCAGTCGCCTGAGACGGCGCGAAGTTTTGTCGGCCATGCCGCCGGAGTCCTTGAGCATAAACGGCGATGAGGGCTGGCTGGAAATGTTTCCCGAAAAGAACCTTGGCCCCCGACTCGGCTACTATGACGAGACGGCTCGGCATTACCGCTCTTCCGCCGTCAATATCAACGTCACCAGCGCCCAGATGAAGACAGGGCTCAACCAAAGAGTCTTCGACGTGCCGGCTTGCGGGGCCTTCCTCCTGACCGATCGGCGAAGTCAGTTAGACGGGCTCTTCGAGGCGGACAAGGAAGTCGTCACTTACCAAACGCCGGAGGAAGCCAGGGACAAAGCCCTTTTTTATCTCTCTCACGAGGAGGCCAGACGTAAAATAGCCGAACGAGGCCGAAAAAGAGTCCAAAAGGATCATCTTTATCGTCGCCGCCTCGATCAGCTGTTAAAGACCGTCTTCGGGCCGGCGGAGGCCTGACTGGCGCTATAATTCGCTATCGTCAGGGTCGCCGAACGACCGGCGGACGCCTTGGCGCGCCCTCTGTCCTACGCGCCTCCGGCGACAGAAAGCCGTTTGGCGGAAGGGCGAGCTTTCGCTCCGCCGACCGCGCGTCCAAAAGGCCCAGCCGTCCGCCGCGCGGCTTTTTGTCGGCAGATCTAGGATTTCGACAGACTTAAGATTTCGACAGACTTAGGACTTCGACAGGCTTGGACTTCAAAAACTCTTACTGCGACAGGAGAACCGCCTTGACCACCGTGGTCATAGAACCGATGAAACTCGGCGATCTGGTCCAATCCTCGCCTCTATTGGCGGCTCTAAAAAAAGAAGCCGGAACGCTGACTCTGGTGACGACCAGACCCGAGGTGAAGGCTGCGGCCGAATATTGCGCTCTGGCGGACGAAGTCGTCGACATCTCGCCGGAAGAGTTTCAAGCCGCTCAAAAACTCCCCTCCAATCTGCCCGACAGACCTCGACTTTTGGTCAATCTCTCCTCCGCTCAAGCCTCTCTTCGCTTCGCTCAATTGTTTCGTCCGGAAAACCGCCTCGGCCCGAAAATCGGACCAAACGGCGTCGAATACAGTTCGGCGCAAAAATTGGCGGCGGCCGTCATGTCCGCCGACAGACGCTTGGGTCGATTGAACCTGGTCGACGTATGGCGACTTCTTTCGCCGACGGCCGCCGACTCGAACCATCTGGTCTGGCCGGCCGGAGACGAAATCAATCCCAAATTCGCGTCGCATCCAGCCTTGGACAAAACGGCCCATCCTCTGATAGGACTGCACTTGGGCAGCGGTCACCACAAAAGGCGCTGGCCCGTCGAACGTTTCGTCGAATTGGCCGAAAAGCTCTCCCCGGCGGGACTGGTCATCTTCGGCGTCGGCAGCGAAAAAACCTTGGCCAAGAAATTTATGGCCCTCTACCCGAAAGACCTGCCCAGACCCGCAGATCTGACCGGTCAGACCAGCTTGGCCGACCTTGGCCCCATTCTGAAAAAACTGGATCTCTTCGTGTCCGTCGACACGGGCGTGATGCACATAGCCGCCGCCGCCGGCGCTCCCGTTTTGGCCATCTTCGGAGGTCCGGCCCTGGCCGGAGAAACGGGGCCTTACTCGCCCGGCTCGGTCGTCATCCAGGGCTATTGTCAGTGTTCGCCTTGCTCGGAAAATCGTCCTTGTCCCGACCGTCCTTTTCCGGCTCTCCCCTGCCCGGCCTTGCCGGATGCGGCAAGCGTCCTTAGAGGCGCTGCGGCCATGTTAAGCCGCCCCGCGCCGAGCGGATCTCCAAAAACTATGGAATCCTCCCGGCCGAACGAGGGCATGGAGGCCAGCCAGTCGGCCGTATCGAGGCCGAACGAAGCCGCCGCAGCCAGCCGGTCGGCCGTCTCTAGGCCGAACGAAGCGAAAGAGCCCGAGCAGTCGGACCTCCTGCCCGTCCGAACCGGAGAGGGAACGGGAACATGGCCAGATATCGACCGTAGCGAAAGCGGGACGGCCGCCTATTTAGTCGGCCGAGACGATCTAGGCCAGATCCTCTTGGCCGCCGAAACGACTTGGCTGGGAGACTTGGCTAGACTGTCCGTCGCTTTGAGGGAATCTTCCGCCAAATTTTTGAAGCCGGATCACCAATTTTCGCTAAACGAGGCCAACTTGAAGAATTACCGCCAAACGAAAGAAGCGCGGCCAATGGATCGATTCCTGAAGACGGCGGAAACCGTCGCCGCCTCGGCCATCGACGGCAAGGCCGAGCGGAAGGCCTTCGTCGAATGGACTAAAGAGACTCTCTCTTTCTTGGACAAAAACGTGCCGACCCTTTGAGACGGTCAAAAAAAAAAAAAGGGCGCTCACGCCAAAGCGCCTCGCCTCCTTTTCCGACACAGAAAAAGAGCGAATCGCCCAGGGACGAATTGCCCTTGGATGAATCGCTCTTTGGAGTAGTCGCCCTGGAAAGAGTCGTCAGAGACGAGTCGTCTTGGAAAGACATGTCAGAGACGAATTGCTCCGGAAAGACTCGTCAGAGACGAGTCGTCTTGGAAAAACTCCCCTTGGGAAGAAAAAGCGCCCGAAAACCTTTGGCGACGCGAAATGACGCCAAGATTCTTGGCCGAACTTTTTGAACCGCCCGAAAGACGGACGAGACGAACGCGTCGGCGGCGAACAAAGCACTAAGCTCGCCCGGGAATCCCCAAACTTTCGGCCAAAAAGCGGCGCCGGAAGACGGCGGGGCCATCTTCCTAAAAATCATTTGACCGGCCGCACGCCGGCCGCAGGCCGGAGGTCGGCCGACCGTCGGGGGGCCCCCCCGCCGCCCCCCACCCCCCCCCCCCCCCCCCCCACCCGCAAAAACCCAGACCCGCCCATCCTCACCAGATC
>JAIRTO010000111.1 GCA_031254895.1 Deltaproteobacteria bacterium
TCGTCGCCCTCCTGTTGCGGCGTCTCTGGCACAAGGCGGCCCGTCATCAAGTCGTCTCCAGCCGCGAGAAAGCCTTCCGGCCGCGCCAGGCGGCCCCGGGCCGACAATGGGTCATAGTCTCTTTGTGCTCGGCGGCGGCGCTTTTAGGCTTCGTTCTGCCCGCCGCCCAAATGCTTTACCAGGGCAAAAGCGTCAAGAGATATTTTTCAACAAAAGAAACTAATATTATATTTTAATAATTTTAAGTAAATAAATAATACTATATTGAAACTTTATCAATATCACATATATAAAAATACTGTTTTATATATTTATTAATATTTATAATAAAGTGTTATTGCTAGGTCATACTGTCTAGAAATTGGCAGCTAGAGTTGTCCGTTTTTTGCCGAAAAAGCTGTCCTTTGTGGCAAATCTCAGATTAATTGCCGGAAATGTTGTCCACTCCAGCAAGGCTCGGCGATTGGCGCGGTTAGAAAGACTAGTAGGGAAAAAAAAACTGGTTCATTATACCGATTACTTTTTTTGCATGAAAAAAAAAGATTCAGCAAGTGATGCTGAATCTTTTTTCCTATTCCTCATTTCTTAAAGGATAATCGATGTGTCAGGCTTTTTTGCCAGCTGCTGCTTTGATCCGAGTCGAATCATCCTTTTGTGTCATTGAACCCTTTTGCTCGTCGTTATTAAGGTTGTTAACGACATAAGGCATCATTTTTTCCATCTCTCCAATCCGTCCTTCCAAACGAGCGACTGAGGCTTTAGCGATTGCGACTTCATTGTGAGCCGCGTTCAACTCAGCCTTGGCTTCTCTATAGTCTTCCTCCCTTATTGTCCGTCGATTCAAATCGGCGGATGTTGTTTTTAGTTCATCCTTTAAGCGTTCGATCAATTCATCTTTACTATGAGTCTCAGCTTGCAGAACCGCGAGGGCGAGCTCGTTCTCAGCAAGTTTCGTCTGAAGCCCTTCTTTTTCATCTTCTGCCAAAGCGAGGGCTTGCGCAAGTTCGCCCATATCTTTATTCATGACGGCGATCTCTGATTTGAATGCAGAAGTGGCTTCTTCTGTGGCATTCTTTACAATTTCGAGTCCAGTCGAGAGAAGCGGAAGCATCTTTTCATCCGCCCCCAGAGGTATTTCAGGCGTTTCAGCCCTTACCCTCTTATAATATCCATGTATGGTCGAGATGGAACCGTAGCCAAGTTTATCTTGGATAGTCCGAACTGAAACAGTGCGAGATTCAGCCTTTAGCGACTCTATGGCTGTTCTGACCGATTCGATGGTGACAGTTTGTTTTTTTTCTGTCATAATGAACCTCCTTGCAATGAACGTTTTTTCCAGATTATTGCTGCTTAGACGAACGAACGTGCTCGATCGATGCAGCATATTTGGTCCGAACGAACGAACATGTTCGTTCGGACGGCATAGTTTGGAAATGTCGAACGAACGAACGCGTTCGTTCGTTCGACATAGTTTGGGGATTTAGAACGAACGAACGCGTTCGTTCGTTCGAAGAAGTATCATCTCTTCGAACGAACGCGTTCGTTCGTTCGTCCGTTCGATAATCTCAGTCGAATGGAATTAGCGCATTTATATGCCTATATGCCCTAATGCATAAGTCTACCTACTTCAAATATTAAAACTTCATTCCAATCTTTTAGATTATGCCGTGGAAGCAATCTCTCAGTTTGAATTTTAATGCATCTTTTAAGGTTATTCGCTTGCTGTTCGCCTGCATTATCATTATCCTGAGCTAAAAATGCTTTCTTAGCTCTGACAAGATAAGGTTCAATCTTGTCAAACCCAAGTCTTCCGCCTGTTGCAAGAATAGTGGCGGCGGGGAAATAACACATTAGAGATATGGCGTCAATAGGAGCTTCAGTAATAATTATCTCTTTATCGCCTCTGATTACATATGGTCTGCCATTTTTGCCTATCGTCATCTTAAATGGGATCCCTGGCAATGTTCCTCTTAAATAGGCGCCTGAATTTAAGTCACGCGGAAAAACGCAATTTCTGTTTTTATCGCTCCATATCAATGATTCTGAATGAAGCGTATTAATGACATGTTCTGGAATGCATCTATTTTTAATTAGATAATTTTTTACTGATAACCATGTATTTTTGCATGGATCAGGCATTGAACAATTATTTTGTTCAATATGTCTATCTATAACATCCGATGTGCCTTGACAAATGAATCTTTCGAGAATACATGCCGCATTCTCTAGAGACTTTGAGGTGACATGCATAACTAAATCTAAAGCGCCGAAACCGCCCTTATTGTCTGTATTATCTATCCATTTCAAACCAGTCGTCGCTATATTTTTTTTTGAGCCTAATCTAAATTTTCGAGTTGCATATGAAGGTTTAGAATCTATTTCTACGGCATTAAACAATTCCAGCATAACCATGCTTAAATCTATTTCACGCAATGATTTGTAGTTGTGCGTCGTCATCTGACTGACCTGAACATGTTTCAACGTGCAATTATAAAGTGAAGACTCCAGCAGAATTGTCCTGCGGATTCACCTGAAAGTGGTAAAAAAGAAGGTCTTTTGTCCTATACTGTTACAGTATTTCCGTCAAATTGACTTAAAGACTCTATTATGATTCATGTTCTATGATTTCTCCGGCTATTTTTGCGTCGATGGTTTTTTTCTTGTTGATGGCGCCATACATTAGACATTTATTGCAGATTTTGTTGACAATCCTGGCGATGCCTCCTGAAAATTCAAAAATCTCCTTTGCGGCAGGTTTGAGGAAAATTTCCTTTGAGGCTCCAGCATAGTTCATTTGGTGTCTAATATACGCAATGGTCTCTTCCAGAGTCATTTGGCAAAGCCTGCACCTAAAATCGATTCGCTGGCTAATAGCCAGGGATGTTCTTTTGTCAAGCATGAATTCCAAATCGAGTTGGCCAACGAGCAGAAGAGAAACTGGACTTTCCGAGTCCATTTTAGAATTTAGCAAAAACCTTATTTCTTCAAGCATCTCTTTGTCCAGAAGATGGGCTTCGTCAACAATGATGCAAATAATGCGATTGCGCGTTTCCGTCATCGCCGCGATTTCACGATGGAGCAGGCGTTTGCTGTCGCCGCGATAAAAAGCCCCTTCAACGCCGAACTGATTCAAGACGGCGTTGTAAAAGTTTCTTGGCGTCAACTTCGAATCGGCGATATAGACGAGATCATATATCTTGTCATCAAGTGAGCTTTTAAGTTTTCTCAAAAGCGTCGATTTTCCTGTCCCGCATTCCCCAGACACCGTAGCGAACATCTTGTTGTTCACGACATAAATGAGTCGACTTAGAATCTCTTCCATTCCCTCCGACATGAACAGATCGGAGCTGGTCATGCCTTTTGAGAAAGGGGGTTTTATTAGATTGTAGAATGGTTTATACATCAGAGGTCTCCTTGGGCTTGTTGAGTTTTCTCAAAGAAAGGCCATCTGGCTTGCTGACGCTTTTGCCGCCTCTTGACTTCGATGGGTTCTTCTTCTCTGAACCGCAGAAAGCCTGCAATTTTAGACCTTTGCGATTCGGCTCGTCGAGTGTGAGCTTTTCTTCAGATGTTTTGTCCTCGGCAGATGCGACAATCTCAGTCGAACTGTCTGGCTTGGGAAGCGAAAACGCCTCAATTCTTTTCTTTTCGTTATTTTCGTATTCCTTTTCAATCGCATCCAAGACTCTCGATCTAGTGGTAGGCAACTCAATAGGCGGAAGCTGTTTTGAAGCCTTCTTTGGAACCCAATCGTTCATCTTCAGCGGTTTGGCCGGGGTTTTTTTGAAATCATCGGACTCGACCCACACAAGATCCTGATACGAGGGATCCCAGACTACGTTCACCTTTTTGCCGATATAAAGGTGCAAATTTTCGGCCGTGTATTTGGCGCTTCTGAAGTTGACGCAGCCAGCTTTATCCACTACCCTGCCGTATTCGACAAATAGACAGGCGTTATCGAGAGTTTCTTTGTCTATTAGTTTGAGTTTTTTTTCGTCGTTTTCGAACGCCTCTTTCGGCGTCATTTTATTATTATGGGCGGCATGTTTTTTATTCCGATACTCTATTTCATAATAGGCGGTCCACCTAGCGTTAAGTACGTCCAAATCCGTAACTGGCGGATTGCATAATTTGTTTTCCCATATAAACGAATCAACAACTTGATGAAATTTTTCGATTTTTCCCTTCGACTTGGCAGAGCGAACCTTTGTATGCCTTTTCTGTATGAAGAGAAGAGAACACGTGCGTTGCATGTCGTGACATTTGAAAGGAGATCCGTTGTCGTAATAGACATCGTCTGGGACTCCGTTTTTCGAAATTGCCTTTCTTAGGCAGTCAATCACAGTGTAACCTTTCTCAACATGATAAAATTCCGAATGCATGATGTCTCTAGAAGAGTCGTCAACATATGAGATTAAATAAGTTTTTTTTCTATTAAGGTAAGGCCCATGTTTAGTGTCTGCCTGCCAAAGAGAATTTCGCGACGAACGCTGGAATCTTTGGCCGCTTGCGCCTACTTTATCGTTGTAGACTCGAATTAGTTTTTTGCTGTATCCTGCCCTCGCCAACTGATCCTGCAAAGTGCTTCTCTTGACGCTGCCTTTTTTAATCATGCCTTCACGTTCAAGAGTCGTGATAAGCGTATTCACGCTCCGTTTAAGGTTCTCTCTGCGCAAAATGATGCATTCATTCAGAACGGCCTGGTCGATGGCCCTGTTGCCTGGCCTTCCTTTCCTTGCCGATTTCAAACCGTCAATTCCGAACTCTTTATATCGGTTGAAATACCTCTGAATAGTTTTTTCTGAAACGTCGTTTTCTTCGGCGAGCTGTTTCCTTTCGGCCAAAAACGCAGGCTTGTCGTCTTTCAGGTCGTACAAAAGGCCGACCATCTTAGATCTTCTGGCTATTTCTTCTCTTTCTTTTTCTGAGCTCATGTTGTCTTCATAATCGTGTGCGGTTCGGAAAATTGTTGATCCCCAGAGGATGTCGGATCATAATGTCAGGCGTAAATCAAGTTTTTACGACCCGATGGGCGAAGTTATCGCGTTTCCGTTGATTGTTGAGCGTTTCAAAACTGTCCTTTGGGAGCGATCCAATAAAAATCGGGCTGAATTGCCTCAACTGGCTATCTCGTCATAGACTGCCTCAGGACTTTTTAGTCCTTTTAAAATTTGGAAAAATAAAAGCGCGTGAATTGAATGTCGTGACATTTGGAACGAGGTCCGTTGTCGAAATAGAGAACGTCTGGGGCCTTTTTTTTCGAAGCCGACTGATCCTGCAAAGCGCTCCTCTTGACGCTGCGTGTTTCCACTAAGCCTTCACGTTCGAGGGTCTTGATAATTGCATTCACGCTCCGATTAGGGTTGTTTCTGAGCAGAATGATGGATTTATCCAGAATGGACTTGGCGATGGCTCTGTGGACATGACTTCCTTTCCTTGCCGATTTCAAGCGCTCAATTCCAAGATAAATAAGCGCCGTGAAATGCCTCTGAATTGTTTTTTCCGAAACGCCGTTTTCTTCGGCCAGCTTTAGCATCTCGGCCTCAAAGGCCGACTTGTCGTCTTGCAGGTCGGCCGAATGGCCCCTCATCGTCGATCTTCCGGCCATTTCGTCTTTTTCTTTTTCTGAGCTCATGTTGCCTCCAGAATATTGTTCGGTTCGGAAATTTGCTCATCCATACAGGATGTAGAACCATAATTTAAGACGTAAACGCAGTTTTTACGACCCGATGGGCGAGGTTATCGCGTTCCCGCTGATTTTCGAGCGTTCCAAAACTGTCTTTTGGGAGCGCTCCGGAAAAAATCGGGCTGAATTTCCTCAACTGGCCATCTCGTCATCGACTGTCGCAGGACTTTTTCGTCCTCCTTGGTCGATTTCGAGCATTATTGCTCATAAAATTCGGAAAGTCCTCTCAAACTAGTTCGTTTCCAAAATCCATGATTGACTAGTTCGAAGACAAGTCTAGATAGCCAATTGTTCTGTTGGCGATATTCCTGCATTGAGTTGAGCGGGAAATCATACGGCAGAACGAACTTTGCTCTCCGATTTTGCAGTAATTTAAGCAACAATATCTCAAGGTCGAAGAACACCTTTTTGAACTTGTAGACTGTGGGAGTCGAACAAACAGCAATTGGAAAGTCTGCCGGCTTCTCCGCATCAATGCACCTTTGTAATATTGGTGCGCAATGCCGACGATATGGGACAATAAAATCGGGAAGCTCGCGATGTATTTTGCCGCACTTTTCGCAACGCAAAACTCGTATGTGCAACGTATTTTTTTGCTCCTCCTCATCTATATAGGTTCTGCTGCGTGTTCCATATTTATTGAATTTGGCTTGACAGCATGGAGATAGTGGAATTGGTAGATTATTAACAACTTTATAAACTCCTTTATATTCTTCTACTAGTGTAAAATTAATAATAATAAGCATATTACTCCTTTCAATAATATAAATTAAATATTTAACATATATTAAATATTCAAAAAATATTATTCTTTGATGTAAATATATTTTGTTATTTAGAGAAAAGATGGTGAAGATTGGCCTTGATTCCAAAAATGCAAAAAGACGCAGTATCTTCCTATATCCATTTGTGGGGCTAATAAAACGGATTGAAGTTGATGCGCCAAGATGTGAAAGAGATCTTTCGGCTGGGTTCGGAGGCTTGATATTTCGGAGTGATGAAGCTAAAATAGACATGTGTGGTTCTTTCGGCTTTTGTTAGTATTTGTTGCTATTTATTTCTAACATTTTTTAGCCGTAATTGCCACACATTTTTTTTTATCTTTCGCTTGGCCTCTACTCCTCCTAATATTCTACAAACTATTATCAGTAATAAAATATCGTAATACAATCAAATATTATTTTAAATATTATTATATTGCTATATAATTTAGTAATATATACTTAATTATTGTAAATAGATCTATATTGTTTGTAAGATGGTGTAGTGAAGTAAAAACAAAGCAGCGGCATAAAGCAAATATGCTGTTCGCCAGGCGCAGAGCTTTGGCGTTTGCAACCCGTCATTACCGGATCGCGCGGGCCTCAACAGAGAACGAGTAGTGGAAGGGAAGTATGGATAGTTTTGGGAGAAGGAAATGTAAGATTTGATTGGTTTGGTTTGAGAGATTATGGACAGCTTTTTCGGCAAAAGAGGGACAAGTCTAGCTGGCAATTTCTAGACACTCCAACCTGGCATGAACATAATCCAAAAGCACATAGCGCGGCGCGTTGTTTTTCAGGATTATCGCCGTTCCCTTTTCGCCCACAAGGCGGGCGACCCTTGAAAAGTTCTGATTGGCTTCCGAGATGGAAACAAGGTTTTCTGCGTTGATGTTCATCTTCAACACCTCCGCATATAATATGACAAATAGTTAGGATGAATACGACCTAAATTTTAATTTTCACCCATACCGGAAATAGTCCCTGACAAAACAGTCCGAAAGGGTCTTGGATGGGCGCCGTCCCAGCAGCTTTTGACCGCTCAAGTCAACAAGCCGCACTCTTGGGCGATTTTTTCCATCTTTGACGCTTTTTTACCCCGACTCCAAACGAGGCGCCAAAAAAAGACCTTAATGAGCAAATGTATGATATATTGATCAGCATTGAAACATCGCCCTTTGGAGGATCGAGCCGGCATGAAATCGAAAGATTCCTCTCGCGACGAACTGGATCATTCTGAGGAGCTTCAGCTCCTCGACGAGATGATTCATATTCTGCGCCAACTCAAAAAATCGCCTGAATCCGTCAATGGGATCAGCTTGAAACTCTTGTTGGAAAACCTCAAAAGCGTGGCTGAATATAACGCTCTGTTCAATCAAGGCGTTTCGGATCCGGACAATTTTCTTTCTTTATCTGACATAGAAGGTCTGACGCTTAATTTGCAAGATAGGCTAAATTCTTTTGCGAGAGATTTGACGCAGGAAAAGATGAGAGATATAGATCAAAAAAGTCTTTGTAAAAAAAAAAAGAACCAATTAAGTCAAAAAGGAATTAAAGTTCGGACATGGATTTCTTTTCCTCTTACGATAACGACCATGTTCGGAAAAATAACTTTTAATCGAGTGGCCCTTATCCCTTCGACAGACGAAGACAAAAAGAAAATGGAGTCTCTGTCGCTCGGCAAAACAATTTTCCCTCTCGACGAATTTTTGGGTCTTGACGGACTGCCTTTTAAAATTAGCGTCGCGGCCATGCTGGAGATGGCCCGTATTGTCCAAAGTTCCCGCTCATACGAATCCGCCCGTCAGTCGCTGGAGCGGCAGGCGGCCATCAGAGTCAACGTCGAGACGATAAGAGCCGTGGCCAATGGCGTCGGGTCAATCATCTTCGAGAAGGACAGACAAGAAGCTGACCAAATATGGAACGAGCGCCGCTTGGGCAGGCTGAAATTTCCCCCGGCGAAAGACAAAAAAAATGGCGTCTTTTATGTGGAAGCCGAGGGCGCGACGCTTCGCGTCAGAAAAGACGAAACCGAAGCAAAGACGGACAATTATTCCGGGAAAGGGGCGCCTGAAAAATCCGTCTGCCTGGAAAATCAATTAGGCGTGGTCTATAACTCGGACGATTTTCTTTATTGGCCTGACGACAAGGGCGAACGACGACAAAACATTGGAAAACGCGAATATGTCTGTCATCTTGGGGCAGCGGACGAGTTTACAAAATATTTGTTCGCCGTTGCGCTTCGCCGCGGGTACGGACAATACCAGAAAACGATTTTTTTGAGCGACGGCTCGGCTTGGACTAAAAAGGTGAAAGATGAACTCTTTCCAGACGCTCAAGAGATCCTTGATTTTTCTCATCTGTCGGAACATGTGTCTAAATTTGCCGAATCAGCTTTCAGTTCGGACAAAAATTCGGCCCAAACGTGGGCTGACCATATGCGCCAATTGTTGAAAGACAGCCAATCAAAGGAAGTTTTAAAGGAAATAGCCAAACTCGGTCTAAAGCGCGGACAAAAAAGCAAAGTCGATCTGGCCGGCTATATCCGCGACAATGAAGAAATGATTGACTATAAGCGATACGAACAAAAGGGCTGGCGCATCGGCGGCGACTCTGTCGAAAGCGCCCATAAATCGGCTCTGCAACAGATATTGAAACAAGCAGGAATGATTTGGAAAAAAGAGACAGGACAGTTCATGCTCTCCTTAATGGCCAAAGACAAGAGCAACATGTGGAATAGTCATGTAGTCCCCGCCGTCAGGGAGCATTACCGCGTCGGCAGGATCTTTGAGAACCTTGGAGATCCCTTTGGGCTTTATCGCTAAGGTCGATGACGTCTCCATTTCACGGCGACAAGCTCTTTCGCCAGAAAATTAGGCCAATTTCCGGACAAGTTTTTTTTTCCGGCGCAAATGGACGCGGCCTTTCGCCTCGCCCAAACGACAAGACCAAAGGCCAAAAAAATTGTCGGCTCGACTCCGAAGTCGTCTTTACGTTTATAGAGACTAAAATGTGCTATAATGAGTCATGAGATTAGAAAACTTGAAAAAACGCAAACACAAGATAGACCGTCTGGCTCTTCTGCGCTCGATCAGAGATCTAGGCTCGATCTCTTCGGCCGCCAGAGCCTTGGGTATATCCTATAAAGCCGCCTGGGGCGCGGTGGAGGAAGTCAACAACCTTTCCTTCATGCCTCTGGTGGAGAGAAACGTCGGCGGCGAAAAAGGCGGCGGAACCACCTTGACCGAGCATGGTTCGACTATTTTGGACTTTATGGAAACGGTCGACGCCGCTTTTCAAGGATTTTTGGAGGATCTCGGTCATAGAGACGGAACCGGAAAGGAATTAGGTCTTTATATGAGCTTTCTGAAGCTGAAAACAAGCGCCCGCAACCAATTCGGCGGCAAAGTGGTGGAAGTGGTCAAAGGCGTCGTCACCAGCGAAGTTCGCCTCGACATAGGCAACGGCGATCAAGTGGTGGCCTCCATCACCAACAAAAGCGTCGAAAACTTGGAGCTCCATAGCGGTTCCGAAGCGTTCGCTCTAATCAAAGCTTCGCACGTCATTGTCACCACCGACAATCAAATCAAGACCAGCGCCCGCAACCGCTTCACCGGAACAGTCAGTCACTGCGAACTCGGCGCCGTCAACGGCGAAGTGGCCATCACCCTGCCTGGCGGCAAGTCCGTGGTGGCCGTCATCACCAATGAAAGCATCAAAAACCTGGATCTGAAAATAGGCGATCAGGCCACGGCCATTTTCAAGGCCTCTCAGGTCATCCTGGCTACGGTCTGACCGACCAGAACATCACGGCGGCTTTCGCCGCCCCGACTTCCTTTATCAAACCGTCCTGGCTCAAGCTCTCCAGCTTTCGAGCCAGGGCTTTTTTTTGGCTCGCCGTCAAGGGCTTTATGCTGTCGAAATACCTGCAATGCATCAATTCCGCGTCTTCCAGGCTGGATTCTCCGATCCAGGTTCGTTCGAAATACTCCACTTCAGGATAATAGCCCAGCAGCCACAAAAGATTGAAGGCGCAATAAAAGCTGCGGCAGAGACGCGCTCGCCTTTCGTCCCAGTCAATCAGAGGCTTCAACTGCTCGGCGACGGAGTTTCGGACGTCGACCTGAGTTATGAGACAGCAATAACCGTTCGAAGCGGCCGTCATTTTCTCCAAAGCGGCCCGATCGTTGACGGCCGGAGTTTTTGAGGCCAAAACGAGCTGGAATTTCTTTTCCCAGCCCAAAGCCGACAAATCGGCTTCGCTCCAATCCAGCGCCTGAAAATGAACGTTGGGCCGCTTTTCTTCGGCCGCGTTTTCTTCGGCCAAGGCGATCATTTTGGGCGCTATGTCCAAGGCTTCGACCCTGGCGGCCTTTTCCGCGAAAACAAGGGCCATTTTCCCGGGACCGCAACCGATGTCCAAGACTTGGCTGTCCGGGCCTATGCCGGCCTTGTCCGCCAGACTCTCGACCAAAAGTCGCCTGTGTTCGCGGGATTCCGTCTGGTTGCCATGGGCGTCGTAGGAAGACGCTCGTCGATTCCAGAAATCGGCCTGAGCCGAACGGCCTAATCGACCGTTCGACTTGCCGTCTGATCCCAGATCGGCCCTCAAGTCTGGCTGATGGTCTTCCCAGAGCTTTTCGAAATAACTGAAAGCGTCGAACACCTTACGCCCCTATCGGACGGTAGTAGGCGCCTTCGGCGCAGGCCCGACACATGACTTGACCGTCTTTGAGGACTTCTTTGCGATCCAGAACGTCTTCGCCGCAAACGGAACAGACGACCACGCTCACCGGCGGGCCGGGCAGATCCCCGTCCGAAAGCGTCACGGCCACTTCCTGCCAGGCGAAAATATCTTCGTCGGTGCGCTTTTCCCAAAAGGCGACTTGCTTGTCTTTAGGATCTCCATGAGGCGGACGATCCGAAGTTTTGACCGCGATTCGATAAGCTTTGCCGCTCTTGAGGTCCAGAAAGGACATGGCGGTTTTGCCGTAGCTATGCATCTTGACCCGACGTCGCCCCACCGTTATGCCGGTGACCACATAGGCGGCGTCGGCCACGCAGCGATCCGTTTCCAAAAAGACGACCAGATCCCGCAAATCGTCTTCCGGCTTCAAGCCCAACAGCTTCAGCCCCAAAAGAGCCATGCGGATGCCCAGAATCTGACCGCTGCAGATATGACCATGGTATTTTTCAGCTTTTTCCAAATATGGCTGCAAAAGGCTCATGACGCTCTCCTTGATAAAAACATTATGAACATTTTTTACATAACGGGTAATATAGGTTTGGACGCCGATTTTGTCAAGGCGCGACAAGGCGGCCAATTCGTCGGTTCGAGAGCGGCGGGGAGGCTTCGGCGGATTGTTCCAAGACTGGTTCAGGAGCATTTTGGGGTTCAAGCCGTCCCGCCTGCCTGCCGACCGACCGATCAGCCGAACAACCTGCCAACCTGCCGAATAGCCGACCAATCAACCTGCAAACAGCCGACCTGTCGAACAGCCGACCAACCAATCAACCTGCCAAACAGCCGACATGTCGAACAGACGACCAAACAAATAACCTGCTCAACCCGCCAACCGACCGATCAGCCCAACAACTGACCTCCTGACCGCCATATCCGGCGCGGCGTTTCGGCGACGAGCGGCTTTTCGACGGGATGAGGCTCTCTCGCCTCGCTTAAGAATAACTTGAAACGCCCGACCTATCAGCCGATTCTCAGATTTGAGGAAATCTACGACAATAAGTTAGCCAAAAAAAGCCGCCGGTCCTTTTTGGAGCGACCGGCGGCTATAATCCATTCAACGGGCTCAAACGCGGAAAAAAGTCAGGCGGCAAACTGCCTCATAACCTCAAGGCCGCGTTCGACTCTCGTCAAGGCCTAAAAAAACGTTCCAACGAAACCCCCCTTTTCGACTCTCTTTCGGAGCCGAGAGGGACTCCTTTCGCTTACTTGGCGACCAGAGCGTGGGTGAACTCGGCGATGGCCAGTTCTTCGTTGGTGGGAATGACCATGACCTTGACTTTGCTGTCCGGCGAGCTGATGACTCTGGGATCGGGGGAACGGACGGCATTCTTCTCCGAATCGATTTTGATGCCCACGCCCTCGAGTCCCTTGGTGATGGAGGCCCGCATGGTGCTGGAGTTTTCGCCGACGCCGGCCGTGAAGACGAGGATGTCCAGTCCGCCCAGAGCGGCCGTATAGGCGCCGATGTACTTGCGGACGCGGTAGGCGTAAACCTCAAGAGCCTGACGGCACTGAGCGTTGCCGGCGTCCTGAGCCTGTTCGACGTCCCGCAGGTCGGAAGAGCCGATGCCGGCCAGACCGAGAACGCCGCTCTGCTTGTTCATCAAATTGTCCATCTGATCCGGAGTCAGATTCTTCAACTTCATGATGTAGAGAACGACGGCCGGGTCGACGTCGCCCAAGCGGGTGCCCATGACCAGACCTTCCAGAGGGGTCAGACCCATGGAGGTGTCCTGGCACTTGCCGTCCTTGATGGCCGCCACCGAGCCGCCGTTGCCGAGGTGACAGGTGACGATCTTAAGATCTTGGAAAGGCCGTCCGTCCACCTGAGCCGCCGTTTTGGAAACGTAAGCGTGGCTGGTGCCGTGGAAGCCGTAACGACGGATGGAGTTCTCGGTGTAGAAATTGTAAGGCAGGCCATAGAGGTACGCATGCGGGGGCATGGTCGCATGGAAGGCCGTATCGAAGACGCCGACGTTGGGGACGCCAGGCAGAACGCCTTCGCAAGCTTCGATGCCGTTGAGATTGTGCGGGTTGTGCAGAGGACTCATGTCGAAGCAGCCTCTGATGACGTCTTTGACCTCGCCGGTGATGATGATGGGATCCTTGATCTTTTCGCCGCCATGAACGACTCTGTGGCCGATGGCCTTGACCTCGTCAAGTTTTTTCAGGACGCCGTGTTTGGCGTCGAGAAGACGCTCGGAGATGAGCTTGATGGCGTCAGTGGGGTTTTTGACGTCGACTTCGCCTTTAACCTCGTCGCCTTTGAAGTTGGTGTACTTCATAGTGGTGCCGTCAATGCCGATGCGCTCGACCAACCCGCTGGCCAGAACCTTCTTGTTGTCGGCCATGTCGAAACAGGTGAACTTCACTGAGGAACTGCCAGCGTTTATGACCAAAATAACCATACAAATGCCTCTCTCAAGGATAGCTTAGGCCGGGACCAGAAAGGTCCTGGACGTAGATGCGTCGTTGCGGTTTCTAAGGGAACGTCGCCAATGACTAGAATTTTGAGATTATAGCTCAGCCGACGTTGAATGACAACTTTTTTTGACAAAAGCCCGGTTTTTCCGTCGAAAAGCCTTCTAGTCGCCAAGCCTCCAACTCACGATGATTCTCCCGAACCGGGAAGATTCTCCCGGACAGCGAAGATTCTCCTGAACCCGAAAGATTCTCTCGGACAGCGAAGATTCTCCTGGATCCGAAAGATTCTCCTGAACTTGGAAGATTCTTCTGGACAGTGAAGATTATCCCGGAGCGGGAAGATTCTCCCGGAAAGTGAAGATTCTCCCGGAGCGGGAAGATTCTCCCGGACAGCGAAGATTCTCCCGAACCGAAAAAAAACCCTTTATCTTGGCGATGTTCAGCTTCTTCGCAAGACTCAGGCGAAAACAGTCCTCCTCAGAAAAAAAGCGAGCCAGGTCTTTCGCCTTCGGCAAGGGTTGAACCGAAAATACCTTCAAAACCTTTCCGGCTCTTTCCGAGAACGGATTCGCCTTAAGGCGGCCTCTTAAGGATTAGGCAGACTCGCGACAAAAAAAAAGCTATTCTGGCCATATTTTGAACTTTTTTTTGCCACTAAAAAAAATAAAATTTTTGCCAAAATAATACATCTTAAACAAGTGTTATAATAAGATAACTTTATATAAAGTTATAAATTACAAATTTATGTATACAAAAAAACTTAAAGCGTTTATAATTTCTTAAAAGAGCCTAAAGGATTCCAGCGACAGAAGGAGGACAGTTTTCATCGGCCTAGACGACAGACGCCTTGAGACGCGGACATGGACAAAAACAGAATTTCGACGAAGTTAGAAAGACTCTACAGGCAAATAGAGTTATTCACTCAACTTCGGTGCGCTTGGAAGCGTCCTTCAGAGGCGGGCGGCGGGGATTCTTTGACAGATATTGATCTAGTATGACAAACAGCAATACTTTTTGAGATCTACCGATCTATTTTTCTCCTTGACCAAAATTTGAATAGGAGTTAAAATACTTTGACAGCTTGAGAAATTTCTCTTGCTTCCACTTCTCGTCCAGTACAGTAAAAAGACAATAAAAATAATTTCCAGTCCATACACTTAACGTAAAGTCAATTTTCCAATGATGCTAGGTCAACGGCAAATTAGTGGCTTTATGTATATTCAACCTGAAGGAGTCAGAATATGAGAGTCAATGCTGAAGCCTTTCGTCGAGCCAGAGAAAACCAGCTTATCAGCGTCTTGGGCTTGGCCAAGAAGGCTGAAGTTTCTGGCAAAGTCATCCGGAACCTCGAACTTGGCAAGACAACGCGATTGGAGTCTATCCGCAAGATCATCAGCGCTTTAGGCTTCACCCTTGAAGAGGCCCGAGAGAAACGACTGGTTGAAGACGACTGACCAAAGCCTTTCTGTCCTAGCTTAGAGTTCTGAGGTTCGACCCCTCTTTTGCTTTGAAGACCATAAATCAAGGCAAATGAGGGGTTTTCTTCGTCTATGTTTAATATTTTTTCTTGTCTTAGGCTTGTTTTTTTTGGCGCATTATCTGCTTGTCATGATTTTTTGCTTGTTTTTAGATGTTTTATTTGATTCAGAATCGGCAAAAGAAGCAAACCGACAAACAATCCGACCGCCACGTCAAAGGCTTGGTTCAAAACGGGCAACGTCTCTCTGGCTGAAGACATCAAAGGCAGATTGTGGATCAAAATGCCCCCGCCCACCAAAAACATGGCCGTCGTCCCGACGACGGTCAAAAGACGCATCAGCCAGGGAGCGGCCCCAATGAGAAGTCGGCCGACTCGCTCGAAGAAACTCCCGCCCTGGCTCCGCCGACTCAGCCAAAGCCCCAGATCGTCCAGTTTGACGATCCCAGCCACGAACCCGTAGACGACGAAAGTCATCAAAGCTCCAACCACCGCCAAAATGCCCGCCTGGAGAGGCAAGGAAGCGTCCAAAGGCAGAGAGCCAAGGGTCAAGATGATGATTTCAGTCGACAAAACGAAATCCGTCCGCACCGCCCCTTTGATTTTTTCCTTTTCCAGTTTCTCCGGAGTCAGGTCAAGACGGTCATCCTCGACCAAAACGTCCGGATCGGCGACGGCCGAGGTCTCGTTGGTCGAGTCTGGCGAACTGGACGAATCGTCAGGGCTTATTCGAATCGGCTGGTCATTTTGTCCCGAGCGAAGCTCCTCCGCCTGGCCGGAGCTCTCCGGAGAAGGAGTTTTCGGAGGGTGATTTCGGTTGGCCTCGTCCCCTTCCGGCTCACCCAAAGCCTCAGCCGAACCGCCCGCCTTCAAAGTCTCAATCTGACCGCCCGCCTTCAAAGCCTCGGCCGGACAGCTCGCCTCCAAAGCCTCAGCCGGACGACTCGCCTCCAAAGCCTCAGCCGGACAGTTCGCCTTCAAAGTCTCAATCTGACCGCCCGACTCCAAAGTCTCTATCTGACCGCCCGCCTTCAAAGTCTCAATCTGACCACCCGTCTTCAAAGTCTCAATCTGACCGCCTATCTCCAAAACCTCAGCCGGATCGCCCGCCTCCAAAGCCTCGGCCGGACAGTTCGCCTCCAAAGCCTCAGCCGGACGGCTCGCCTTCGCCGAAGGCGTCGGAGCGGTCGCCCCGGACGAAATCGTCAAATCCAGCGAAGAAGACTGTCCCGGCCCTAGAGAAGACCCGACGGAGCTCGATTCGGCGGGAAGAGACGCATGAAGCTGGTTGTCCGAGACCTCTTCGGTCTCTTTCCGCCGATGAAAGAGACGCTCCACGACCTTTTCCGCCCCTTCGACGCAAAGCCAACATCCGCCGAGCGTCAACAAGGGAGGGATGAGAAACGGCGCGAAGCGGCTGGTCAAGAGGGCCAAAGGGACAAGAACCAATTTGTTGAGCAAAGAGCCTTTCGCCACTTGCAAAATGATGGGGATCTCTCTGCTGGCCCTGACGCCGAAAACCTGTTGAGCGGTCAAAGCCAAATCGTCCCCGATCACTCCGGCCGTTTTCTTGGCCGCCATCTTGGATAAAATGGCCATATCGTCCAAAACGGAACTGATGTCGTCCAACAAAGCCAGCAGACTGAATCCGGCCATAACAACCTCTTTCGCCCTGGAAAAACGGAATGCGAAACCTTCGAAACCATACGCGACAAGCGAACTGGCAAACTTTTCGCGAATATATCACCCTTTCGGCGAAATGCAAAATGTTCGCGCCGCTCCCTGCCGCTCTCTGCTGTTCCCTGCCGCTCCCTGCCGTTCCCTGTCGCTCCCCGGCGTTCTCTGCCGTTCCCTAGCGTTCCCTGCCGCCGCCTTCGCAACTCGCCGAATCGGCGATGGCTCGAAAGCGTTAACGGAAGCCGAAAGACGCCCCCAAATTTCCAGCCATAATCCTGGTTCCCAAAGGAGTTCCGGTCTCATCGCCGTTCCCCCTAGAAAACTCCGTTCTCATCGCCGCTCCCCCTTGAAAACTCCAACGCCGCTCCCCCCCCCTAGAAACTCCGTCGCCGCTCCGGGCCATGATCCCTAAAACGTTCCATAGGCGTTCGCCTTTTTGGCGAAATATAGAGAGGTCATGAGCCCTTTATGGTTCAGACAAAACAAGTTGGTTCGCCTCTTCCAGTTGTGATATAATCTAAAGACTAATTTTCGGACTATAATTGCAAAATCACTCCTCGTCTTGTCTTTAAGCATTTATAGTCATTATTTATATTATCTTTTTCCTTTCTTGTGAAATATATTTGTATATTTTTTTTAAATTTTAATATTTATTTCGCAAATATTTATATTTACTATTTTATTCATAATCTATTATTATATAACTAAATTAATTATTATTTCAGTGTTTGTTAAAATATAATTTAATACAATTTTGTATGGCAAAAACTCTTATTTTACCATGTTAAACTAAAAAAACTTGTCATTTTAGCTAACAAAAACGCCATTAGGGGACTTCGCATGAAAGTTCTGCACACGTCCGACTGGCATCTGGGACGTTATTTATACAAGACCAAAAAACGTTATGGCGAGTTCGCCGCGTTTCTGACCTGGCTCGAAGAGACCATCAGCGAACGGGAAGTGGAAGCGCTTCTGGTCTGCGGGGACATTTTCGACACCACCACCCCGACCCACCGGGCGCAGGAACTATACTACTCATTTTTGCGGGCGCTGACGGACAGGCGACAAGTTCTCCGTCATGTCGTCATTGTCGGCGGAAACCACGACTCGCCCTCCTTTCTGGAGGCGCCGTCCAAGCTCCTGAAGTCCATGGGCTTTCACGTCATAGGCGCCGTCAACGGCGACATAACCCGGGAAGTTCTTCCTTTGAGGGACAAAGACGGCCGGCTGGAGCTAGTCGTCTGTTCGGTGCCTTTTTTGAGGGAGTCGGATCTGCGAACCGCCGAGCTGGGAGAGACGGAAAGCGATCGCTTTCAAAAAATAATCGCCGGCCTCAGCCAGCATTACGCGGAAGTATATGAGTTAGCCTTGAAAATGGCCTCGGAAACGGAGCCCAGAGCGCCGATCGCGGCGACCGGGCACCTGTTTCTGGCCAACGTCGACGCCGACTCGGACGACGGAGTCAGAGAAATTTTGGCCGGTCCTCTTTCGGCGCTGCCTCTGGACAAGCTGCCCAAATTCGATTACTTGGCCTTGGGCCACATTCATTCGCCCAAAAAGGTCGACGACTCCAACAAGATCCGGTACAGCGGTTCGCCCATTCCCATGGGCTTCAACGAAGCGGGCTCGACCAAATCCGTCTGCCTGGTCGAGTTTTCCCCTCAAAATCCCTCTCAACCCGAAGTGGAGCTTATTCCTATTCCGGAGTTTCAAATCATCAAACGCCTTGAGGGCGACATCGACGTCTTGACCAAGGAAATAAAAGCCCTCAAAGACACCTACGCTTGCGCCTGGTTGGAAATCAACCACACCGGAACCATGACCCCCTCCGAACTGCGTCATGCCCTGGACGAGCTGCTGACGGGCACGAATTTGGAGCTCCTGGCCTTAAGAGACGCCAGAAACCGAGACAAGATTCTGGAAGAGTCCGGCGAAACGGCGGATCTGGCCGACCTGAGCCTGGAAACGGTCTTCGAGATGATTATGGATGAAAACAAGGTCGATGAAGCCGAACGAGAGGAACTGCGTCGAGCCCATGCCGAACTCGTCTCGGAAATGGCTTCGGAAGACGTTTTGGCTGAATGACAATCGTTTTTTCGTCCTGACAGGCCAATTTGTCGTTATGGACAGTTATCGCCCATATTTTTTGATACGCCGACTGCTGTCGGAAGAGGCCAAAAAGAGCGTCCAAAATAGCTTTCTCTCGCCGGCAAGGCCGAAAACGACAGTCGGCAAATTTCACTGGTCACCATTTTAATCATATTCACATTTTAAAATATCGTCGTTTTTTAGAAAAAAAAATTTTTTTCTTCTCTAAAACAACGACCCAAAATAACCTTCCGGAGAAAGAAGCAAAAAGACGACAAGAAGCTTTTGACGGCCATAGCCTCCAGACGGCCAGAGACTTCAGATGGGCAGACACTCCAGACGGCCAGAGGCTTCAGATGGGCAGACACTCCAAACGGCCAGAGGCTTCAGACGGCCAGAGGCGAATTAGCCTGGCCGCATCCAGGCAAAATCTCGCCTCTTCGTCCAAAGCGGCAACCGTCAGACATTTTTTTTGAAAAAGATAGGCCTGGCTTCTCAAAATGACGGTTTGGGGCGCTTTTCCGCCTTCATCATTTTTCGGCCAGGCAGAGCTGCTCGATCTTCGCCCAAAAATAGACCAGCGCAGATTTTTTTGAACATCTTATGATTCGACCTGACCGAAGCGAAAGCCGCCGCGTCAAGGAATTCTCCCCACCCCGGCCGCTCGTTTCCTCATCTCTTCGCGAAAAGCGCTCCCCTCCCCCGCCTTACCGTCCCTGGCGACGGTCAGAAGCCAGCTTCAGCGGCCTGTCGACTCCTTCCGCGCCCGAGGCAGTTTTCTGGAAGAGCTTGAATAGGCGAAGTCTATCCGACCGAAGATGGGCCTTGCAGCGTTTTTTATGGATTCAATTGGTTATTTTATAGGTTCAACCGTTTTTTTTGTCAATCTAAGACTCTTCCTTTATTCATTTATTCCTTT
>JAIRTO010000122.1 GCA_031254895.1 Deltaproteobacteria bacterium
AAGTCGAAGCCAAAGACTAACCCTTTGGCCAACCTTAGATCAACTTTGGACTAACCTCAAACGGGCCTTAAACTAGCCTCGCCGCCACAGATGTCGTCTCCAAGACATTCCCGCCAAAATCTTTGCCGGCCAAATAACTTTGCCCGGTCAAAAAACATTTGTCCAAAAAAAGACCGACTTTTCGAACCGATAAAAAAACCCGCCTGCGGCGGGTTGATTGTCAGTCAGGCGTTCATTGCGCCGTAATTTTGGCCCCATATTTTGGCGCCGCCATGTTGGCGAAACAACTGACGGCCATATGCGGGCGCCCCAAAATTCCCTAAATGCATGTCCTGCCGGCAAAAAAGGCGGCTAGCTCTCTCTCGCAGTCATGTCTTGTTCGCTCTTCATAGTCCGAATCTGAGCGAAAATATGGTCAGCGTCGTTTAGAGCGGCCGCGCGAGTCCAATGGACAAGATATATGGGTCTCACGATGTTCAGCGAAGACTCGTCGAACCAAAGCAGTCGCCTTTCGCGCTTCGAAGGCTCTGGCCGTTCGGCGAACTTTTCATATATTTCTTTCCTCAAGGGGTCGGTGAAATCGGCTAGTTCAAATTCGGCTTCCTTAGGCGCAAGGCGCAAAGTCACCGACGCCAAGCCTTGTTCCGGCCCTAGCCGACCTGTTGCCCTCACGCGCCAACGAGAGCCGAATTCTTTGGCCCATTTGTTCAAAGTCGACGTCAGGGCCAGCGCGTAAGAGCCCAGTTTTTTTTCGTAGCCCGGAATGGCCCCGCATTCGTCGACGGAGAGCCGCAAAGGCGCATTCGCTTCGTTTGACTGGCCAAGCGTCGAACTTGGAGCGAAAATGTTGACGGCGTCTTCAATTAGCCACCTTTCTTGTTCCGAGATGTCGAAGTAGGCATAGACGAGTTCATTTAGCTCCTTTTTCAGCGGAACTGCTCGCTTGGCCAGAAGGCGACGCCAAAACGGAGTCTCGTCCTTTTCCGGCCCTTTTGACGTTCTTGCCTCTTCGCGCAGGAGCGTCACAATTTCTTGCGCTATTTTTGCCGCGTCCCGGCCGGGCGCCTGACTAGGCCAGGGAAAGGGCAGCTTTAGAATATCCTCGAGACGCGGGCCATGGCCATCGTCGTCCCCAATGGACGAGGCGTGAAAACTATAATATCTGGCGACGTCAGAAGGCCAATACGCCGTCAAAAGGAGCCGAAGCCGTTCGTCCTCCAGATGGGCCTGGAGGCCTAGCCCTTTTTGCCAAAACATTTCGCTTTTGTCGGCGCCGGCCAACTCGTCCAGTTTGGGCCACTGCCCCAGATATTGAAGCAAGCGCTGATCCCGCGCCGTGCCCCAAAAATGGCTTTGCCAAAAAACGCCCGCCTTTTTTTCTCCGGCCAGCCAGGCGACTTTCGCTTGCGAAAAACTCTTCCGGTCGATTTCCGAAACGGCCGCCAAGCCTTGTCGGCGGACTGACAGGCTATATTTGGGCGCATCGTAAAGAATTTGATGCCGCGAATCTTCAGGGGGGGCTTGTCGATAATGAAGAATCAGGCCAGGGCGCTTGCCCTCAGGAAAGAGCGCCTTCCGGAAATCCGCCAACTGGACGACGCGGATTAACGCATGTCTTTGCAGCCATTCAGCCTGAAACGACTCAGTCCTAAGGAAAATATTGGACGGCCAAAACAGGCAGGCTTCGCCTCCGTCCGCGAGCAGTCGATCCAACTTCCATAAAAACTTTAAAACGGACTGTTCGTCGGCGCGAGCTTGCCAAGCCGGATTCCCTATGACCATGTCAAACTCATGGGCGGCAAAGGGCGAAGCGAGCCAGGCGTCGCCTTCATAGACGACTGGAATCAGGTTTTCTTCGTCGAGCCTGGCCCCCTTCCGGAGAAGCAATTTGGGCGGCTTCTGACCGGTCGCGTCAAAACAGGCTTTGACGTCCGAGGATTCGAACAAATCCAACAGCGCGACGTATAAGCTGAAGCAAGCCAAAACGCAGGCGCGGCTATTTCGCTCAATCCCCTTAATTCGCGTCCGGAAAATGTCCAAGAGAGCCTCGACCTTCTTCCGGCCATAATCGTCCGCCTTTTTCTTCTCCTGATTGCGGATTTCCCAGACAGTCGCCAAACGATTGAATAGCGCAACCAAAAATATCCCTGACCCGCAGCCTGGATCCAGATGCCGCCGTTTCGTCCATTCATGGTCGCCGCCAGCCGTCTCCAACGTCATTTCGGCCAAAAAGCGCGGAACGCCGCCAGGGCCGCGAATCTTTTCGTTCTCCCAACATAGGATATTTTGATATAGCTCGCTTATGGTTTCCGCTGGGATAAGCCTGAAATCATAGGCCCAAAATCCTATCGACGCCTGCCGGCCGTCTATTTTGTCGCCCCGCAAAAATGATTTTATTTTGGATATCAGCCGCAGAGTCATTCTCTTCCGCTCGGTCTCCAAATCCTGGTCGAACAGGCAGCCGTCAAACATGTTTTCCAACGACTTGAACAGACTATACAGGCCTTCTTTAGTTTGGACGTCGTCTAGTTCCATCAAGGCTTCAAAGAAGCGCCTCGCTTTCGCGCCAGGCCAAGAGATGATCTCCCGATCTGCCAAGCAGCAGGCGAACAGCAAGCGACAGATGAAATTTAGAGCTTCATCCGCCGACAAATTGCCGTCGCCTTGAGGCTCGGTCAACAATCCCCGCAAATCGCGAAGACTTGCGGTCAGGCATTCGCTGACCGACCCGTTGGCCGTAAATTTATCTGAATAGCGACGATAAAATTCGCCGCTAAAGATTGAGACATGGATATCTTCAATTGCCCTGGCCAAACTGTCGGCGCCTAAATTCTGGCCGCCCCCGACCAATATTTTGGCCAACGGCTCGTCTTCTCGCGCTGGAGCGACCTGACTGGAAAACAGGTAAAAGGATTTTGGGTCGACGACAAGCAAAACGTCGGCGAATCCTTGATTCCAAAATAACCGGTGATCTTCTTTCAGCTCGCGGTCCGAAAGAATTGTCTGAGACTCTTTATGGCCCAAAACGGGAACGCCGCCGACGCCCAGAACCGAGTTGAGAGAGAGGGCGTCCCAAGCTCGGCGTAAAGGGCGCATATGGCCAATCAACGAACTGTCGCCTTCAATTTCGCGGAGACTACGATAAATTTTCATGAAAATTTGGCTCAATTCCGGGCAATTCGAAAAAAAACGACATAATTCCGCTTGAACTGCCAAAAAGAAAAGACTCTTCGTCAAGGGGTTCGCGCGACAAAGGGCAGAGCTTGAACATTCCATCGCGCAGCCGTTCCGCTAGATCGTCAAGCGGCGCTTGCGCCTGGAAATATTTATTCAATCATTTACAAAAACAATCATACCGCAGAAATTCGGCGGAGACAACCCTGACCAACCCGGGCGAATAAGCCAAAAATGACGGGCTTCGCAATTTTTTTTTCTCGCCCTTCGCTGCTCCCTTCGATGTTCCGAAAAAAAAACGCCGCCATGCCTTCCAGAGCGACGGAAGGATGGCGGCGCCTGTTCTCCAAAATCCAAAAACCTCTTGGCTAATACAGGCGAATCGTCTTCGTCTCCCTCACGAAATCCGCCAGTTCCTTTTCGAAGCTTCGACATATGTCCGCCGCTTTTTCGCCGTCCCGCAGAGCGTCGAAGATGGAGCTTCGGCCCAAAATCAGATCGATTGGCCGACGAACGAATTCATATTCGTAGGGCGGCTCTTTCAGCTGCAAGGCTCCCGGCCAGCGTCGGAAAATTATCTCCATGACCGTCAAGGCGGTGAGAAAAGGCTTGAACGATTTGTCCGTCGGGTAAAGCTCCGCGCCGCCGCAGACCTGTCCGCTCCATTTGTGGAAAGTCGGCTCGAAGGTGGCCGGTCGTAGAGCCAGTCCGGGAAGATCGAAGGACAGCAAATCCCGATAAAGGATCCCCGGCTCTATGAAGGGAGCGCCCATCAAGTTGAAGGGCCTGGTCGTGCCCCGGCCTTCCGAGATGTTGGTTCCTTCCCAAATGACTTGGCCGGGATAAACCGAGGCCGTCTCCGGGACGGGCATGTTGGGGGAGGGCATGACCCAGTTGAGGGCAGTGTCCTGAAAATGCATGGAGCGGTTCCACCCCCGCAGGGGGATGACGGTCAGCTTGGCCGGTTTGGCGAGCCTGGCGTTGACGAACAACGCGAGTTCCCCGATGGTCAGAGAGTGACGCATAGGGACGGGATGCAGGCCCACGAAGGAAACGCAGTCGTCGTCCAGAACGTTGCCCTCGACTTCCAGACCGCCGACGGGATTGGGCCGATCCAGGACTATGACCTGAACCCCTGCTTCTCCGCAGGCTTCCAGGCAGAGGGCCGTCGTCTGGGCGAAGGTGTAGACTCTGGTCCCCACGTCGACGAGATCCACCAGCAGGGCCTCGAGTCCTTGGAGCATCTCCGGCGAGGGCTTTCTCTTGTCGCCGTAAAGACTATAAAGGGCTCTACCGTCAGAAACCGCGCCGTGGGCCGACTCGATCATGTTGTCTTGCTTTTCCCCGCCGTAGCCGTGCTGAGGGGAAAACACCCTTTTCACCAAGCCTGGACGAACTTCGTCCAAGAGCTCCAAAGCGGAGCGATAATGGAGGTCGACCGAAGCCTGATTGGCCAACAGCCCGACGGAGCCGACGGAGCCGAGCAGAGAGGGATCGGCGACGACGGCGGCCAGACCGGTGACGACCGGCTTTTGGAAAGAACTCATAAATTACCCTTAAAATTGCGCAACTGCGGCATATTGAATGTTGAGTATTTTGTATATGCTTGCGGGAAAGAATTGTCGTTGGAAAGAGCCGCTCTTTCGCCTTTCGCTTCGCCATTTACGGCTCCGGCCGCGACTCTTCCGCCAAACTGACGGCCTCTCCGACCCTTCTTCGCTTTAAAACGCTGCCAAAAAATCGCCCAAAAGTCCAAAAGCGTCAAAAAAAGGGTCTGGCGACGATTGTCGGCGACCCGTTTTGGCTCGACTATTTGGCGAATTATTCGGCTGACCCTGCCGGGGAAAAAAAAGACCCTTCCTTAATCGGAGCATTATTTTCGGCCGTTTTACTGTCGGCGGTCTTCTTGTCGATCCTCTTTTCTCGTCGTCCGTCTTCTCGTCGTCCGTCTTCTCGTCGGCCGTCTTCTCGTCGGCCGTCTTCTCGTCGGCCATCTTTTCGTCGCTCGACTTCTCGCGTCAACTACTCGGCCGTCTTCTCGAGGCGAATTCTAGCCCCAAGCTTTTCGCGCCAACAAATCCCTCGACCAAAACCCTCTGCTAAAACCTTTCGCCAAGACCGTCGGCCAAACCCCTTCACCAAGACCGTAGGCCAAACCCCTTCGTCAATGCCATCGGCTAAAACATACGCCAAAACCCTCTGCAAAAACCCTTCGCCAAGGCCGTCGGCCCGAATCGGCCATAGAACAGGCAAAAAAACGCCCTTCGTCGAGCCTTTTCTCTCGGAAAGAAACCATTCCGGAAAAAAAACCAGTCCGGCAAGGAACCTTTGCCCAAACTTCCTTAAAAAACTAACCTTGGAAAAAACGCGCCACTTGACCAGAACACGAACCTGAGCCAGGCGAAGAACTCCAAAAAACCAAAAAAATCAGTTTTGACAGACCGGGCAGTAGACGGTGGAGCGGCCCAGCACGGCGACCTTGAGGAAGGGCTGCCCGCATTTGGGGCAGGGCTTTCCGCCTTTGCCGTAGGCCTGGTGTTTGTCCTGATACGAGCCTCCGCCTTCCAGACCTTGATAGTTGTCCACCGTGGAGCCCCGAAGCTTGATGGATTCGTTCATGATGCGTCTGGCTTCGGTCAGAAGAAGGGAGGTTTCTTTTTCGCTGAGGCTGGCGGCGGATCTTAGAGGCGAGAGGCCGGCGGCGAACAAGGATTCGTCGGCGTAGATGTTGCCGAAGCCGGCGACTATTTTCTGGTCCAGAAGAACGCCTTTGAGTCTACCCCTTTGGGCGGAGAGTCTTTTATGGAAGATTTGGGGATCGACCGTCAGAGGGTCTGGCCCCAGAGCGAGGCCGTCGACGTAGGCTTGGACCTTATCGGCCGCAAAGGCCCTAAGTCGCCCGAATTTTCTGACGTCCTTGTAAAACAAGGTCGTCGTCGAGCCGACGCCCTTCAAGAGAAAGGCCACTCTGGCGTGGGGAGGCCAATGCCCTTCCAAGGAACCGGGCCAGGGGCCTAAGGCGAACTGTCCGGTCATCTTTAGGTGAGCGAAAAAAGCGGCCCCGGAGGACAGATCGAAGCGAACCAGCTTGCCTAGGCGGCCGACTTGGACGATGGTCTGGCCGACTAGGATTTCCCGGAACAGGTCGCCGTCCGAGGCGATGATGGGCGGATAAGCCGCCAGGAGATCGGCGATTAACAGGCCGGGCGTCCGGCGCTGCAGATCTCGGGCCATGGTTTCAGCTTCCGGCAATTCAGGCATAAAACTCTTTCAAGGCCTCAAGGAGGCGGTTAATTTGATCCGGAGGCCTGACGGCCAAGCGCAGATAGCCGTCGGCCAGGCCGGGCATGCCGTCGAGATCCCGGATCAGGATGCCCCGTTCAAAAAGATGGTCGATCAACGGCCGTTTGGCCCCTTTCTGGAGGCGCCCCATGATGAAGTTGGCGGCCGACGGAAAAGCGGTCAGGTAAGGAGCGACTCCCGCCAACAGCCGTTGGCGGAGATCGGCGGTGTAGGACGGGGTTTGGGCCAAAAAATCGCGGAGGGTCAAAAAATAGAGTCCGGCCGCCTGGGCCAGGGTATTGATGGACCACGGCTCGGCGTTCTCCCGAAAGGCGTCCGTCAGGGCTCCGTCTCCCGAGGCCAGATAGCCTAGGCGCAGACCGGGGACGGCGAAAATCTTGGTGAGAGATTTTAGGACGATGGCTTTAGGGCGCTCGCGCAGGAGCGGCTCGACCGAACGCTTCTCCAGGCAAAAATCCATGAAGGCTTCGTCTATGACCAGGCGAAAGCCGTCTCCTATCCCGGAGGCGGTCAACAGAAGCTCCATGGTCTCCGGGGGGACGAGCTGTCCGGTCGGGTTGGCCGGGTTGGCCAGGATCACGCAGTCAGGTTTGGTCGCCAATAGCGCTCGCGCCTTGGCCGGCAGAAACAAAAAATCGTCTTCTTCGGCGCAGCGACAGTATTCGACCGGACAGCCGGCCAAGGTCAGGGCGGCTCCGTATTCGGCGAAAGCCGGGGCCACGACGACGGCTTTTTTCGGTCTCAGCAACCTGGCCAGCTGATAAATCAAAGGGGTTGAGCCGGAGCCGGCGACGACGGCCGAGAGAGGCAGATCGGCCGACTTGGCCAAGGCGGCCGTCAAGGATTCGGCGCCGATTTCCGGATAGTGGCCGATGGAGTCCATGGCCGAGACCAAGACTTCCCGCAAGCCTTCAGGCTGGCCCAAAGGGTTGATGTTGGCCGAAAAATCCGCAATCTTTTCCAGCGGGAGGTTAAGTCTTCTGGCCGCTTCTTGGACGCGGCCGCCGTGAACGGCTCCAGGCATGAAATTCCTCAAAAATGACCAAGTTATTGCTAAAAATCGATCTTTTGCAAGTCCAAATCGGCTTTTTCAAAAGCCCCAGCCCCAAGGGGTCGATAAAATTAGGATCATAAGGGCTTCCAGAACGAATCCCAGAAGCAAGCCCAAAACGGCGGACAGGCGGACAAGTCCCGCCGCCTGACGGACGGACTCGGCGGCGGCTTCGTTCAAGCCTTCGCCCAAAGTGGGTTTGACGACGATTTGACCGGCGTAGAGGGAAGGGCCGCCCAAATAAACGCCTATGGCTCCGGCCATGGCCGCTTCCGTCTGACCGGAATTGGGGCTGGAGTGGAAGCGACCTTCCTTGCGCCAGAGGGCGTAGGCTTTTTTATGATCCAGTCCGGTCAGCCTAGCCCCGGCGATCAAAAGGAGAGCGGCTATTCTGGCGGGGACGAAGTTCATAAGATCGTCCAGTCTGGCCGAGGCCCGGCCGAGATGGAGATACTGCTCGTTCTTGTAGCCGACCATGGAATCGAGGGTGTTGACGGCTTTATAGACGTAGGCCAAAACCGGACCGCCAAGGGCCAGATAGAGAAGGGGCGCGACGACCCCGTCGGCGAAGTTCTCGGCCATGGTCTCGATCAAGGCTCTTCTGACGGCCGGCTCGTCCAGATGGGCCGTGTCCCGGCCGACTATCCAGGAGAGGGATCTCCTGGCCTCGTTGAGGCGCGAGGCGGCCAAATGTCCTTCCACCCGGCGAACGTGGGTCAGCAGATCCTTGAGGCAGAAGGTCGTGAAACAGAGGTACAGAACCAGGACGAACCAAAGAGCCCCGCCGATGCTCCCGAAAAGGGCCAGAGAGACGTAAACGGTCAGAGCGGAGACGGCGACGGCGCCGAAGGTCAAAAAGCCGCCCAAGACGAGGAGGGTGACGTCGGAGCCGGACAGACGAGCCGAAATCCGGCGGCAAGCCTTTTCCCCGACCACGATCAGTCGACCGATCAGCCGCACCGGGTGAGGCCAATTCTGGGGATCGCCGAGAAGACAGTCCAGAAGAAAAGCGGCCAGGGTCAATAAAATGGGGACGAAGGGGCTCAATGGGAATAAACTCGCCGAAAAAAGGAACCGGAACCGTAAAGACGAAATACCGTCGCCTAAACAATCGTTGTTTTAACGCCTGATTTTACTAGAGCCGTCCGGCAAAGTCCAGAGACGCCGAACAGGCGCGAATAGACGCGAACGGGCCGACGTCGGCCGCTCCGGCCTCCGTCGCCGGCTTGGAACGCTCCGGCGGACGACTCTCCGCCGCCTTTTTTGGACTTGACCGAAGTGAGGTTCGCGAAGGATCCTGGCTCTTCCGTCTCTTCCGTCTCTTCCGTCTCTTTCAGCTCTTTCAGCTCTTCCGGCCTTTCAATCTCCCTGTCGCTCAGGCGCCATGTCTCCCTATAATAAAGTTGGCCATGTCGCCCAAGTCAGCCCTGTCTCCTTTTAATCATGCCGGCCATGTCGCCCTGTAACCGCTTCGCCCTGGTCAGTTCTGGCGCGCATGTCGCCAGATTTCTCTGGCCCTGACCTCTTTTTCCGTCACAATTGGATCCTAAACAAAGTCTTTGTTATCATGCATACGTCATTTAGCCAAAAAAGACGAATCGTCGCTTTTTTTTGGCCCTCCGAAACGACTGTGGCCGTTTTCTTTTGGTCGCGCCGATCTCCTGCATAAGCTTTTTGGCCGCCAATAAGACCTGCCGGCAGGCAAGTCGGCAGGCAAGGTCAGCTAGCCCCGGCGAACGAGTCCGCCGAGGCGGCCAGGGCGGCGGAGCCGACCTGGAGTTTCGGTCAAAATAGACGCGCGATTTCGTCCAAAAAAGATAGGACGAACGAAAGGTCCTCATGCGCCTCCAAAAAACCGGGACCGGTCCTCTGGCGTCGCTGGACGCCAGGATCAAGCTGGTCATCCTGATCGTCTGGTCGGTAGTTCTGGCGTTGCTCGACGCCTACCCGGCGGTTCTGTGCGGTCTGGCCGGCTCCTTGGTTCTTTCGATTCTGGCGGCGCCAGCGAACCCGTTCGCCTACTTAAAGACGCTCCTAGTCATCAACCTTTTTCTCGTCTTCATCTGGCTGGTCCTGCCTTTTTCCTTTTCCATGCCCGGCGAAGCCCTTTGGTCCTTCGGCCCCTTCGTCCTCACCAAGGAAGGCGTCCTCTTGTCCGGACTTTTGAGCCTCAAGGCTCTCGGCATCTCCGCCGGGGCCATGGCCGTCACCTCGGTCTCTTCCGTCTTCGAGCTCATGGCCGCCGCCCGCTCTCTGGGCGCCCCGGAAAAGCTGACGGCCATGCTGGTTTTGATGACTCGCTACGTGCGCGTCATCGGCGACGAGCGCGAAAGACTTTCCTGGGCCATGAAGATCCGGGGCTTCAAGGCCACCTCCAGCCTTCACTGTCTGAAAAGCTACGCCAATCTGGCCGGCATTCTGCTGATTCGCGGCCTCGACCGAGGCGAGAGGGTTCATGCGGCCATGCTCTGTCGCGGTTACAAAGGCCGCTTCTATTTCCGTCTTGAAGAAAAGGCCGCCAGAGGAGACCTTCTGGCGTTAATCGGCTTCCTGATCCTGGCGGGTTTGGTGGTGTTCGTCAATGTCCTCGCCCATAATTAAGATAACCGGCTTAAGATTCGGCTATCCCCAGGGTCCGGAGATCATAAAAGGGCTGGATCTCGAAGTCTCGGCCGAGACCAGACTGGGGCTCATTGGCGCCAACGGCAGCGGCAAGACGACCCTTCTGTCCCTCATCATGGGGATTGTCAAGCCGATGGACGGGACGATCGAGATACTCGGCCGTCTCTGCCGCAAAGAGGCCGACTTTCGGGAAGTGCGGCCCCGGCTCGGGTTCGTCTTTCAGGACGCCAACGATCAGCTCTTCTGCCCCACGGTGGCC
Organism: Deltaproteobacteria bacterium; assembly: GCA_031254895.1. Classification (GTDB taxonomy): domain Bacteria; phylum Desulfobacterota; class Desulfarculia; order Adiutricales; family Adiutricaceae; genus JAIRNQ01. Next base: position 10,410 of record JAIRTO010000122.1, read on the forward strand.
GACGACATAGCCTTCGGCCCTCTGAATCTCGGCTACACGCCGGCCCAAGCCAAAGAGATTGTCGAAGAGGTTTTGAACGATCTCGGTTTAACCGGCTTCGGCTCCAGAGTGACCTACGATCTGTCCGGAGGCGAGAAAAAACTGGTCTCCTTGGGCACGGCTCTGGCCTTAAGGCCAAAGATGCTCATCCTCGACGAGCCCACCACCTTTTTGGACGAGACGGCCGTGGCCAGACTGGAAAAGGTCCTGGCCGCCCAAGCTCTGCCCCGCATCATCGTCAGCCACGACCGGGATTTTCTGGAGCGGGTCACGACCTCCCGCCTCATGATGACCGGCGGAATCCTTCGCCCGGCCCCTTGACGCGAGCCCGTCGGCCCCCAAACCCGCCGTCCCCGTTGTGCCGCGTTTTGGCTCCTTGTCCGCCGCCCGATGGCTCGCTCCTTTTCGGGGACCGACCCCTGGCGGAGCGCCGACTTCCTCGGCTTTCGGGGGGCGAAAGCCTAAAAAATCTATCCCAAATGTCGATAGCTCCAGATGACTTTTTCCGCCTGCCCAATTCTCCCCACTTAACTATTTAAATATAAAGGCAAAAAAAAATTTCAAAAAAATTTAAGAATTTGCTTGACAGCTCTGAAAAAATGGAGTATATAAACTACTTCATTGACGGCGGCGACAATGATGACAACTTTCAGGTGTCAGAAAGCCAAAGTTCAGCTCTGACGCGCATGTTACTGATTTTTGAAAGCAGATTATTAGAATTGGATTAAAGGCGTCGAGTTTTTTTACTTTTTTTAAAATTTTTAGCCCATCGACCTGCTGAATTGCTTTAATTTTATGCAATTTCCTCTAAAAGTCGAAAGGCTGTTTTCGGAACTTAAGGGGTTCCTGGCTTTAGTTGGACGCTATTCAGAAAACTGGAAGCCGAAGACAGAAAGTTTTCGGCTAGTTTTTTGACCGTATCTACAACTAACGCCTGTTCGCGGCGAGGAAACCTCTCCTCCAACCTGGCCGCCCCCTTGAAACGTCTTTCCTACCCGACATGGCCATTCGGTTCGTGTCGTCAACTTTAACCTACCTCAATTCTTCGGTATTCCTACATCAAGACACTAATCCGGCGCCGCCGAGCGGCGGTGGCCGGAAGTGCCCCCCACCTTTTGTTTCGTCGACGAGTTGCCTTTTTTTCCTGAACTCCTTGAAACACGTATAATGCGCCTTCCCGCGTCTGTTTGGCATCTTGACTTTGTCATAAACTCATCTATATTTATGATATATGAGGTGCATCGTGACTTTGCTTGTCCAACACATACTTGCCAAAGCCAGCCAGTTGCCGGAAGGCGGAGTCTTATCGCCAAAGGAGTTTTTACGCTTAGGGAGCCGGGCAGCAGTTGATCAGACTTTTACCCGTCTGGTGAAGGAAAAAAAATTGCTGCGCGTCGGAAGAGGGTTGTATGCGCTTCCTGTGCAGGGACTCTTTGGTGTCCGCCCCCCCGCAGCAGAGCTGTTGCTTGCGGCTTTGGCGGAAAAAACCGGCGAAACGGTTGTGTCTACTGGCATTTCGGCGGCAAACCGCCTTGGTCTGACCACGCAGATGCCGATGCGCGAGATTCTTTGGACTTCTGGCAGGAGCCGCACTTTGCGACTTGGCGCCCGCGTTATAATAATTAGACAAGCGCCGCCTTGGAAGCTGCTGCTTGGAGAAAGCCTCGGGGGAACGCTGCTTCGAGCCTTAGCCTGGCTTGGGCCGGAGCAAGCGGAAGAGGCTATGACGCAGCTACATGAAAAGTTGCCGGCTAAAGAATTGGAAGCCGTAGCCGCAGTACGCTGCGAATTGCCTGATTGGCTGGCTAGAATCGTAAGCCGAGAGGAACAACATGCCTAAAACATTTTTTTCTCTCGCCCTGACCGATCAGGTCGAGCTTTTAAACGCAGTCTCCGCCCGTTCTGGCCACCCAGCCCCGCTTCTTGAAAAAGATGTTTGGGTTGTCGGGACATTGGCCTGTCTTTTTTCTTCCTCGCTGGCGGACAGGCTTACATTCAAGGGAGGCACATCACTTTCCAAGGCTTACAACGTCATTAACCGTTTTTCAGATGATCTTGACCTCACCTATGACATTCGGAGCCTGCTCCCCGAAATGGCTACGACGCCGGATGGCATCCCGCCCACATCCAGCCAGGCCGCTAAATGGACAAAAGCTGTCCGCTCCCGCCTGCCTCAATGGATTCAAGGCCGTGTTGTTCCGATTCTTCAAGCAGCGCTGGCCGATAGCGGCATGGAAGCCTCGCTCGAGATAATTGGCAAAGACAGCGACAGCATTCTCGTTAAATACGCGCCGCTAAGCCAGGGAACTGGTAATGTCGCCCCAAATGTCAAACTTGAGTTCGGAGCACGATCTACTGGAGAGCCTTGCGAAGTTTTGCCGGTAATTTGCGACCTTGCGCCATTTGTGCCTGAAATTATGTTTCCGCATGCCCATCTGCGCGTCATGAAAATGGAGCGTACATTTTGGGAAAAGGCCACTGCTATCCATGTTTTTTGCCGACACGCCAAAATTCGCGGCAGCCGTTTTGCTAGACACTGGCACGACCTTTTGCAACTGGCGGCAACAGAGCGCATTCAGAACTCACTTTTGGACAAGTCTTGGCTGGAACAGGTTGTGCGACACAAGACCATGTTTTTTCAGGAAAAGGATCCGACTGGAACAGCAATTGACTATCGGGAGTGCTTGAATGGGCAGCTATGTCTTGTGCCTGATGGGATAGAGCGGGAAGCCTTGCGTGATGATTATTGCAACATGGTTCAGGACGGCATTTTTTTTACGGAAGCCCCCGAGTTTGACGTTATTCTTGATAAATGCGCTCATTTACAAGAAAAAATTAATTCTGGCCATACCAATAGCGAAACTTCGCTGCGGGCCTGACATCAAGTTAGGCGGCAAGATTGCTATGTCTCGTGCTCGCGCGCAGCTTTTTGCTAAGTCCCCCTCTGCCCCATCGACGTGCACATCGTCTGGCGCCGCAGCTCCGAAACCTCGAACAGCGCGGAGTTGCTGTTGTTGATAAAACCAACCTCCGCGCTCATTAATAGTTAGAGGCCGAACGGGAGATATCACAACCGCGACATCACCGTCATGGAACGGTTCGCCGCTGCAGGCGCACTCAATCAACACTGCTTCTTTGAGTGTGCGGATTGCTTTTTCGACCCCGCAGGTGGTAACGCCTATTTCCTCAGCTATCGATTTTGCGCTTGTTTTTGAATTTCGGCGCATAATCTCCATGATTTTGTCTTGCGTTTGATTATCTCCGAACTTTTCTCCGAACTTTTCTCCGAACTTTTCTCCGAACTTTTCTCCGAACTGCGCTTCGGCGTTTGCAACCCGTCATTATCGGAGCGCTCGGGCCTCAAAAGAGAACGAGTAGTGGAAGGGAAGTATGGATAGTTTTGGGGGAAGGAAATGTAAGATTTGATTGGTTTGAGAGATTCTGGACAGCTTTTTCGGCAAAAGAGGGACAAGTCTAGCTGGCAATTTCTAGACAGTATGACCTACCAATAACAGGAAGGAATCGCCGCCTAATTCGACCAAGCCGATTGGCGATAGAAGGCTTTGAAATGTGTATAATACGCCTTTTTCTTCATCCCCTTGATATTATTACATTTTGTCTATTTTCTAGGCCTAACTGTGAAAGTCGGACTTTACTATTTTTTAAAGGGCGTGAGAGAGCCCTCCAGAGGGAGGCAGAT
>JAIRTO010000139.1 GCA_031254895.1 Deltaproteobacteria bacterium
TCTTCCGATCTCCACACCATTCTATCGAGAGTTAGGTCCTTGACACAGATTCAGAAGAGTGTGGGCGAAATCTGATCGTCCGGTCAGATATAATCCGAAACCGGGGTGGACCATCTCATTGCCGCTTCCGTGCCCCGCCTCGGACTCGGCGCTGGGTGCTCCCCCGTGGCAGCTCCGTCCGCTGGGGCATCGGGTGCCCCCTTATCCGCCGCTTTCCCGCCCGCGCCGGCATTGAAGCAATTTGTTGCACCGGATATTTCAAGGACTAGGCCTCTTTGGCGCGAAAGAACCGTGAGAGCCAATACGCGGCCCCTATGTAGGCAGGAAAAGCTGTGCCGCCGGAAGCCAGAAAAGGCGATTTCGATCTCGATGCCGAACCGGGGCCGGCCAGGATTATGACCTGATTCGCTCATTAGTCGCCTCCCGGGCGGCGAACAGAAAAAGAAGTCCAGGACGAAGCTCTTCGGCCGGGTCTGCGAATTCCCAAAAACAAAGCGGCGACGCCGCCTCTCGCCAAAAGGGACGTCGATAATCGACTTCTACGCGGAAAGACGGAGCTCTCTGGCCGCCTTTGGTCAGACGGACGGCTCCAAATTTGCGCCTCGGCGATTTTTGCCGCCGTTTTCCGTCTCCCGGCTTTGACTGGGCGAGCGGCCGAAAAAATCCTTGTATCTCTTGGCGAAATGGGAACTGTTGTTGAAACCGCATTCCAGAGCGATCTCGGTTATGGACGTGTCGGAATGATGCAGAAGCCAATGAGCTCTCCGCAGACGCAGCTTGCGAAAATAACCGGCCGGGCTGTCTTTGACGGAGCTGACGAACAAGCGCTCCAGCTGCCTGGAGCTGACCCCGACCTCCTTGGCCATCTGCTCGGTCGAGAGAGGAATGGAGAGGTTCCGCTCCATGAAGATGCTGGCTTTCCTCACCCTCTGATCCACCATTTCTCTGGAATCGCCTAAATAAGGCACCTGAGAATGATTCATGGGCCTGCTCCAGTCCAGAACAAGATGCCGCAACACTTTGACGACCCGGTCGTCTCCGAAATGCCTGGCCACCAGATAGAGAGCCAAATCGATGCTGGCCGTGCCCCCTGGACTGGTGATGACGCCCTTGTCTTCGATGAAAAGCTCGTCCATGACCGGAGCGACGTTGGGAAAACGTTCTTGAAAATCCTGAAAGTGATACCAGTGCAGACAGCAGCGGCGGCCTTTCAGAAAGCCGGATTGGGCCAGAATATAGCTGGCCGTGCACAAGCCGATGATGGTCACGCCTTCCCTGACGGCCAACGAGAGATAATTGACGAGTTCCTTCGGCACGTTCTCCAGACTCTTCACCAGTCCCCCGACCAAGATGACGTAGTCGAATTCCGCCGGATCCCTGTAGGTCTCCCAAGGCTTCACTTCCAAGCCGCAGCTGGCTTTGATCGGCGTCAGATCATGACTCATGACGGTCCAAGAGCACCAGATGGGCCGACTCAGATCGCCCACGTCGGCCGCCTGACGCAGGGCCTCTATAAATCCGGAAAAGGCCATCAAAGTGAAGTCGGGCGCCAGAGCGAAACCGAATTTCAAGGGCCTGGACTGTTCGTCGCTGTCGTTTTTGGTCATAAATGCTCTTCCCTGGCCGAAAATGGAGGCGGGAGAACCGGAAAACAGTCCGGAACGTCGGCGGATCCGGTTTTTTGCGCCTTTTCTACGACCCGGCCAAACGCCCGAAGGAACTCTTCCCTCCCGTCCTGATTCTTCCTGATGAAACAATTATCCTCTTCAGCGACTTTTTGGTCAAGAAGATGCTCTAATAAAAGAAAAAATCCCATATTTTCAGTAACTTAAGTTTTTATAATTATGTCGCAAAAATATCTAAACTTGTCCTAAGCGTTGTATTGCCGGCAAAAGATGACTGGTAACATGAAGACAAAACTGAGAATGAAAAAGCGCATGAACTTGACTTTCCTCATGGCCTTGAGCTTTCAATAATCAGTCGCCTTTTTTGGCCTGTCGGCCGGAAGGACCAATCATCATTTTCCCTATGGAGAATCCCTATGAGCGATCTCAGTCATCTCAAAGACAAGCCCATCGCCGTGCTCGGCGGCGGAGCCGTAGCTAAAGCCGTATCCGCCGACAGCGCCTTGGCCGGGGCCAAAGTTCGCATCTGCGATCTGGAGCCGTTCGCCTCGAAAACGCTTTTCGGGGTGGAGCGCGGCGGGGTTAAATTCTACGGCGACCAGTTGAATCTCTACGGCTTCAGCCGCATCGGCCAGGCGAAATACGACATGGTGACCACCGACGTCGCCGCGGCCGTCAAGGGAGCCGGCGTCATCATCATGGCCACCCCGGCTTTGGGTCACGTGCCGTTTTTCGAAAAACTCATTCCCGCCCTTGAGGACGGACAGTTCATTCACATAATCCCCGACAATTTCGGCAGCTTGATTCTCCGAAGGATGATGAGGGAAGCCGGCTGCACCAAAAAAGTGACCATCGGCGGCTGGTCCAGCTCTCCTTACGGCAGCAGGGTGGACATCAAAGGCGGCGTCATTCTGCCCAGCATCAGAGTCTACTACCGGGCCATCACCCTGCGCGGCGCCTCTCTGCCGAGCGCCGATCAGGATGATTTCCTGGCCAGCACCAAATACATCGGCGCCTTCGACGGCGTCAACGGCGGAGACGGCGTCGTCGGCGGAGACACCGTCATGGACACCGGCTTCTCCAACGTCAATCCGGTCCTCCACTGCCCCGGCGTCATCTTGGGCGTCGGCACGATGGAGAACTACGGCGTCGTCTTCGGCGACGAAAAGACGAAATTCTCCATTTACTCCCATGCCTATTGCCCCTCCATCAGCCGCGTCCAGCTGAAATTTTACGAGGAGCAGTGCAAACTGGCGGCGGCCATGGGAGTGGGCATTCAGCAATATGATCCCAAAGATTTCTTCAGCCGGGAAAACCTTCTGGGTCAGGAATACATGGGCAAAGACTACGTCATTCCCTTCGAGGAGCAGGATCCCATCCAATTCGGGACCGGCCCCTTCACCATCCACAACCGCTACATCACCGAGGACATTCCTGTCGGCTGTCACGTCTACCAGGAACTCGGCAAGAAGTTCGGCGTCCCCACCCCGGTCGTCGACTCCATGGTCACCTTGGCCTCGGTCATGGCGGAGATGGATTTCCAGGCCACCGGCTATACGTTGGATCACCTGGGCATCGGTCACATGAACAAAGAGGAAATGTTAAAATACTTGAAAGAAGGCGTATACAAAGCCAAGTGATCGGATAAAAAGCGCGCGGCCAAAAAGCGAACGCCCTAAAGTCGAGGCGGCGGCTGCTGCGCCGCCCGAGTTAAGGCGGAGACGGCGACGTCGCCCGAATCTAAGAGCTACGACGCTCACGACGCCGCCGCCCGAATCGAAAAACGACGCTCGCGACGACGCCCAAAATAAAAAAAGCCGATTCAAGCGGAACCGTCCTTGACCCGCCAAAAAGAGTTTTGGCCGGTTGAGGCCGCCCAAAAAGGACGGTCTCGACCTGGGTTTTGGCGGTCGTTCGCCCTCTCTCGAAAACGCCTCGTCTTTTGGAGCTTCTTTCGATAAACTGTCTTTATAGCCTCCGGCTGGCCGCGCCCCTGTCTTTGACAGGAACGCGGCCGTCCGAGGCCGGCCGGCGGCCGACGATCCTCGAAATCCGAGGTCGACGCGCCAAAGGCGAGAGGCGAAAACGAAAGGCGACAGAAAAAAGGCGACAGAAAAGAGGCGAGAAGAAACATAAAAAATCGTCAGGAGTTCGCCAGCCAGTCAAACTGCGCCGGAAGCTTGTTCCAAAACGTCTTGATCCCGGTTTTTGGCCGTCGAGACGAGCCGAAGGAAGCGAGAACCAAGGCGAGATCCGACGCGAAAAGAAAAGCGATAAACTACGGCGTCGACAGACGCCGGATCTAGATCTGAAGAGCTCCCGTCAAGGAAGCCATGGAGTATATAATGACCTTAGGCACAGATCGCCATGTAGGATTCTCTGTCCTCAGTCAAGACGACATCGTCAAAATTCACGAAGCGTCCCTGCATCTGCTGACCAAATCGGGCATGAGGGTCGGCGGCCGAAGAGCTCTGGATCTTTTCGCCAAACATGGAGCCAAGCTGGACGGAGACTTGGTCAAGGTGAGCGAAGCCATGGTGGCCTCCGCCATCGACGCGGCTCCGAAATCTCTAAAGCTTTACAAACGGGACGGCTCGGAATATCTGGAAATCTCTCCCGGCGGAAACCAGGTTTTCTACGGAACCCATTCGGATCAGCTGGAGCTTCTGGATCCCTTCACGGGTCAAGCCAGACCTTTTCTTCGCGCCGACAATAAGTTGATGTGTCAGCTGGCTTCCTATCTGGAAAACATCAGCTTCGTCCTGTCCGTCGGCATGAGCAACGACGTCCGGCCGGAGGTGCAGACCCAGGTGACTCTCCTGGACACCCTGCGAAACTTCGACAAAGTCACCAACTTTTCCACCAACGACGTGGATTCTCTCCACGATTGCATAAAAATCGCCTCCATTGTGGCCGGCGGTCTGAAAAATCTTCAGGAAAAGCCTTTCGTCTTCAACTACTGCGAGCCGATACCGCCGCGCACCCATCCGACGGAAAGCACGGAAAAGCTTTGGATCTCCGCCGAAAACAGAATTCCCGTCGTCTACATGCCCTATTCCATGATGGGCGGCACCTCGCCCATGAGCATGCCCGCCTCCTTGGCTCAGGGGCACGCCGAGTTCCTGATGGGTCTGATTTTGACCCAGCTGGTCTCGCCGGGAACGCCGGTCATCTACGGTCACATGCCTTCCATTTTGGACATGAAGACCACCGTGGGCAGCTACGGCGCCTACGAGTTTCACCTGCTCATAGCCGCCGGGGCGGAACTGTCCAATTATCTGGGCCTGCCCTTCTTCGGCACGGCCGGCTGCTCCGACGCCAAATTTCTGGACGAGCAGGCCGTGGCCGAATTGACCATGGAGATAATGTCCACCACTTTGTCCAAAGCCAACCTCATCCACGACGTCGGCGTTCTGGATCACTGCAACTCCGTCTCTCCCGAGGCGGTGGTTCTCTCCAACGACCTTATCGAAGGACTGAAGGTCTTCGCCCGGGGAGTCGGGGAAATAAACGAAAAGACCTTGGCCTTGGATTTGATGGAAAAGATCGGCCCAGGCGGCAGCTACGTCACCGACCCGCACACCGCCAAAAATTTCCGGAAAGTTTTCTACTCCGGCTTGTTCAGTCGAAAGATGAAGAATCCGGACAAATCCGAAGTCAGAGAAAAAATATTGGCCGTCATCAACAAGGCGGTCAACGAGCATCAAGTCCCAGAGCTAGATTCCAGCGTTCTCGCCGATCTGGCCAAGATTGAAGCCAAGCTCATGGCCTGACCTTCCAATCTTTCAGCCGACCCCGCCTTCACGAGGGGGTTTTTTAGGAAAAGACGATGTTCGACCAACAAAGAGATCTAAAAATCAATCACATGACCACCCGCAAAAACCACGTCTGCTACGGCATGGGCCTGGGGATCATGGTTTTGGACGACGCCTATCCCGGCTTTCCCGGAGACGTGCGCAACGCCAGCGCTTGGGGCTTCCCCATCCAGTACGAAATCGCCGTCGGCGTCGACAACTACACTCTGGTCTGGGAGCAGGACAAGACTCCTTGCCGAGCTCCGATTCTGAGCGCGGCCCAAAAGCTGGAGCGGATGGGCTGCCGGGCCATCGCCGCCGAATGCGGCTATTTCGCCTATTTTCAAAAAGACGTCGCCGGGGCCGTGGACGTGCCCGTCTTCATGTCCAGTCTGCTTCAGGTGCCCATGATCCAGCAGGTCATCGGACCGAAGAAGGAAGTGGGCATTGTCTGCGCCCAAAAACGCTTCTTGACGGAAAACCATCTGGCCAACGTGGGCATAACCGTGGGCTCCAACTACCGCATCGCCGGAGCTCAGGACGAATACGGCTGCCCCGAATTCGACAAGCTGTGGGATCACGAAAAGCGCCCGGCCGTGCCGGAGGCTTCTTACGACAAGGCTGAAGCCGACATGGTCAAGATCTGCAAAGAGTTCAAGGCCAAATACCCCTCCATAGGCGCCTTGATGCTGGAGTGCACCGGCATGCAGATGTTCGCCAGGACCATCCAGCGAGAGACGGATCTGCCTGTCTGGAGTTGGGGCACCATGCTCGACTACGCCTGGTCCGTCGTCGCCCACCGGGATTATTACGGACATATTTGAGACGTCTATAGATTTAAGCCCAAAAAAAGGGCTTTGTCGGACGTCGACGGCGCTGACCGGCTCATGTCCCTTGGACGGTCTTTCCTTGTAAGTTCGTCCCTTTGGCAGGTCGACTTTCAGCCGGTCGCGCCAGCGACGATCGTTCTCCAAAAATTGTCTTTTTTCTCTAGCTTTCGTCCGCGTTTTGAATCGCTTTCGTCCGCGTTTTGAATCGTTTTCGTCCAAACGTTTCGCCGCTTTCGGCAATAAAACCGTCCAACAGACACCAGCGGTGCTAGATGACGAGACTTTCCCTGGCCGTCTTGACTCAGGCCGAAATTGAAACAGTCCACGAGCTGACGATGAAGCTCTTGGCCTCCGAAGGACTGACTTTCAACAGCGCCCCGGCCCTCGATCTTTTTAAGAAATCCGGCTTCAAGACGGACGAAGCCAAAGTCTTCGTCGATTCGCGTCAACTGGAGAACGCTCTGGCCTCGGCCCCGGCCGAGACGACGATTCATTCCCGAAACCCCGAAAGGAAGGCGACCGTCGGCGCGAATCATCCGCCCGTTTTTCTGTCGGCTTCCGGGGCGCCCATGATCATAACGGAAGACGGCGCGCAGAGGCCGGTCGTCTTCGACGACTATCTGGACATGCTGCGTCTGACGCAGACCAGTCCGGTTCTGGGCATGGCCAACAGCGGGGCCCTGTACCCGACCTATCACGATCCGGAACTCGCTCTTCGCCTTCAGGTCAATCACGCCCTGACGATGACCGACCTGCCTCTGGTCGGTCAGACCGAAGGCGAAGCCTTGTCGCGATTCTGCGTGGACATGGCTCAGGCGGCTTCCGGCTTGACCGACGCGCCGGTCTTGGTCGGCATCTGCAACAGTCTCTCCCCTATGGCCTGGGACGCCAGAATGCTGGAAGGCATAAAGGTCTTCGCCGAGAGAGGACAAGTTCTCAACATATCCTGCTGCGCCATGTGCGGCGCCACCGCCCCCGTCTTTCTTCTGGGCGCCGTCGTCGAAGCCAACTGCGAGGTTCTGGGCGGACTGATCTACAGTCAGCTGGTCCGGCCGGGAACGCCGGTCATTTACGGCACCACTTCGTCGGTCATGGACATGAGCTCCATGGGCCTGGCTTTAGGCGCTCCGGAATACGGCCTCATCTCGGGGGCCTGCGGTCAGATGGCCAAGCGTTACGGCCTCCCGTACCGCAGCGGCGGGGGACTGACCGACGCCAAGGTTTTGGACGCCCAAGCCGGTCTGGAGAGCGCCTGGAACATCTTGACGAGCCTTATGGGCGGAGTCAATTTCATGCTCCAATCCGTGGGGATTTTGGAGTCGTTCATGGCCGTCGCTTTCGACAAATGGGTTTTCGACGAAGAAATAATCGGCCGAGCCAAGAGACTTCTGGCCGGCATCGGCCCGTTCCCAAGCGATCTGCCTCAAATTTTCCATGAGGGCTTGGAAAACGGCGGTTATCTGAAACTCAAAAGCACCCTGAAGAATTTCAGGAAAGAATTTCATCGCCCGACCTTAGGCGATCGGCGAAACTTCGAGGCCTATCGCCAAAGAGGCCGAACCGTCAGAGACGACGCCTGGAGTCTGGTCAAAAATCGTCTGGCCGAGTACGTCAAACCGAAAATGGAGGCGTCCTGCCGAAAAGCCATGGACGACGTTTTCGCCAAGACCGTCGGCGAAGCTCCCCCGGAGCTGAATTGAAGCCTTTTTGGCCGACTCGGCCAAGATCCGGCGTTCGACTTCCAAAGCTTTTCGACTTCCAAAGCTTTTCGACTTCTTAAGCCTTTCGACTTCTTAAGCCTTTCGACTTTCAAAGCCTTTCGACTTTCAAAGCCTTTCGACTGCTTAAGCCTTTCGACTTTCATCTTGACGCGATTTTAGGCGGAGTCAACATGGACATAAATCAGTTTAACCTCGACTATTTCTCTTTGGCCGGCAAAGTCGCCCTCGTCACCGGAGGCAATTCCGGCTTGGGCCAAGCCTTCTCGCTGGCTCTGGCCAAAGCCGGCGCCGACGTCTTCATCCCCTCGGTCATTGAGGAAAAAGGCCAAACCCGCGATCTTCTGGAGAAAGCGGGGGCGAAGACCGGCTTCATGAAGGCGGACATCACTCAAAAAGGCGTCCCGGCGGAAGCCGTCAAAACCTGCGTGGAAACCCTTGGTCGTCTGGACATCTTGGTCAACTGCGCCGGCATATGTCTGGAAGACGTCGTCCTGTCCTTCGGTCTGGACAAGTGGGAAGCCATGATGGCCGTCAACCTCAACGCCGCTTTCGCGATGAGCCATGAAGCGGCCAAAGTGATGGTCCCGCAAAAGAGCGGCAAGATCATCAACATCTGCTCCATGTTCTCGTTTCTCGGCGGTCTTCGCTCGCCGGCCTACGCCGCCACCAAACACGGCCTGGCCGGACTGACCAAAGCTTACTGCGACGAACTGGCCAAGCACAACATCCAGGTCAACGGACTTGCGCCCGGTTATTTCGCCACCGACATAACGGCCATAACCAGAAGCAATCCTGTGACCAACCAGCGGGTTTTGGATCACATTCCCGCCGAGCGCTGGGGCGAGCGGCTGGATCTGATGGGGACGCTGGTCTTTCTGGCCAGCCGAGCCTCCGATTACGTCAACGGCCATATTTTGGCCGTGGACGGCGGCTATCTGGTTCGCTGACGAATCAGACGTCTGAAGCGTCTGAAGCGTCTCCGACGTCTTCGACTTCAAAACCTTTCGAACGTGAATAAAAGCCAAAAGGCTTGGTCTTCGCGAAGCCTTTTTGGCGCGATAAATAAGGTTCTTCCAAAATTTTCAGGAGGACTGATGCAAGTCCTCCCATCAGCCCACCCCTTCATCCGCGCCTTTAGCCGGAAACGGCCGTCAAGCGCCGGGGCTGGATCGGTCTCGCGCCGATCAATGGCCCTCCTGCCTTCCATCGATTCCAGTCCCTTTCTAGGGACTGGAATCGACTTCTTGGGCTGATTTTATTTTTTAAAAGACAATATTATATTTCCATTGATAATTCACTTTTTAATATTGTTTTTTAAATGTTTTATTAATTATTTTTAATTAATTGGTTCTTTTATAATCATAAGACTTCTAATAGATACAACAATCAATCCGCCCTTCTAAAAAAAGCAATTTTATGGGATAATCGTTCTGGGTTGGCGACTTGTGAAATAATCGCTCCCTCCGGCAAAACCGGCTTCCATCGACGCAAAACTAAAATGCCCACGTTTTTCCAGACAAAGCCGGCCGACGGCCGCTGAATCCCGGCAGTCAGATGATCAACCCTCCCTTCCCTTCTTCCGATCCCAAATGCCCGCCCAGTCACCTGCGCGACGAATCGCGTTTTCAAGGAGTTCAAGCCGAACTGAAAACCCCGGCGGACCATCGGGCTCTGGCGGAACTGGCCGTCAAGTCGCTGGAACGCGGCCAGCCCATGACTTTTCAGGGAGCCAGGACAGGCTTGTGCGGAGGCTGCGTTCCTCTGGCCGGACAAGCGGTTTCGCTGACCTTGCTGGATCGCCCCATATCTCTGGAAGAGACTCCGGAGGGCTTTGAGCTCCGAGTGCAGCCCGGCTACGACCTGGCCAGCCTCGGCCGAGATCTGTCCCGACGCCGATTCGATTTCATTTCCGCCAAAGTCAAAGCCGAGACCCTAAGCGCCTTCCGAAGCCGACCCTATTTCTGGCCCCCGGATCCGGGCGAAAGGACGGCCACCATCGGGGGGCTGGCTTCCACCCGGGCCGCCGGCCCCGGGGCTCATCGCTACGGCTCGGTGGCGGAGCACATAGCCGGACTGAACTTTCTCATGGCCGACGGTCAGGAACGCTCCGTCAGAAGAGGCCGTCATTTTTTCCGAAACGGGCGAATGCTCTTGCCCGGCGGCCAGGAGCTCGCCGTCGACCCCAGCCGTCTGGGCTTGTCCGAGGAGGCCGACCTTTTGGATCTGCTCATCGGCAGCCAAGGCATGTACGGTCTCATCACCTCTCTAGATCTGAAGCTGGCTCCCGCCCCGGCCCACGTCTGGGCTCTGGTCTTCTTTCTGGACTCGGAAGAAAAAGCCGCCGCCCTGGCCGACGTTTTTCTGGCCGAGCCGCTTTCGCCCCTCGTCAGCCTCGACTATCTGGACGAGGCCTCTCTGAAGATGGTCCTTTCCCTGCGCAAAACGGCCTCGAAGCTCTTGGAGATACCGCCGCCGCCCTTAGGGGCCGCCGCAGCCGTTTTGCTGGAATTTCACTCGAACGACGAGTCGGAGATCGAGTCGGCGGCGGCCAAGGCCCTTGCCGGCTGCCAAAAAGTCGGCGGGGATCCGGATCAATCCTGGGCCTTGACCGACGCCGAAGCGGAAAAGATGCGGATCGTCCGCCACGCCGTCCCGGAAGGACTGGGCGGCCGCCTGGATCAAATCCGGGCCAAAGGCTACCCCGTCTTCAACGTGGCCTCCGACTTCACCCGCCCTGGACCCAGTCTGACCAGATGTCTGGCCGAATACCGCCGGGATCTGAAGGCGCAGAATCTGGAGGCGGTCATCTTCGGACACGCGAAGGACAACAACCTCCACGTCAACATTTTGACCGAAAACGTCTCGCAAACGAAAAGAGCCTTGGAACTCATGGCCGACTGGCTGGGCCGCGCCCGCGAGACCGGCGGCAAGCTGTTTCAGGAGCACGGCGTCGGCAAGCTCAAAAGAGAGCTTTTCGCCCAGGCGGAAAAAAAGGAAACCGTCGACGCTTGGCGGACCGTCAAAAAAACGCTGGATCCGCATGCTCTTTTCAACCCCCAAAACATGCTGGCGGATTGATCGTCCGGTTAGTCGGCCGAAAAAAAAACCGACCGCCGGCGAACCGCCGACGAACCAAAACGGGCCCAAAAACGACCAAAACCAAGATAACCGACCTAACCGACCTAATCGAACTAATCGACATAATCGACATAATTGACCAAAACCGACCTAATCGACCAAAACCGCCCTTGCCGGCTTCCGGAGGAATTCATCATTCTCGACCTTCGTTTGGCAGTCTGCCTAAAACAGGTTCCCTCCGGCCAATCCGGAGAAACCGACCCCAGAAAAGGCTTTGTCTTGAGGTCGGGGCCAGGACGTCTGAATCCCTTTGACGGCTCGGCCATCGAGTTGGCCATGAGCCTCAAGGATCGCTTCGGCGCCAGCGTGGATCTGATTTCCATGGGTCCCAAACAGGCGGAGCAGACTCTCCTGGAAGCCCTGTGTCTAGGCCCGGACAGAGCTTTTCTCATCAGCGATCCGGCCCTGGTCGGCTCGGACTCGTTGGCTACGGCCAGAGCTTTGGCTTTGACCCTTAGTCTTCTGGGGCCTTACGATCTGGTCGTCTGCGGCCTGACCACCATCGACGGCGGCACCAGCCAGGTTCCGCCTTCCCTGTCTCGGCTCTTGGGCTGGCCCTTCGCCGGCCGACTGTGCAAGGTCGTCGGCCTGAACGAAAAGGAACTGCATTTTCAGCAGCGGTATCAAGACGAACTTCTGGAGGCCACTCTGCCTTTGCCGGGAGTGGTCTCGACCCTGCGCGAGAGCTTCACGCCCAGACTCCCCTCGATCAAGGCCAAGCTCGCCCCCAAAAAAGTGACCGTCCTGTCGGCCTTGGATTTGGCTCGGAGCCCTCTTTTGGCGAACCAAGAATCGCTTCGGACGGAAACCGTCGACGTCGCCCAGGCGGAAGGGTTCAGTTTCGGCCGCTCCGGCGGCGGACCAGCGAAGAAGACGGAGCCTCCAGCCGACCCGGCCGAGTTCGACCCGGCCCTTTATTTCGGCGAAAAGGGGTCGCCGACCAAGATACAAGCCATCCGCAAACCCAAGCCGCCCAACCGGGTCACGGTCCGGCCCACGGCGGCGGAAGCCGCCGCCGTCATCCTGGAAGCGGTCAAGGCGGTCAAGTCATGAACCGGATCCAGACGTCGAACGTCATCCTCGTTCTTCTGGAAGAAGCGGAGCAGGGCTTAAGTCCCCTGTCCCACAGCTTGCTCCGCGCCGCCGGCGAACTGGCCAAACAAGGCCAGCTTCTGGTCTACGGCCTGCTCGTCGTCGGCGCTCGGGGGCTCCCGGGTCTGGAAACCTTCGTCTCCCTGGGCATGAGCAAAATCGTCGCCTTCTCCGGCTTGGAGACGCCGACCGCTCAACAGGCGGCCGAGTGTCTGATCGCGGCGATCAAGCGGTATAGGCCGCAAATAGTTCTCGTCGGGGCCAACGAAAGAGGCCGAGAGATTGCCCCGCTGGCGGCCGCCGCCTGTCGGACCGGTCTGACCGCCGACTGCACCGGCCTCAGGCTCGAGAACGGACTCTTGATCCAGACCAGACCCGCCTTCGACGGCAACCTTTTGGCGGAAATCGTCACCCCCCTGGCCAGACCGCAGATGGCCTCCGTCCGACTGTCCGCCCCCGCCGACGAAGGCCCCGGCCTGGTCAATTCGCCTGTTCGCGCCGTAGAGGCCCCGGCGGCGCTCGGGCTCGCGCCGACGGCGGAAATCCTCCCGGCTCCCAAGCCGGCCAGAGATCTCTTGGTTCTCAACCGAACCAGACTGGACTCGGCCGACGATCTGGAAAAGGCCCCGGTCGTCGTGGCCGCCGGTTTGGGCTTGAACGGGCCTGAAGGCGTGGCCAAGGCCGCTTGGCTGGCCGATAAAATCGGGGCAGCCTTGGGCGGCACCCGAGCCGTCGTGGAACGCGGCTGGCTGCCCGGCGACCGCCAGATCGGCCTGTCGGGACGCACCATCAGGCCGGGTCTGTTGATCGCCCTGGGCGTTTCCGGCTCCGTGCAGTTCATGGCCGGCGTCGGCGCCAGAACCATCGTGGCCGTCAACAGCGATCCCAGAGCGCCCATACTGGGACTGGCCCAATTCGGCATGGTCATCGAATTGGAAGAATTATGGCCTGAATTCGAGGAAATTTTTTCTTAATCTTTTGGCCCTCCTTGTTTTATAATCGTCGAATCTGTTTTCGGAATTTTGATTTTTCGCCTTATTTTTTTTCCCTATAAATAGATTTAAATTATATTGCCCTTAAAGACTCATAACCTAAAAATTGGTGATTTATATGGAATATTTGCTGGGCGTGGACGGAGGAACCCAGAGCACCAAGGCGCTCATCTTCGACAAATTCGGACGCGTCGCCGCTCAAGGCATTGCCGCCTTAAGGCCCCTCCAATTGCCCAAGGAAGGAACGGCCGTGCATCCCGACGACGATCTCTGGGATTCTCTGGTGACCGCCTGCCGCGCCGCCCTGAAGGAATTTCCCGGCAAGATCGAGGAAATAGTCGCCTTGGGGCTCTGCACGATCCGCTGCTGTCGGGCGGTTTTAAAAGAGGATTTGAGTCTGGCCCAGCCGGTCATCAGCTGGATGGATCTCCGCGTTTCCAGACCGTACGAGCATGACGACCCGTCAGTGCGCTACGTCACCACCACCACCGGCTACATCGGGGCCAGGCTCACCGGCAAAAAATTGGACACCTGCGCCAATCTTCTGGGCGAATGGCCAGTGGATTATCACACCTTCGACTGGAGCGAAGATCCCGAATATTTCAACAGATTCAAGATTCCCAGAAAAATGCTCTTCGATCTGGTCAAGCCCGGCCAACTTTTGGGCAAACTGACCGCCAAGGCGGCGGAGGCTCTGGGCCTGCCCGAAGGCCTGCCGGTGGCGGCCACGGCCAGCGACAAAGCCGTCGAAGCGCTGGGCTGCGGTCCATTGGGCGATGGCGCGGCCTTGCTCTCGCTGGGCACCTACATCTGCTCCATGGTCGAAGGTTCGGAATACCGGCCGGAAGGAAAATCCTTCTTCACCAACATGGCCTCCCGCCCCATGAAGTACCTTTACGAAAGCGGCGGCATACGTCGGGGCATGTCCACGATCAGCTGGGTGCGGGAGATCATGGGCCGGGACGCCGACGTGAAGGCGAAATATCTGGGCTTGACCACGGACAATTACCTCAACAAGCTGGCCGCCGACATCCCCCCGGGCTGCGAAGGACTCCTGACCGTGCCGGAATGGCTGGCTCCGCCTTCCGCTCTGCACAAGCGCGGAGTCATGCTGGGCTTCACCGGACGCACCACGCCCGTGCACATGTACCGCTCCGTCATGGAAGCCATCGCCATGACCATGGGCGGCCACATCCGGGCCATGGCCGCCGAGCTCGAACAAGACCTGACCAAAATCGTGGTCTCCGGGGGAGGCTCCAACGGCGATCTTTTCATGCGCATCATCGCCGACGTCATGGGCATTCCGGCCGTCCGCACCGAAGTCAACGGAGCGGTCGGGCTCGGCTCGGCCATGTGCGCCGCCGTGGGCGTCGGCCTGTACAAAGATTTCGCCGAAACTTCGAAAGCCATGGTCAGATCCGCCGACGCCTTCATCCCGAATTTCGCCAACCACGACTTTTATTCCCGGCTCTACGACGACGTCTACAGCCGCATCACCGAACACACCGACGTCATCCTGAAAAAAGCCTACCCCTTTTTCAGCTCCGCCGACAAATGACGCGGTCTTCGATTTTAGCGGACCAAAAAAGTTTCCGACGAGAGGAGTTTTCGCCTAAAACTCTCGACTTTCCGCCGACTCGTCGTCCATTACGGCCAGTTTCGGCGAAAGAGTCCGCGAAATAGTTCGCCCCGGCGATCATTTCCAGGCGTTCATCGCGAGACAATCATTGCCGGACGATCATCGCGAGACGACTATCGCCGGACGATCATCGCCAGACGCTCGTTCACAGCCGATCATTTCCGGACGTTCATCGCCTAATCTCTAGATCTAGTCTTATTTTGCTCTATAATCTTTAAGTCCCTTCTCTAGGGCCATTTTTGGAGGATTCATCCATGCGGAGAGAGGAAATCGTCGACAGCCTGAAAAAGCTGCTGACCCCTGAAAGAGTCGTCGCCGACGAAAAAATTCTGAAAGACGCCAGCGTCGACAGGTTCAGAAAATATGAAAACATCTTCGGAGTGTACACGCAACCGACCCCGGCGGCCATCGCCTACGTCGAAAGCGCCGAAGAAATAGCTTCCGTCATGTCGCTGGCCTCCCAAAACGGCCTCAACATCGTGCCCAGAGCCGGGATCTCCGCCACCGAAGGCGGGCTGGAGACGATCGTCGCGGATTCGATCGTTTTGGACTGCTCCAGAATGAACAAAATCATCAAAATCGATCCCGTCAACATGCAGGCCACCTGCCAGGCCGGGGTTTCCTTGCAGGTTCTGGACGACAAATGCCGGACCATGGGCCTGACCACCGGACACTCGCCCCAGTCGAAGCCTCTGGCCCTGATGGGCGGATTGACGGCCACTCGCAGCATCGGGCAGTTCTCCACCCTTTACGGCGGCATCGAGGAGATGATCGTCGGACTGGAAGCCGTCTTTCCCAACGGCCACATCGCCAGGATAAAAAACGTCCCCAGAAGGGCGGCCGGCCCGGACATTCGCCACGTGGTCATCGGCAACGAAGGCGGCCTGTGCATGATCACCGAAGTGACGGTCAAGCTCTTTCCCTACTACCCGGAGAACAACAAGTTCATGGGCTACGTTCTCGAGAGCATGAAACTCGGCTTCGACATCCTCCGCGAGGTCATGGTCAAGGGCTATAAGCCGTCCATCGCCAGACTCTACGATCCGGAAGACGGGGCTTATCACTTCTCCCATTTCGCCGGCGACAAATGCGTCCTCATCTTCATGGCCGAGGGTCCCGCCGGGCTGGCGGAGGCCACGGCGGCGGCCATAAAGGAAATAGTCGCCGGACATCCGGAATGTCAGGCGGTCGACCCCATCCACATCGAAAGATGGTTCGCCCATCTCAACTGGGATCCGAAAAACATCGCCGAGGAGAGAGTCGAAATCGCCCAGACCAAAAACATCGGCCACACCACGGAAATCTCGGCCAATTGGAGCGAATTGAACGGCATCTATGAAGCGGTCATGAAGAGAGTCAGAGCCGAAGTCCCGGATCTGACCCTTTTAGGCGGCCACTCGTCCCACGGCTACATCAACGGGGCCAACATCTACTTCGTTTATTACTACAACGTCGTCGACACCCCGCCCGAAGAGGAAATAACCAAATACCACCTGGCCGTCAAACGGATCATAATCGAAGAAACTTTGGCCAGGGGCGGCTCCATCTGTCATCACCACGGCGTGGGCAAACACAGAACCGCCTGGATGGAGCAGGAGCACGGTTCCGCCTATTACATACTCAAAACGCTCAAAGAGGCCTACGACCCGAAAGGCGTCATGAACGCCGGAGACATTTGGCCGGCGAAGAAGTGAGCGAAAAACGTCTGGTCTTGGGGCCGTCTTGGCCCCAAGACCAGACAAGATCAGTTTAGTTAAATTTAGTTCAGTTCATTACAGAGCAAACCAGACCTGTTCAGTTTAGTTCAGACCAGACCATGTCAGACCAGACCATGTCAGGTTAGGCCAGGTTAGGCCAGGCCAGACATAATCACCCTGTTTTTTCCGAACGCCGCTTTTTTTTCATTTTCTTTCCCTCTCGCCCGCCAGCGGCGAAATTGTCGTCTCTTTCTTCGCCCCGCGCCGACCTTGACAAAAGCGCCTATCTTGACGACTCGCCGACTTTGACGACGCGCCGTCGCTTTTTGGCAGGCGACATCTTCCGGCCAGCCTTTCAGGACAAAAACCGACCGCCAAAAGCGGCGGAAAAATAATATGCGCGTATACGTTTTCTACAAAATCGTTCCTGAACTCTCCCATCTGACCGAATCGGACTGGCGGACGGGAACGGATCTCCGCCCGGAGGAGCGGTACGTCAGAAGAACCATAAACCCCGGCGACGAAAGCGCTTTGGAAATGGCCTTGAGGTTAAGGGACCAGAACGCTCCGAATGCGACCGAACTGTGGGCCATGACCATCGGCGGCGACGAAGCGGAACGCCCGGCCAACTCGCTCAGGGCCTTAGGCTTCGAAAGAGCCGTCATCATCGAATCGGACTTGGACCTCCGCTTTAGGCCGGAGTTGACGGCCGCCGTCCTGGCCAGGCAGGTTCAGGACGCCCAAGACGCCCTCGTCGTCGCCGGCAGCCGCAGCGCCGACGGTGAAAACTCCCTGACCCCTTGGTATCTGGCCGAAATCCTAGGTTGGCCGGTCATCTCGGAGGTCCTTTCCGTCGCCGTCTCCGCTCCCGGCTCGAACGTTCTGGAGGTGGAGAGCCTGTCGGACGACGGCTTGCTCTGGCAGAAAGTCGCCCTCCCGGTCGTTTTGGCCGTCGGCGACGCCCCTTCGACCTTTTTGCGGACGCCGACCTTGAAGGATCGTTTGACCAGAGGTCAAGGCAAACCGGAAAAAATAAGGCTCGAACCCGAACTTGCCTCAGGTCTCCCTCCGCTGACCAGACTGACGGCTCTGGAGAGACCTTGCCGCCGCCGCGAGGGCAGGGTCGTAGACCAAGGAGACGCGGCGGAAAAAGCCGAAATTTTGTTGGAAACCCTCGTCGATTGGGGACTTTAAAGAACGCCAGCGCGAGCCGGCCGCCCGCGCTCGCCCGCGCTGGCCGGATGATCCGGCCGGATAATCCGGCCTGATGATCCGGCCTGATGAGGCCGAGTTTCTCCAGTTGCGAAGAGAAAAAGTAAGGACGACGAACTTGCCCGACGATTCCGCCAACTTCGAAACCATCGTCTTTTTGAACGGCGCTTCCGCCGAGCCGGCCCCGTCGGCCGGAGCCGTCAAGGCGTTTCTGGCCGCCCACCCGCAGATCGAACCGGATTTGTGCGTGATCGCCGTCAGAAAGCCCTCCGACGCCGACTTCCTTCGATCGCTTCTGCCCCAAACGCCGACCCGGCATTTTGTCGCGACGGATTTTCCTCAGCTGGAGACCCTTTTGGAGATCGTCGCCGCCAAATACCGTCCGACCTTGGCCATTTTTCCTCCGGGGCTCTTCGGAGCCGAAATGGCCGCCCGTTCGGCCGCCCGCTGGCGGGGAACCGCCGTCATAGGGGCGGCCTCCTTCGAACGGGGAGAGAAAATCTCGGCGCAAAAGTCGGTATATTCCCAAAACCTTCAGGCCGTCTTCGAGCTGACCCAAGCCCCTTTCTGCCTGGCCCTGGCGAAAGAATGGCTGGCGAGAAGAGAACCTCCAAAAGTCGTCCCGCCCCTCGCCGCCCCGGAGAGCGCGGCGTCTTCGGCCGAAGAAGCCTTTTTTTCCGCGCCGTCGGAAAACCCCCCTCGCCTTCTGGCTTTCGAGCTGAGAGAACGAAAAAAAACGTCCGATCTGGCGGAAGCGAAAAGACTTCTGATCGCCGGTTTGGGCCTGGAGGACAAGGAGGGGGTGGCCCTCCTTTCCGAAACCGCCGCCGCTCTAGGTTGTCCTTGGGGGGTCAGCCGGCCCGTGGCCATGAACGCCTGGGCCGATCTGGACAAACTCGTCGGCGTGTCCGGGGCCATGACCTCTCCGGACTGGTGTCTGACCGTCGGCGTCTCCGGCGCGGCCGCTTTGCTGGCCGGCGTCGAATCGTCCCGCCGCCTCGCCTCCGTCAACACGGATCCCGAGGCCCCCATCGTCGCCCGCTCCGATTTGGCCATCGTGGGCGAGGCGAAAGAAACCCTGAAAGAGCTTCTCCTTCTCCTCCGACAAAAGAACAGGCCGAAGAGCTGACTGCGGAACAGGCGACGGAACAGGCCAAAGAACTTTTTCGACGACGAACAATAGACTTTTTCCGACTTCCGACCTTTTTCCCTCTCCAAAACTCCTTCCCTTTCCTTTCCATTCCATTCAGATCAATTCAATACAATTCAAACGACTAAACGCCGACCCTTAAAGGCCGATCAAGTCGTCAGCCCCCAAAATTGGAAAAAGCCGACTTGGTCGCTTTCCGGCCTGACGACCATGTCTTTGCTCCGGCCAGACGACCATATCTTTGCTCCGGTCAGACGGTCATATCTCTTGTCTGGCGAAACGAGCGCATCCCTCGTCCGGCGAGACGTCGTCTAGGGGAAGGCGCGAGCCTGGCCTTCTGGCGCGTTTATGGCCAGCCGAACTTTTGTCAGAAATATGGCGGCGGCCTTCGGCGGCGCTTTTCCCTAAGCCAAAAAATGTCGGAAATATATCCATCTTTGTCTAAAGAATGGACTGACGACGACGTCAAAAAAAGTTAACATGAAACGTTCGACGATTTCTCCGAAGACGAGCGAGCCAGCGGGATCAGGCCAGGAGTTTGGTTCCGGTCGTTCTCCGTCGCCTTTTGGATCTTTCTTGGCCCCAAAGAAGACCAAAAAGGGCGAACAAGGCTGACGCCGGCGGAGGCCGGCTAGGCCGGAACCCGCCAATTCGAGATCCTCCGTTCATTTTTCGTCTGTTTTAGCGCTAAAGCGGCTTCTCTTTCGGTCTAAGCGGATCGCTTTTCGCGCGCCTTATTCAGGGCGCCTTATTCAGGGCGCACAAAGATCCTTCGTCGGCCAGACCCGTTTTCGGAAGAAGTCGGGCGACCCGCCGACAAAGATTCGCGGCCTCGACTGTCGGAAATGAGATAGTCCGGAGGGCTCGAACTAGTCCGTCTTCAGATTCATCTCTGCGCTGTTTTCATCAGTTTGTTTTTTTTCGATATTTTATTTGCATGTCGCATATATGTTATTAAATGTCAGTTTTTCTATATCTTTCAAGCCGTATCGGACGTAGTATACACATAAGGGACATTTTTGAAACAAAAAAACAGGAGAAAAACGCCATAGCCCGACCGAAGCCGTCCTGCTTGCGCAAGCAGGTCATGACCATTTTGGTTCTCGGTTCGGCTAGTCGGCTCGTTTTCTCGTCCAATTTTCGTTTTTTCCGCCGAGGCGGGCTATTTTCGCCGTTTTGTCGACCGGCGGACAAGCAAGTCCAAACAAGTTCGAGCCAGTCCAAACAGGCGAATTGTCGGCGGGACAAAAAAAGCGGCTGAAGAGAGGATGACGCCGAAGAAAATGGAGCCAAAAAAGAGCCTTTTTGGCGACGAAATCTTTGGCGCGACAGACTTGACGAGCGAAAGCTTCAAGGCGCAAAAAAAAGCGCGAGCGGCTCCAATTCTTTCCCGGGGCGGCCAAAAAGCGAAGCCTTTTGCCTTAGTCCCTTTTTCTGTCGTCATTTTTCTGTCGCCCTTTTTGCATTCGTCCCTTTTTATATCGTCCCTTTTTTAGAGCCGTCGTCGTTTTTCGTCAGTTTGCGAAAAGAAGCGACCATCTTTCCGCCATAAAAGATCGTCGCGGTTCGCGTTTCATTCTTTCCGGCTGGGGAGCAAATAACCTGAAAGGATGATTCGCCGATTTCGTCTTAATGTTTGCAAGTCTTTTTTCAGTTTTTTTCGAGAGCCTTGATTTAGGAATGCTTGATTCAGGACTGAAAGAGAAGGTTCAGCCGTCTCCGAGAGCCGTTTTGGCGAGGAGCCGTCTGACCGAAGAGGAGGTTCTGATGGACGTCTTGCGAGAAATCTGGGATTTCATGTCCACCGCCATCCTTCGCGGCGGCATGTATTCCTTGATGGCCGTCGGTTTGGCTCTGGTCTTCGGGGTCATGAACATAGCCAACTTCGCCCATGGCGAGTTTTACATGCTCGGGGCCTATTTCGGCTATTTTATACTCACGGCGACCAACAAGCTGGGCCTGCCGCAGTTCGTTCCGCCCATCCTCTGCATTCTGGGAGCAGGATTGGGCGTGGCCGTCGTGGCCGGCGTCATCGAGCGGACCAGTTTCCGGGCTTTGCGCAAACGCAGCAAAGGCCAATGGCTGATGAACACCTTTCTGTTGACCTTGGGCATATCCGTCATACTCCAGAACGGCGCCAGGCTCGTCTGGGGCGGCAAATACCGCGGAGTGACCAGGATGTGGAAAGGCGACGCCTTAAATTCCCTTCTCAACTTCGGACTTCCCCCTGACCGCCTGGTCGCCTTTCTCATCGCCGTCCTCTGCATCGGCGGCTTCGTTCTGTTTCTGAACAAGACCTCCACTGGCCGAGCCATCAGGGCCGTCAGCCAAGACGAAGTCGGCGCCAGCCTGGTGGGCGTCAATCTAGGCTTCATCCACACCTTGGTCTTTTCCCTCTCCGGCCTCCTGGCCGGAATAGCCGGAGCCTCGCTGCTTTCGGTGACTCCCGCTTCCGCCTTCATGGGCACCATGCCCTTGTACAAAAGCTGGTTCGTTCTCATTCTGGTGGGCATGGGCAGCATAGGCGGCTCCATCGTCGGCGGGCTGATCCTGGGAATTCTTGAGGCTTTCGCCACCACCTATCTAAGCCAGTTTCTCGGCAGCGGCTCTCAAGACTTCATCTGTCTGGCCGTCATCATCACCATACTTCTCATCAAGCCCAACGGCATCTTCGGCAAAGCCGTCAAAAGCGCCGTGGAGTGAAAGGAGGCCGTCATGACAGGAAAAGTCGCATCGCCAAAAATGCCGGTCTCCGTCGAAGCCGCCGCCCAGCTCGGCGAAGGAGGACTGCGCCGGCTCGTCGGCAAGTTCGGCTTCAGCCCTTTAGGTCTTCTGGTCGTCCTTCTGGCTCTCCCTTTTCTGTTGACCATGAACGATCAGTACTGGATCAAGACTTTGACCACGGCCATCATGTACGGAACCTTGGCCATGGCCTTCGACCTGACTTCCGGCTACATCGGCATAGTCAATTTCGGCTTCGCCGCCTTCATGGGCTTGGGCGCCTACGTGACCGGCTGCCTGTGCTGGCACTTGGGCTGGGAGCCCTGGCAAGGGCTTTTTCCGGCCATTTTCGCCGCCGCCGTCTTAGGTCTTTTGCTCGGTCTTCTGACCATCCGGCTGGGGGGCATCTTCGCGGCCTGCATGACCTGGTTCGTGGCCATGGCCATGATGTCCGTCACCTCGAACTGGGTCTCCATGACCAGAGGCGCCACCGGACTGACCATTCCGCTTCTGTTCGAATCGGCGGAAAATTTCCCTTACCTTTTGACGATGATCGTCATCTGCCTCATCAGTTATCTGTTCTTGAGCCTTCTTGTGCGCTCCAAGGCGGGACTGGCCTTCCAGGCCATCGGCCAGGATCAGGAAGCCGCCGCCATCAGCGGCATCAACGCCAACTACTACAAGATCCTCAATTTCACCATCAGCTGCGCCTTCGCCGGCTTCATCGGCTGGTTTTACGCGCACTACGTCGGAGTTCTCACCCCTCCGGTGCTCCACACGAGGGTAACGGTGGAAATCATGGTCATCTCGTACATAGGCGGGCGAGGCAGCCTATGGGGAGGGCTTCTCGCCGCTCTGATCATCATTCCCTCCATGGAGCAGGTCAAATCCATTCAGGCCTTGTCCAATCTGATGGAACTGCGGCTGCTCCTCTACGGCTTGTTGATGATACTGGTCATGATTTATTACCCTGGCGGAATATCGGAACTAGTCAAATCCATTCTCAAAAAAACTGGTTTGGGGAAATGGTCGGCGGCCTCTTGACGAACGTCCGCCCTTCCCCGACTCCGAAGACAATCTCTTAGGGAGTTTCGTATGCGAAAAATAGTCCTTCTGCTCGCCGTGCTGCTGCTGGCTCTGTCCGGCCAAGCCCTGGCTCAGGAAAAAGTTCTCAGAGTGGGCTCGCTGGGCCCCTTCACCGGCCCCGCCTCCAGAGTCGGAGAAGAATTCAAAAACTCTATCAACATGGTCTTCGAGGCCGTGGACTACAAGGTCGGCGACTACAAAATCGAATTCTACTGGATCGATTCAGAGTCCGACGCCGAAAAATCCGCTCGCGCCTACGAGCAGACCGTAGTCAGAGACAAAATCGACGTCGGCTACGGCGGCTGGCATTCCTGGGTGTCCCTGTCCTGCATGGAAGTGGCCGCCAAATACAAGATCCCCCACTTCTTCGCCTTCGGCGCCGGCAGCGAGATCAACGACAAATACGCCGGAGACCCGGAAAAGTACAAATACTGGGTCGGCAAAGGCTGGCCGACGGCCTACAAGCTGTCCATCGGCTACGTCGAAGCTTTTGAAGACGCCATCCAAAAAGGCATCTGGTCTCCTCCGGCCAAAAACGCCGCCATCTTCGGCGTGGACAACGACTGGGGCCGCAACTTCGGCAACTCTCTGGCCAAACAGCTTGAGGACGCCGGTTGGAACATTGTCAGCTACGACTGGGTGCCCCTGGGCGAAACCGACTTCGGGCCCCTGATCATCAAGTTGAAAAACGCCAACGTGGCTCTGGTGGCCGGCACCATGAGCGATCCTCCTTCAGTCTCGGCTTTCACCAAGCAGACCAAAGAAGCCGGTCTCAAGAGCCTGGTCGTTTCCGACGGTCTGGGTTGGGTCGGCGAATGGTACGAGCTGACGGGCGATTACTCCGACTACATTCTGGACATGATCCCCCAGTGGACCAGCCCGGAAGCTCAGACGTTCAAAGAGGCGTTCACCAAAAAATACGGCTTCGAGCCCGGGCCTTCCACCGGCGGACTCTGCTACGACACGGCCTCCTTCTTCTTGAAAGTCCTTCAGACCACTTTGGAGAAATACGGCGAACTGACCACGGAAACCATCGCCAAATGCGCCGAAGAGCTGGTCATGACCGGCGAGCTCTCTTTTACTGAAGGCATCATGATGAAAGAGTACAAATACACCGCCGAAACCTTCCCGGATCTGGTCGTCGGCAACGATTACTACATGTTCCCGGTCATCCAGTACATGGGCGGCGAATCGATCATGATCTGGCCTCCTCACGTCAAGGTCCGCGATCTGGGCGTGCCTGACTACGTCAAGTGAGCTCGGAGAAGTTTTCGCGCCTAGCTTTTGAACTTAAATCTTCAACTCCTCCGGTTCTCTGACGTCGTCTTCGCCCGGCGAGGCGCTCCTAGCCGGGCGAAGACAAAAAACAATCGAGAACGAGGATTTTTTCGCGAACGGGGGTTCCAAAATGGCCGAAAAAATACTGTGGACCAAGTCCCTGTCCAAGCATTTCGGGGGCCTCAAGGCCGTGGACAAGGTCAACATTTACGTCGAGAAAGGGGACATTTTCGGTCTCATCGGACCCAACGGCGCCGGCAAGACGACTCTGCAAAATTGCATCGCCGGCACTTATCCTCCGACTTCCGGCCAAGTGATCTACCGAGGCAAAGACATAACCGGGTTCAAGCCCCACCGGGTGTGCCGCCACGGCATCAACCGCACTTATCAGATAGTCCGCTCCTTCCCCAGGCTCTCCGCTCTGCAAAACGTCATGGTCGGAGGCGTCTTCGGAGCCAGGCTGTCGGAAAAAGAGGCCCGGGCCAAAGCTCTGAAGCTTCTTGAATTCGTCGAATTCCCGTCGGATCCCGAAGCCAAGGCCAACTCTCTGAACACCATGCAGCTCAAGCGCGTCGAAATGGCCAAGGCCCTGGCCAGCGGCTGCAAACTTCTGTTTCTGGACGAAGTGGCCGCCGGTCTCACTCCCGGGGAACTGGTGGACATCATAGCCTTGATCCGACGCATAAGAGACAGCGGCGTGACGATCCTCATCGTCGAACACCTGATGAAGCTCATAATGGAAGTCTGCAATCGCATAGCCGTCCTGTGCTTCGGCGAACTTTTGATCATGGACACGCCGGAGGTGGTGACGCGAGACGAAAGGGTGCTGAAGGCCTACTTGGGAGACGGCTTTCAGTCGACCTGACGCCGTTTCGAAAGAGTTCGCCCCAAAATATTTGGTTTTTTTTGGTTCGCCGAAGAGAAAAAGATGAAGATAGAAAGACGTCGAACGTTTCCTTCGCCTTTTTTCTTCGTCGGCGGCCGGTCTAAGGCAACTTCTAGCGCTTTTGGCTCTAGAAGGCGGAGAAGACGATGCTGAGAGTGGAAAAACTGGACGTGGCCTACGGACATCTGCAGATACTGCGGCAAGTGGACATGCACATCAAAAACGGCGAAATAGTCGCCATTTTAGGCGCCAACGGAGCCGGAAAGACCACTTTGCTAAAAAGCGTCATGGGTCTTCTGCCGCCGAAAGCCGGCAAAGTGTATTACCGGGGCAAGGACGTCACCGGAACTCCCACCTTCGAACTCGCCAGGCAAGGCATATCCTTCGTTCCGGAAGAGCGGAACATCTTTCAGGCCATGAGCGTGGAGGAAAACCTTCTGCTTGGGGCCTATTACAACAAAGACAAAGCCAAAATCGCTCAAAATCTCAAAAAAGTCTACGACATGTTCCCTAGACTGGCCGAGCGGCGCAAACAGCTTTCCGGCACCATGAGCGGCGGCGAACGACAAATGCTGGCCATCGGACGCGGGCTCATGAACGAGCCCCATCTGATCATCTTGGACGAGCCGTCAATGGGCCTTTCTCCGACCAACGTGCTGGTCGTCTTTGAAACCATCAAAACTCTGACTAGCCAGGAAGTGACCATAGCGATCGTCGAACAAAACGTCCACGCCACCTTGAACGTCGCCTCGCGGGCCTACGTCATGGAGCACGGGGCCGTGGTCATGGAAGGAACGAGCGAGGAACTGTCCGGCAACGACTACGTCAAGAGGATGTATCTAGGCCAAAGCATCGAGACCGAGAACGAAACCGAAGCTTAAGCGTTCGGCCAAGAGCCCGCTTCCAAAAAGACCTTTTCCCCCTCCGGCCTCCGCCGAGAAATTGCCCGCGAAGATGCCGTTTTCGCGGCTTTCCCAAAAAAATAAAAAATAAAAAAAATCGAAACTAACATGTCAGAAATATCCCAAAACTTGGCGGAAACTCCCTCCTCCAGTCTGGAACGGATCCACCAGGCCTCGATGCGGATTCTGTCCCAAACGGGGATCCGCCTCTTCGACGAACAAGCGGTCAAGCTCTTCGCCGAAGCGGGCGCCCGGGTCGACGGAAATCTTGTCCGGCCGTCGGAAAAGCTGATCCTGGACTCCGTCGCCAAGGCCCCGGCCTCGTTCGCGCTTCGGGCCAAAAATCCCGAGCACGACATGTCTTTGGGAGCGGGGAAACATTATTACGCCGCCGCCTACGGCTGCCCGTCCGTTTTGAATCCGGACGGCTCCTTTCGTCCGACGACGCTCCAAGACCACTTGCGGCTGGCCAAACTCGTCCAGACAAGCGAACATTTCCGGCTAAACGGCGGCATCTTGGCTCAGCCCAACGAGCTTGGCCCGGCCATAGCCGGACTTTGCCTGGTCTACGCCACGATGCTGACCTCGGACAAATGTCTTTTTCTCGTCCCCGACGGCCTCGCCTATCCGACCATGCAAGCCTTGGCCGTCGCCTATTTCGGCGGGCAGTCGTCTTTTGAAGAAGCCCCGAAAACGGTCACTCTCATTAGCGCCCTCTCCCCTCTCCAGATGGACGCCGTCGCTCTGCGCTCCCTTCGTCTGGCGGCGGAAAAGGGACAAGCGGTCATCATCACCCCCGGGCCCATGGCCGGCGCCTCCGGCCCGATAACTTTGGCCGGGAACATGGCCTTGGCCAACGCCGAATGCCTCGTCGGAGTCGCGCTGGCCCAACTCGTCAAACCCGGCGCTCCGGTCCTTTACGGCGTCACGGCCACCACGACCGATCTGCGAGACGGGAGCGTTTCCATCGGTTGCCCGGAGTTCGCCCTGCAAGCGTCGCTGACCAAATCTCTGGCCGATTTCTACCGCCTGCCTTGCCGAGGCGGCGGGGCCGTGACCGACGCCTGTTTCGTCGACGCCCAAAGCGGCCTGGAATCGATGATGGCCCTCTTCGTCTCGGTTCAAAGCCAAATAGACCTGATCATTCACTCCGCCGGGGCCATGGCCTCCTTCGCGGCCGTAAGCTACGAAAAAATGGGCCTGGATCTGGAGATGATCTCCAGAGTGGAGCATTTCCAAAAAGGCGTCGAAGTGAACGACGACGCCCTGGCTCTGCCGCTCATAGACCAGACCGGGCCTGGCGGTCTATTTTTGAACCAAAGACACACTCTTCAAAACGCCCGCAAAATCCCCTGGCGCGGCCAAGCGTCTCCTTGGGGCCGCGAAAAGAAAACCGGCTCTCTATTGCAAAGATCCAGAGCTCTGGCGGAAAAGCTGATAGCCGACTACAGCCCGCCTCCGATCGACGAAGAAGCCCTGAAGACCATGGACGAAATCATGCGCCGAGCCGGCGTGGACAAGAAAATACTGGAGGGGATAAAAAAGGACGCGGGGCTCTGACGAAACAAAAAGTCCGACGAGAAATCGCCAGAACTTCTGGCCAAAGTTTTTTTGGGATTTTGGCCTATATTTTCCTATTTTAGGTTTTCAGTTTTTTGGCGAAAAGTCGCCCGATTTCTGGCGCCGGACATCGGACGCCCTAGATCAGTCGCCGTCAATCAGTCGCCGTCTATCGGGAGCCATAA
Source organism: Deltaproteobacteria bacterium (assembly GCA_031254895.1). Taxonomy (GTDB): domain Bacteria; phylum Desulfobacterota; class Desulfarculia; order Adiutricales; family Adiutricaceae; genus JAIRNQ01. The sequence goes on from JAIRTO010000139.1 coordinate 27,509, forward strand.
ACAAGGGGCGAGATGGATCTTCGGCGACTTCGTCCCCAGGTCGAAAAATGACGGCCGGAAGGCCCAGGAAGGCCAGGGAGCTTTCCGGCCAAAAACGCTCCTCGGAAAAACTCCGCTTTTAATCCAAATCGTCCGGGTCTTCGTCAAAGTTTTCGTCAAAGTCTTCGTCATGGCCTTCGAGTTCCGGAATCTCGTCTATCGTGACCCTCGTGAACTCTTCGGAAGCCAGTCGAAATCCGATCAAAGGACTGCGTTCGCCCGGATTTTTGGCGTTTCTGGTGGACGAGCGGCACAGCCAAGGGGAACTGCCCCAGGCTCCTCCCCTAATGACCTTGTTCTCCCCTTCCGACGGACCGACGGGATTCGTCTCCGACGACGCCGGATAATCGCCGAACCAATCCGACACCCACTCCCAAACATTCCCCAACATGTCGTAAAAACCCCATTTGTTGGGCTGCTTGAGTCCGACGGTCTGAGTGCGGCCGGTGGAATTGAGGTTGAACCAGGCGTACTTGTCCAAAGAGTCCATATCCGAACCGAAATGGAACGGCTCGACCGCGCCGGCCCGCGCCGCGTATTCCCATTCGGCCTCGGTGGGCAGCCGAAAATTTCTGGTCTCGGCCCGATTGATCTTTTCCAAAAAGGACTGAACCTCGTCGAAGGTCACGTTCTCCACAGGGCGAAAGGCGCCTTTGAAGCGGCTGGGATTATACCCCATGAATATTTCCCACAGCCCCTGCGTGACCGGATATTTGCTCAAGAAGAAATTCCGGCTGATGACCACCCCATGACTCGGCTTTTCATATTCCTGCGCCTCTTTGTCGCCTTCGGAAGCCCCCATGATGAAAAGGCCGGAAGGCACAAAAATGAGCTCCAGACCGGCCTGCGCCGCTTTGCTGGTCTTGGCCGGAGGCTCGACCAGACGGAGCCTTGGAGACACGCGGGCTTGGAAAGGCGGCTTGCGACCGTCGTTCGCCGGCGCCGGGGCCAACCTGGCCAGAGGCTGAATAGGCTCGTAATCCGGGGCGTTTCTGGCCGACCAATGGTCTCTGGCCTCGGTGATGCGGGCGTACATCCATCTGGCCGCCGGCAGCTTGTCGAGGACGGCGGCGGGAAAATCCCAACCGCATCTCGGACAACAGGAGACGCTCGCGTCTAGGGTCAAAGCGCAAACTGGACATAGCTTTTCTAACACGCCGAAGTCTCCTCGCCAAAAATTAAGGCCGTCTCCCAAAGGACGAGACGAATCATTCGCCGACTTTCGAACTTGAAAAACCAGGGATCGCGCGGCTAGTCGAACTAATTCCAGGAAATTCCCGGAAAGTTCCAATTCTTTATTCTAACCTTTTTGCCGAACGCCTGACAAGAGATAGAGCAGTAAGGAACGTTGGCCGGAGAAAGCCCCATAAAGAAATTCCAATTTCGACGACCATTCGACGGCTTGGAGGCCCAAAAGCGAAAATTCCGGCCTTTTTTGTCAGAAAGTTCTCAGGCGAAACTAGAACGCCATTTTTTTCGTCAGACCAGACGCGATTCCAAAATAGCGCCCTTGCCCGCCGTTATTTTTCCGCCGCTATTCGCCCGCCGTTATTCGCCCGCCGCTATTTGCTTGCCGTTATTCGCCCGCGTCATGTTCCTCGGCACATAAGGCCGGATAGGCGCGGCAAGCGATTATGTCAAAGCGATTTGGGCAAAATGCCGGTTTTGTCGCCAAAACCAGCCGCCAGCGGACAGAGGAAATAAAAATGAAGCCGGCTCTTCGGTTTGGCCAAGCAGAGACCTTGGCCGCCAATCAAATCCGCCAAAACGCAAAAATAACTGCTTTTCTATTTTTAAGGACGTGAGTTGACATTTCAACAACTGATTAATTGCTTATAAGCCCAGAATATGGTAAATTAAAACCGCAGGGGCTTCGCTCGACTAATGTACGCCGAAATCGTCAATATCGTCGAAAGGGGGGGGGCTGGCGGGAGACAGGAAGAAGGTCGCCGACTGTGCCGAGTTTTTGGCCAAAAATCTCGAAAAAGAGAGCGAAACGGCCTTAGCCCAAAAAAAACGGGCTGTTTTGAAGGAGAAAAAGGCGACGCCGGTCGCTTCGCCAGATTCGGAATGTTTCCAAGAATATGGTAGAAAAAAAATGAGCCATGAGAGACCGCCCCTAAAATTCTTCGCCCCGCGTGACGTCGATTCTTCAAGAGTCAAAGAAATCGGCTCGGCAAGATTGCCCAATTGGGTTTTGCGGGGCGACGCTTTGCAGGAAAGGTCCGAGCGCCTCTTTGCGGGCCTGAGCGTCTTGGCCTCGGCGCTGGCTAAAAAGAAAGCCTCTCAATCAATAATTCCTCTTTTATTCAAGGCGAAGCTGGACGACGGCGCGATGAGCAAGGCTCGCCGCGCGCCCATAGTGGACATGCTCTCAACCCGACGTAGCGGCAATGTAGCGGGTTTATCCGATAAATATGAATTGGTGGCGCGTCTGGATTCCCTGGACGAATTTCAGACCGTATCGGAGCGCCTTAAAGACTCTCGTCGTTACGCCAAAGCCATTTCAGGCCTCACGGGCATCTCGCCGTTTCAACCCAGGCTGGATATAGACGAAGCCGGCGGAAAACATAAAGCCCATTTAATCGACGTTCAGGAGCATGACCTTAACGAAAAATTGGAGTCGTTGTTTGAAGAAGCCCTGAGGCAGCGCCAGATACAGTTTAAAAAAGCTGAATATGCGCCAAATTACCATATTTATAGCCTAAAATTAGACAGCCTCGGCAAGTTTGATTCGCTGAAAAAAATGGAGATATTTGAGGTTTTGGATTTTGTGGAACCAATGCCTACAACTGTGTTGGACTTTGGACTTTTGGATTCAGCTTCGCTGCAAAAGGCGGCGACGAAAAATCCGCCGGAAAAAGGCGACAGCCGTTTCATTGGCTAAAACGCGCGCCCTTTTGGCCTCAGTAGTCGCTAGCCGCGCCTGCTCGCCCCATTTTCCTGGAAATCAAGGAACAAGCCACAAGCTGCATCTGATGGAAGACCATCAACGGCAGTATTATCACGCTGGCCACGGACGGGGGAAAAATGACGTTGGCCATGGGCACCCCGGTGATTAGACTCTTTTTCGAGCCGCAGAAAATGATCGCTATCCTGTCGGCTCGTTCGAAGCCGAAAATCTTCCCGAGCGCGGTGGTGGAAAGCAGGGCCGCGCCCAAAAGAAGACCGCAACAGACGACCAGCGCCAAAAACATCGGCAGGGATAAAGTGTGCCACAGCCCGTCGGTGGTGCCTCGGCTGAAGCTGACGTAAACGATGAACAGAACCGACAGCCTGTCGGTGTAGCCGAGAATTTTCTTGCGCCGTTCCAGCTGTCCCAGAAGCCAAGGCCGCAACAGCTGCCCGGCGGCGAAGGGAAAAATGAGTTGACGGCACAGTCCCCAGATGGCCTGAGCCAGAGAACTGTCGGCGGCGGCCTGCATGGTCAGATTGACCAGAACAGGCGTCACGAAAACCCCGAGAAGACTGGAAAATGAAGCCGAACAAACGGCGGCGGCCACGTTCCCGCCGGCGATGG
>JAIRTO010000162.1 GCA_031254895.1 Deltaproteobacteria bacterium
ACAATAACCGACAAAAGATCAAAAATTTTTTTGAAATCAGTTTTGGTTCCACGTGGAATTTAGATAAACAATAACCGACAAAAGATCAAAATTTTTTTTGAAATCAGTTTTCGTTCCACGTGGAATATATTTAAAACTTATCTGATATGCGCAGAATATAAGGAAGATAATTCTGTGGGACGTTTAATTAATCCTGAAAACGCTACAAATAGATGTCGAAAATTTTGACGAAAAAATAGTGATGGATCATATTTAAGGGTAAAAAAAGAAAAATAACCTCGAAATTGAACTATATATAGTTGAGACAATGAGATATACTGCTACTAATGGAAAAGATGGCTGAATCGTCAAAAAATGATATAATCTTCGTCGATAATTTAAAGACTAAATGAGGGGTAAAAGTAATAAAATTGGAAAAAAAAATAAGTTAGTGAAAAATAAATAATTTTGAATCTTTTTAATTCTTTGGTTCATTATTAATTTCATATGGAGCGAAATAATGACAGTCAGTCATAAGTTAAAAAATGCATTAGCTAGCGGATCCATGGTTAGGCGTATGTTTGAGGAAGGTTTGAAGTTAAAGGAAATCTATGGAGATAATCTCATTTTTGATTATTCTCTTGGCAATCCAGATTTGGAACCTCCAGAAGAATTTAGTGAAATATTATTGGATTTGTTGCAAAATAATAAGCCTGGCGCCCATGGCTATATGCCTAACGCTGGCATTTTTGAGGTTCGCGAAAAAGTTGCTCATTATCTGAGTCGTACCTTGGGCGCCAAGGTTTCGCCTGAAATGGTCATAATGACCGTCGGCGCAGCCGGGGCCATGAACGCGGCCTTGAAGACCATAGTCGAGCCAGGCGACTTGGTGATGGTTTTAGCCCCATTTTTCATGGAATATGTTTTTTATGCCGACAATCATGGAGCCAGCGTTCAGGTGGTTCAGACCGACTCCGCCTTTAGGCCGGACATCGAAAAAATAAAAGAGTCTCTAACCAACAAAACCAGAGCGGTCATCATTAATTCTCCCAACAACCCTACCGGCGTAATATATTCCAAGGAAGAAACGGCGGAACTGGCCGAAGTTTTACGGGTCAAATCCCAAGAATTCGGTCGGCCAATCGCGTTAATCTCTGATGAACCGTACCGCAAGATTGTTTATAATGATGTTGCCGTTCCTTCCGTGTTTGAAGCTTATGAAAATTCAGTCATAGTTACCTCGTTTTCCAAAGATTTGTCTTTGGCCGGCGAGAGAATCGGCTATTTGTGCGTCAATCCGCGAATGGAGAATAGAGACGACTTTGTGGCTGGCGCTTCTCTAGCCAACAGAATTTTGGGCTTCGTCAGCGCTCCGGCCCTCATGCAGAGAGCCGTCAGTCGGCTGTTGGACGTGAGCGTGGACGTAAGCGTCTATAAAAAAAGAGTTGACGTCCTTGGCCAAGCCTTAAAGACCATCGGCTACGAACTCTCGGAACCGGCGGGCAGTTTTTATCTGTTCCCAAAAAGTCCGATTCCGGACGATCTGGAATTTGTGGAAATATTGAAAAAAGAGCTAATACTAGCCGTGCCTGGAACCGGTTTTTCCAGGCCGGGACATTTTAGGCTGAGCCTCTGTCTGGATCAGAAAAAAATAGAACGATCCGTCGAGGCCTTCCGATCAGCCTATGAAAAATGCGGATCGCCAATAAATAGGCGGTCTTGAAAAGACGAATGAAGGAGATTCAATGCGCAGTTCTTCCATGAAGGATGGGGTGACGAGAATACCCCATAGAGCGTTGCTTAAGGCCCTGGGCCTTACGGACGAAGAAATGAAAAGACCCCTAATCGGGATAGTCAATTCAAAAAACGAAATCATACCTGGACACGTCCATTTGGACACCATAGCCGCCGCCGTGAAACAGTCAGTTTCGGCAGCCGGCGGCACTCCGCTGGTCTTCCCGGCCATCGGCGTCTGCGACGGCCTGGCCATGGGGCACGACGGCATGAAATATTCTCTGACCAGCAGAGAGCACATAGCCGATTCGGTCGAAATAATGGCCATGGCCCATCCTTTTGACGCTTTGGTTTTTATCCCGAATTGCGACAAAATCGTCCCCGCAATGATCATGGCCGCCATAAGGCTGAATATTCCTTCCATTTTCATAAGCGGCGGACCTATGATGCCCAGCTACGTCGCCGGCAGGAAGCTGACCGTCTCGAACGCTTTCGAGGCTGTGGGTCAGGCGTCCATTGGTTCGCTGAGCGAAGAGGAAATAAAGGAAGTCGAAAACGAATCTTGTCCCGGCTGCGGTTCCTGCGCGGGGATGTTCACGGCCAATTCCATGAACTGCATGACCGAAGCCGTCGGGCTTGGCCTCCCTGGAAACGGAACTGTCCCGGCCGTCAACGCCAAAAGAATCCGCCTGGCCAAACAGGCCGGAGCTAAAGTTATGGAGCTGTTGGAAAAAGACATCAGACCCAGAGACATAATCACCAAAGACAGTCTTCACAACGCCCTGTCGGCCGATATGGCTCTTGGCTGCTCCTCCAACACCGTTCTGCATCTGTTGGCGATCGCCCATGAAGCCGGGATAGAGCTGTCCTTGGAAGACATAAACGACGTCAGCAAAAAAACGCCTCATCTGGTCAAATTAAGTCCCGCCGGTCCAGATTGTTTGGCGGATCTGGATATGGCCGGCGGAGTTCATGGAGTCCTAAAACGCCTGCAAGGTGCCGGACTCCTGAAGACTGAGACCATGACCGTGACGGCGGAGACTTTGGGCGATAATCTTAAAAACGCGGCAGTCAAGAACGACGAAATAATAAGAGACATCGGCGCCCCTTATTCTGCCGACGGCGGTTTGGCCATTTTATGGGGAAATTTGGCGCCCGACGGAGCCGTGGTCAAGAAAGGGGCGGTTCTGCCGGAAATGATGATCCATAAGGGGCCGGCCAGGGTGTTCGAAAGCGAGGAAGCCTGCACTGAAGCCTTGTTGGGCGGGAAAGTCAAGGCCGGAGACGTCATAGTCGTCCGTTACGAAGGGCCAAAGGGAGGCCCGGGGATGAAAGAGATGCTGACGCCGACGGCCACCTTGGCGGGAATGGGTTTGGACAGCAAAGTGGCTCTCATCACTGACGGACGTTTTTCTGGGGCTTCCAAGGGAGCCTCCATTGGTCATATTTCTCCGGAAGCCGCAGCCGGCGGAACAATAGGACTGATCAAGGAAAACGACCTCATCTCGATCGACATTCCGGCCAACAAGCTGGAGCTTCTGGTCAGCGACGAAGAGCTCAAGGCTAGAAGGGCAGGGTGGAAGCCCTTGGAGCGGGAAGTAAAGTCCGCCTATCTCAGGCGTTACCGCCGATTGGTGGCTTCGGCCAACACCGGAGCCGTGTTCGCCGAGTAGAGCATAAACGACGGGCAATCGCCTTTAAGCCAGACGCCTAAGGCCTAAAACGCGGCCTAAATTAGTTCCGCCATAAAATGTCTGCCTTTCGCGTAAAGGATCGTGTCTAAGCTGGTCAGGGGAATCTAGGCGCCTGAAGGGCGGACTAACCGCCGCCAGAGCATAGGGCGAAACGGCCCTGACTTTATTTGACTAATTGGCAATTAAAAAAATAATTGATTGAAAAAAAAATCGCCCGGCCGTCTGAAATTTCAGAAGACTGGGCGATTTTTTTAATGGGCCAGGGAAAGAAAAGGCGGGCCGAAAGCTGGGAAAACCAAGGCCCTAAAACTCTAGAAAATTATTGTCCGGGCTCGATCCAAGGCGCGACCATGTGCTCCGGTTTCATCAGCTCGTCCAGAACTTCTTTGGGCAGAACTTTTTTCTTCAACAGGAAGTCGTAGACGGGCTCGTTGGTCTTGAGGGCTTCCTTGGCCAAAGCCGAGGCCGTTTCATAACCTAGTTTCGGGGCCAGAACGGTGATGAGCCCAATGCTGTTCATGACCAGCTGACGGCAGCGTTCCTTGTTGACGGTCAAGCCGTCGACGCAGAAGTCGCGCAAAGTCCGACTGGCTCGGCCAAGACGGGCTATGCCGGAAAAAAGGCTATGGGCAATGATGGGCTCCATGACGTTCAGTTCCAGTTGCCCGGCTTCGGCGGCCATGGTGATGGTCACGTCTTTGCCTATGATGTCGAAGGCCACTTGGTTGACGACTTCAGGGATGACCGGATTGACCTTTCCCGGCATGATGGACGAGCCCGGTTGCCTTGGCGGCAAATTGATTTCGTTGAAGCCGGTGCGCGGGCCTGAAGACAATAGTCTAAGATCGTTGCAGATCTTGGAAATTTTGACGGCGTACCTTTTTAGGACGCCCGAAATCTGCACATACGCCCCAGTGTCCCAGGTGGCTTCGATCAGGTTGGGGGAGAGGACCAGCGGCAAATTGGCGATCTCGCTGAGGCGCTTGACCGCCAAGGCGGCGTAGTCAGGGTGACTGTTCACGCCGGTGCCGATGGCCGTGGCGCCTAAGTTAATTTCTAGAACCAGATGCCTGGCCTCGTCAATCCGGCTGATGTCTTCGCCTATGGTCGTCACGTAAGCCCCGAACTGCTGACCTACGGTCATGGGCACGGCGTCCTGAAGCTGGGTGCGGCCCATCTTCAAAACGTCGGCGTACTCCCCGGCTTTGGCGTTGAAGCCTTCCTGGAGATAGGTCATGCATTCCATCAGACCTCCCAGAGCCCAGTACAAGGCCACTCTAAGAGCCGTGGGGTAAACGTCGTTGGTCGATTGAGAACGATTGACGTGGTTGTTGGGGTGGCACCTTTCGTAATCGCCTTTTTGGAGACCCATCAGTTCCAGCGCTCGGTTGGCTATGACTTCGTTGACGTTCATGTTGGTCGACGTTCCGGCTCCGCCCTGGATGACGTCCACCGGAAACTGATCCAAGAGCTTTCCTTGCATGATCTCTTTGGACACCTGGCAGATGAAGTCGCCAGGATCATGCTCCAGAAGGCCTAGTTCCATGTTGGTTTGGGCGGCGGCCAGTTTGACGGCGGCCATGGCTTTGACGAGTTCAGGGTAGGCGTTTAGGGTTTGACCGGATATTTGAAAGTTATGCACGGCTCTGACGGTCTGGATGCCGTAATACGCCTCGTCGGGAATTTCCAGTTCGCCGATGAAGTCGTGTTCTATTCTGGGCATGTTCATCTCCTAAAAGGGGCGGGGGCTCGCCTTGGGGGGCGTTCAGGTTGTTCGAGTTGCGGGCGGACAGCTATTTGCTGGTTGGCGTAATCAGTTGGAATAATCTTGTCTAAACGACTTGCTTTCATTGCCGGTGAAAGGGCAATTTTAGGCTGCATATGTCGATATATACAAAATGCGGATCATCTGGGCTACGTGGATTTCCCTAAGGGTCCAAAAACCCTCGCCGCATGGCAGGGGTTTTTGGGCCAACAATGTCGGAGTCGGGAAAAGCGGCGCCAATTTGCGCCGAAAAATTGTCGCGAGTCTAAAGGAGACGTTCAGTCGGGGACGACAGTAAGCTTTTGTCCAGGACCTCGGCCGTAGATCTCCGGGGCGTACATCTCCTCGGCGTATGGGCCAGGGACCTGATAGGAGCCAAAAGTCACCGGCCGGATAAGGTAAGAGAAGGTGTAGACGCCGGGACTCAAATAATCGGCGAAGACGGCCACTTTATCCGGCCAGAATTCTTGATGGAAGTACCATAAATTGTCGGAGTCCTTCCAGTCGACCGGTTCTGGGTTGACCTGAGGGAGCAAGGTCTGATCCTCAGAGCGGTAGGAGAGGTTGATGGTCTCGAAACCGGCCGGAACCCTATCCTCCAGAACCAAGTCGTGACGGATCTCCGGGGTCATCATGGTGACGGTCACCTTGACCACCTGGCCTCTTTTGAACTCGGTGAGCCCGGGAGGGCTCTCTTCCGGACGGATGACCGCGTAGGATCGGGACAAGGTCAGGCCGTTGGCGCTCTCGGGGGCGAGATCCGGCTCTATGGCGGCGAAGTTCATCTTGACGGAGGCCCAGGCTTGTCCGGTTCCTGCCGTCTTCAAAGTCAAGGCCGGCTCGTTGAGGACATCGGCCAGCGGCAGTTTCTTTTGGACGATGGGGGCAATGTTCGTTTTAAAGAGCGCGGAGGCTAGCTCTTTCTCGCCCAAAGAGGCCGTCACGGTCAGATTCTGGACGTCTGGTTCGGCCAGGCGGATATATTTGGCCAAAGCCATAAGGGCCGTGACGTTGGCTTGGGTGCTGAGGTAATGGCCTCGGTTGGCCCGGAAGACCAGCTCGTTGGCCAGCGGAACGATGAATTCGTTGTGCGGGGCCGTCTCGCACAGAGCCAGCAGCGCCGACGCGGTCAGCTTGTCCCGGTTGCTCCAAAGCCAGGGGTTGGGTCGGGCCTCAGGCAGCTGAGCCCGGTCGGCGGACAGAGTGACGTGGTTGTTCAGCAACAGGAGGCAGTCCCTGAGCATCTGGCTGCGTCCCGACGATTTGGGCAGGTAGCCTATGGCTCTGACGAGATTTATCAGATCCAAAGTCTGGAGAGCGTCCTTTTGAGCGAAAGTCGTTTCGACGAAGGAGCCTATCGGCTGTTCCGCTTTGGCCAAGGCCATTAGGCTGTAGACGGATATGGAAGTCAAAGCTTCCTGGCTGTACCAGCTCTCGGCGGAGGCCCCCGGATCGCCGATGAAGGAGGTCAGATACGAACAGATGTCTTCCAAAAGATTGTCGGGAACCTTAAAATCGTCGGCTCGCGCCTCCAGCAGAAATTCCAGAGCGTAGGCCGAGAGAGGCGGGAAACGCTCGTCCCAGCTTTTTACGGACGGCCAAAGGGTGAAGCCGCCGGAAAGAGACGAATTCTCCAACAGGCCAATTTGATCCGCAACGACTTGACGGGACTTGGCTTCTTCCGCCTCGGTCAGAGGCAGTCTATCTTTCAGCCGCAAGGCGATGAGGGCGGCCATGGCCTTGCTGGTCGACTGCTCCAAGCAGTCGTAAGGATAGGTTTGGAGAAAATCCATGGGACCGGTCAAGGCCGGGGCCAGACTGGGGGACAGTTCCAAGCTCAGGTCGCCTCGGTTCGGATCGGTTCCCTCGGGCAAGGATAGAGCTATGGTCGTTTCGCCCGAGGCCGTCTCAACCGACGCGGAATCTTCGGGGCCAAGTCTTCTGAAGCTGGCCTGGGCGGTCATATGGTTAATGGGCAAAACTTTGAAAGAATACTGAGCCTCGTCGCTAAATTCGCCCATGACGGCGGAGAAGACGACGACGGCTTCGCCCAAGGCTTCGGCGCGGGCGCTGAAGCCCACTTCCTGACTTTCGCCCGGGGCCAAGTCTATGGTCCGTTCCAGATTTTGATCCAAAAGAGTCAGACTGTCGGCTTTTATGGAGACCGTCGCCGAACCGGCCGTTTGCGAGCGGTTGGAGACGACGACGGAGGCCTGAAATTCGTCGCCTAGGGAGGCGTAAGCCGGCAGTGACGAGCGCACCAGAACGTCCTTGGTCACCAGAACGTCGGCTTCGCCGGTGCCGGACAAGCGGCCTCGGCCCGTAGCCACGGCGTAGATCTTGAAGGTGGTCAGATTGTCGGGCAACTTGAAGCTGGCCTGGCCCTGCCCGTTTTCGTCCAACTCCAGATCCGGCTGAAAGTAGGCCAAATTCTTGAAATCCGCTCGCAGAGCCGAATCGGCCGACTGGGCCGACGCGCGGGCAAAATCCGCCCGCAAAACGCCTCCGCCGGCTTCGGCGTCGCCCTTTAAAGCGAGATTGCGTCGGCTCAGCAAAGAGACGATAGGGTTGGCGGTGATGACGTTCAGGGGCCTTTCGGCGTTGAAAGTCTTGTCGGGATAATAGCCGTCGTCGCCCATCAGCTGAACCAGAGGGGCATTGACGACCACTAGAGCCACTTCGGCGTCCCCGGTCGGGTTGCCCTCGAAGTCGGTCACGGTCAAGTCCACTTCCGCCAAATCCCCTGGCGCATAGGTGGATTTCTTCGGCGACACGGCCACGGACAACAGATCTTGGCGGCCGGGAACGCGCAGGTTGACGTAGCCGCGACGGATGGCCGGTTTGCCGAAATCGACGTTGTCGTCGTCGGGCTTGTCGGCGATTCGGCCGCGGCTTAAGATGACGCTGACGAAGAGGTTAGGGCTGTCGTCGGCGGAAATGGGAATTTCGACGACCGGCGTTTGGTTGACGACGTCGATCAGAAAAGAGCGCCTCACTCCGGAACGTTCCGCCGTCACGAGGGCCTGGGCTTCCTCGAAGGGGCTTTGGATGAGAATCTGGGCCACGTCTCCCGGGGCGTACTCGGACTTGTCGGGAATCATGGTCAATCTTTCGTCGTTGAAGTAGCGCCAGCCGACCGGTTCCGACCCGGAGACGTAGAAGCTGACTGAAGATTCGTTGACCCGGCCGGCTTCGTCGGCGAGGGATGCCCTGACCCAATAATAGCCGGCGTTCGGGGGAGTCAGCTTCACTTCCGCCGCCCCGTCTTTTTGGGATCTGACGGTCATTTCTTCTATTTTTTCGTCCGAGGCCTTGGAGGAATACAAATACATCCCGCCCGGACCTTTCCGGCGAACCGTGTTGTAGCTCCTCTGAAAGAGAGTCACGACGACGTCCGTTTCCGCCAGCTGGCCGTCTATTTCGGCGGCCGCCAGATCAAAAACGGCTTCCTGGCCGGCTCTAGCCAGCATGTTCCGGCTTTTCAGACCCGCATAGAGGGAGGCGGGATGACCGAGCAGGGTCGCGTCTTTAAACACGTAGCGGCTGTCCACGTCCTGAGCCCCCAGATGCACGGTTAGCCGGCGGGGCATAGGTTTGGCGGCCGGCTCCATGGTGAAGGAGAAATCCGTTTCGCCAAAGTGATCCAAAGTTCCTTCGCCGGAAACGAGAATGTCGGAAGGGTTGCTGAAATCCTCGGATCGGGTCTGGGTTTCGTTCATCTCGGTCATGACGTTGACGAGGGTGAAGCCGGGCAGAGTGGGGAGAGAAAAGCCCAAGAAATCCTGGCCGGCGACCGAGTACTCGGTGGGCCTGTCGGCCACGGGGACGCCGAAATGGTGATTGGCGGCGGCTTTGACGGTCAGAGTCTCGCCCTGAATCATCTCGTCGGGCACGCCTTGGAAGACGATGTCGAAGGAAGGGGGACGGAAGGAGTCGATCCTGACCGAGCCCATATTCATCAGGTTGGGGTTGGAATAAATATAGGGATAGCCAGAGTCCGGGCCAGTGTCCGTTTCGGGGTCTCGGGCCAAGAAAAAGGAATAATCCCCCAAACGGGCGTCTTCGGGGATGGGCTGAGAAATGTTGACCGTGCCGAAGCGGCTGACCGGGACGACGGTTTCGCTGACAATCTTCAACATGGGGTCGGCGATGACGACCTTGACTTCCTTTTCCGGGATGTCCGTCATCTCTTCCCCTAAAATGTCTCTGACGATGAATTTCGCTTGCAAGGTTTCGCCCGGCTGGTACACGGGCTGACTGGAGAGCAGAAAGCCGACGGTCGGGTCTTGGCCGAGGGGCCATTGAGGGAGGCCGCCGACATTGACGCTTTCGGCCGGGTCTAGGCCGAGATTCCAGCCGACGTTCCAGAGGGTCATCTGGTCGTCTTTTTTGGCCACCACGAACAAGGAATTGGAGCCGGACAGCTGATCCGCCGGAGCGCCGAGACTGGCCGAAATTTCCGTCAGTTTGTCGCCGCCGGGAAGGCTGAGAAGTCCTTCCTCGTCGGTTATTCCGGCGAACAATTCTTTTCCGTCCAAAGACAGGATCTTTATCTCCACCTCGGAGAGTCTGCGGCCTGACGGCAGATCCGCAGTCCAGACCAGTCCGGAGGTCCGGCCAAGTTTGGCCGTCAGTCCCAGATTGGTCATCTGGAACATGAGAAACGCTCTCTGGTTCTGTTCCGGGAGATGCACGACCAGAAGATGGCCCTTCAGTTCGTCAGGGCTAAAGAGCTCGGTCAGATCCAAGGACATGAGCGCGGGACCGTCGACGGCCCCGTAAGGCGGAACTAAAGTAATTTCCTTGGGATTCGGAAAACCGTCCAGAAGTTTTAGAGCTTTTTCCGGCTCGAAGACGTAGCCGGAAATGAAGGAGGCGTTGGCCTCGTCTATGAATCGTCTGGCCTCCGTTTCGTTTAGAGCGAAGCCTCTGACTCGGAATTTTGGGGTGTTGATGACCGTTATGGGGATAACCGGCTTGGTGTCCAACTCCATAATCCCGGAAAAGGAGGACAGTTCCACGCTGGGCTCGTATTCGCCGGTCTTGACCGTAAAGACCGCGTCCTTTTCGAGGGTCTGCCCGAAAGCGTCCTTCA
>JAIRTO010000243.1 GCA_031254895.1 Deltaproteobacteria bacterium
AAATTGACAAGGCCAGTTCCAGAGTCAAGGAAAGGCTGACCGTTTTGACCGGAAAATCGCAGACTCTTTTGAAAGCCGCCGACGCCGCTCTTTTGGCCTCCGGGACGTCCGCCGTCGAAGGAACAATTCTGGGCTGTCCTATGGTCGTCGCCTATAAGGTCAGCCCCTTGAGCTGGTTTCTGGCCAAAAGACTCGTCAAGCTGCCTTACGTTTCCATCGCCAATCTTCTGGTCGGCCGAGAGATCATTCCCGAACTGCTGCAGGATCGCTGCCGACCGGAGGAAATGGCCCAAGCTCTGCTTCCGCTTTTCGGCGACACGGCTGAACGTCGTCAAATGGAGGCTTCCTTGAAGGAAGCTGCGGAGCTTTTCGGCGAACCGGGAGCGTCGGCCAAAGTGTTGGACATAATTTTGGATGAGATTGGAGCGACTCATGTTCGGCCCTGAATTTGGGAAAGACGGACGACAAACGCCGCTTAGGGCCGAAGATAAGAAAGACGGGGCCTTGGAGGCTTCCGTAATTCCTGACGGCGAAGAAGCGGCCAAAGCGTCTGACGTCGCAGGCGGCGCCGAGGGCTCGCCAGATTCCGGAAAATCGCCGGAATCCGAAGAATCGGAAGCTTCCGAAAGGTCGAAAGCTCGGAAGGCGGCCGCCGCCTCGGAGAAGGTCGGAGCTTCGATTCAGGAGCGGACGCCTGTTTCAAGACTTTTGGGAATGCTGAGACCTCATTGGCTGAAGCTGGGATTGGCCGTCATATCCATGGCTCTGGCCGGGGCTTCGACGGCGGGCATGGCTTATTTGATCAAGCCGCTTCTGGACAACGTGTTTTTCGAGAGCCGAAGCTCCATGCTCATGCCCTTGACCCTTTTGACTCTCGGCGTCTTCACGGCCACCGGGGTCTTCACTTTTCTTCAATCCTACTTGATGAACAAGATTGGCTACACTATAGTCAACGATCTGAGAGTCAAGCTTTTTTCTCACATTCAGAAACAGTCGCTGCAGTACCACGACGAACATCCTTCCGGAGAGCTGATTTCCCGGGTGGTCAACGACGTGACCTTGATTCAGTCGTCAGTCACTCAGGTGGTCACCGGTCTGGTCATGGATCTTTGCAAAGTCGTCGGTCTGGTCGTCGTCCTGTTCTCTCGCGACTGGCGTCTGGCTCTGATAGGCCTTTTGCTGATGCCGGCGGCGGTCGCCCCCATATCCAGATTCGGCCGCAAGCTGCGCCGATTGGCCACGGACAGCCAGGTCATCATGGGATCGTTGATCGTCGTTCTGACCGAGACTTTCCAAGGGGTGAGGATGGTTCAGAGCTACAACATGACCGAGTTCGAGATCGCCCGCTTCTCTCAGGAGTGCCGCCGCAACGTGGACAATCTGATGCGGTCGGTGACCGTTCGGAGCCTGTCCAGCTCCGTGATGGAAATATTCGGGGGATTGTGTCTCTCGGCCGTCATTTGGTACGGCGGCCATTCGGTCATCATGGGCGAATCGACCCCGGGAACTTTTTTCAGTTTCATGACGGCCATCCTTCTCCTCTACGAGCCTCTGAAACGCCTGACCAGGCTGCACAACGAGTTTCAGCAGGGCTTGTCCGCCGCCGTCCGCATCTTCGAGACTTTGGACTCCATTCCGGCCATAATCAGTCCTCCGCCGGGACACGTGATAAAACGGGCCAGAGGGGCCATAGATTTTTCCAACGTCCATTTCGCCTATGAGGCCGGGCGGGAAGCCTTGTCCGGAATCAACTTGTCCATAAAGCCCGGCGAAGTCTTGGCTTTGGTGGGGCATTCCGGCGGCGGCAAGACAAGTCTGGTCAATCTGGTGCCCAGGTTTTACGATCCCACCAAAGGAGCGATCCTTCTGGACGGACAGGACATCAGGACCGCGGATCTTCGTTCCTTGCGCGAGCAGATCGCCTTGGTCAGCCAGGACGTGACCTTGTTCGACGCCTCCGTAAGGCACAACATCGCCTACGGACGACTCTCCGCCAGTTTCGAGGAAATTGAGGCGGCCGCCAAGGCCGCTCTGGCCGACGGGTTCATAGCCGAACTGCCTGGCGGATATGAGGAAAACATCGGCGAGCGCGGCGGACGGCTCTCCGGAGGGCAGAGACAGAGGTTGGCCATAGCTAGGGCCATTTTGAAGGACGCGCCGATCCTCATCCTCGACGAAGCCACCTCCGCTCTGGACACGGAATCGGAAAAGTACGTCCAGGCCGCTTTGGAGAATCTCATGCAGGGGCGAACCACTTTGGTCATTGCCCATCGCCTTTCCACCATAGTCAGAGCCGACCGCATAGTCGTCCTGAAAGAAGGTCGGATTGCGGAAGAGGGGCGTCATGAGGATTTGATGAAACTAAACGGCGAATACCATCGCCTTTACAGTCTGCAGTTCATGGACGCTCAGGAAGGACTCGGTCGGCTCGGCCTTCCGGTTCGCTAATCAAATAATCGGCTGACCCCAGAAAGGGCATAAAAGTGATCGTCGAGTTTTTGGAAGGCGGCGAATTCGTCTTAGGTTTCGTCACCAACCCTCAGGCGGCCAGAGGCCGGCAGGAGGTGACTTTGGCCGACGGGCGCAGTTTGGCCATCAGTCCGGCTAGGGTTCTTGTCTCCTCGGACTGCGCCGAACCATCGGACAAAGTCAATCTGCGCGCTCTCCTTGGCGAGACGGAAGACAGGCGGGACAGACTTTCGCGCGAGGTGTCGGTGGAAGAGCTTTGGGGCGTTCTGGAAGGGGAGGGGCCAGAGTTTTCCTACGAAGACTTGGCCGGCTTGAATTTCGGGCGCAAAATCGGTCCCGACGAAAAATCGGCCGTTTTGCGGGCCATTCAGGAAGATTCCATTTTTTTCGAGTTCGCGCCCGAGAAAGCCAGAAGACGCTCCGGCGACGAGATAGAAAAACTAAAAGCCATTCGAGAAAGGGAAGAAGCCAAAAAACGATTTCTGGCCGAAGGGGCGGCTTGGATCGCCGGCTGGCTCGCTAACGAGCCGACGGACGAGCCGGAGAACGCCCAGGTTTTCGTGTCTCAACTCATGGAATTCGTTTTGGAAGGGAAAAATGCGGCCAACAAGCTGCAGATTCGAGAACTTTTGGCTTCCGCTTCGCTCCCCGCCGACCCCAGCGGAGCTTTCGAAGCTTTGGCGGCGGTTGGCCATCTTCGCCGACACGAAAATTTGACCCTGCTTCGCCTAGGTCTGAAAAAAGAAATCGACCCGGACGTCCTCAAGGAAGCTGAGGAGATCGTCTTGAAAAACGATTTTTCGTCTTCCGGACGCCTGGATTTGACCGGTTTGCCTACGGCGACCGTGGACTCTCCCGGCGCTCACGAATACGACGACGCGCTTTCTTTGGAAACGCTCGCCGACGGTTCGACGAAGCTATATCTGCACATCGCCGACGTCGCCGCTTTGGTCGCTCCGGACTCTCTGACGGACAAATGGGCTTCCTTTCAGTCCAGCTCCATTTATCTGCCGGAGGCGACCTATCCGATGTTGCCGGTCGCCTTGACGGAAAGCGTCTGCTCTCTAAAATCGGGGAGCGTCAGACCGGCTTTTTCCTTGATCGCCGTTTTGGATTCCCAAGGTCAGGTTCAGGACTTCGCCTTCCGACCAAGTTTGATCGAAGTCGACCAGCAGCTTTCTTTCACTGAAGCCGACGGGCTTCTGGATAGAGGTCAGGGAGGCATGCTGGAGCAGCTGGAAAAATTGTCCCTAAAATTGTTGGACAAAAGACTCGGCCAGGGCGGACAGAACATTCAGCTTCCTCATATGCACGTCAAACTCAAGGAAGACGGAAGCGTCCATTTCCGTTTGGACCATTTGTCTCGATCGAGTCAGATGGTCGGAGAGTTGATGGTTCTGGCCAACCATCTGGCCGCCAAGGCGTTGATGGAAGCCGGGTTTCCTTGTCCCTTCCGTTATCAGAACGCCCCGAAGGAAATTAATTGGACTCTGCCGGAAGATTCCGGGCCTCGACTCGAACTGGCCTACAACCTGGCCAGCCGACGGGCCACCGGCCTCAACGGCTTGAGTTTGGAACCGTTATTGCATCACGGTTTAGGCGTGAATCCTTACACCACCTTCACTTCGCCCATGCGGCGCTACACAGATCTTCTGGTGGCCAGACAGCTTCGCGCCTTGTCGGCCGGAAAAGAGCCGGTCTACAATAATCAGAAAATGCTGATTCTGGCCGCTCCAGCCGAGGAAACTCAACGGTCCGTCAGGCGGATGCAGCACGATCGTCAGCGTTACTGGCTCTCGCATTATTTGAAGCCGATGGTCGGTCAGAATTTTAAGGGACTGGTCTACAACCGGATCAAGCGATGGTTCAAGATCTGCGTGACCGACTTCATGCTGGAGGCGGATCTCAACAAACTTCCCAATCAGGTTCAGCCCGGCGACGAAGTCTGGCTCAAGCTTGTTCAGGTCAACCCTCGCCTGGATTTCGCCGACGACGAAAAAACAGAGCTGTGGCGCTTCGAATTCGCGGATTTGGTCTGATCTCCGCCAGGGAAGGCCGATGTTTTCGCGCCGTACACGAACTTCACGACCAATATGCTGTTTTTCGACCGCGCGGCGCCGACTGCCGAAACGTGGTTTTGCCGCTTTGATATGCCGGACGGTTGTAAGCGCTTCTCCAAGACCAAGCCGACGAAGCCGGAGCATTTCGCGTCCGCCTCGAAATGGCGGGCAACCGCGCCGAAATCGCGGCTGACGGTTTCGATGAGGCGAAGCGACGTTCGGTTAAGGAACTTGCAGAACGCAACTGCAACCTTGACCTTTGCTGTTTTCCGCGCGAGGAGGAAGAAATGCCGCCGCTCCGCGAGTTGCTGCAACGGCCCCAAGAGAAGCGGGCGAGCCTGAACGTCGACCTTGACCGCAAGCTCGCGGAAATCGAAAAAATCTTCGGGACGGAGATATGAAAAAGAACGACGAAATCGCAATCCGCTCCTCGGCGGCGGAATGCCTGGCGTTTGTCGCGGCGACGGGCGATAACGCGGACAGCGCGTAAATGCGCCGTCAAGACGAGAACATCTGGCTGACGCAGAAGCTGATGGCGGCATTGCATGACGCGCGCGTTCGGAACATCTGGCGACAAATCAAGAAAATCTTCGAGGACGGCGAGCTGTCGCCCGATTAAGTTATAAAGAAATACTTAATAACTGCCTCTGATGGCGAGAAATGCGCCGCGAAGCGCTATCGCCTCCAAATGATCATCGCCCTGGGGCTTTAAGGCGAATAACGGCCGTGCGGCGCGTTTACGCAAATGAGCGGGGCAGATAGTCAAGGACTATGTCATTCAAGGATGGACGATGGACGCCGACCGCCTGAAGAAAGGGCATATGTTCACGGACGAATATTTCGAGCGGCAGTTGCGGCAAATCCGCGAGATACTCCTGTCCGAGCGCAAGTTTTATCAGAAGGCGACGGACTTCTATGCGACGGCATTTGACTATGACAAGGACGCGAAAACGACGCGGAAGTTTTTCAAACTGGCGCAGAACTGGCTCCACTATGCCGTCCGCCGCCGCGCCGCAGCCGACCTAATCGTCGAACGCGCCGACGCGGACAAAGAACATATGGCTGACGACGTGGGAAACCGCGCCGCAAAATCATCAAGGCTGACGTTTCGATGGCGAAGAGCTGCCTGAACGAGCAGGAGACGAACTGCCTTCAGCGGATCGTGTCAGTCTGTCTCGACTTCGCGGAACTGCAAGCCGAGCGCAAAATCCCTAGGTCTATGCAGGATTGGGCTAGGCGGCTTGACGGCTTTCTGGAGTTTAACGGCAACGATATCCTGACGGGCGCGGGCAAAATCTCGCGCGAGCAGGCGAAGATGCGCTCCGAAACGGAATTTGAGAAGCGCCGCGTGATGCAGGACAGACTGTTCAAGTCGGACTTTGACAGACTGCTTGAAGAACTTGAACAGGGGATAAAGAATGACCGGACGGCAGCTTAAAAACTCAATCTCCAAATGGCGATGCAGGGGAAGCTCGTGCCGCAAGACCCCGCCGACGAACCCGCGTCGGCTCTTTGGAGCGCGTGTGCGCCAAGAAGCAAGCCCTCATGAAAGCCGGCAAAATCAAGGCCGATAAGAAGTCGACCGCTCCCGACAATTCTGTAAAATTCTGGGCGACATCACGGGAGAAATCCTTCATCCAGGGTCAGTCGACTTGTCAGAGAGCGAATTTTTAGCCAGGCCTGGCGACTCAGGTAAGCTTTTCGTGAAGGAAGCGTTCGACGACATTTCTCCAAAACTAAGAAGTTTGAAGGAAGGCTAATTTTAAATCTGAATCAGCCTTGGCTGCGAGCCAAGGTGAAGCGCTTTTTTTTTGCTTTGACGGCTGAAACCCACAATTAATAATGCTAAAATTATAATTAACTGTCCTATGTACAACTAAATTATTATATTTAGTCAATGTAAGGCTGTTATTAAATGTATATTGATTTCTTTTGCTCAATTTTATTTTTATTATTATAGTTTTTTACTATTTAATTGTATGCAAAAAGACTGACATATTTGTTCTAAATTATATATTTTCTGTGTATAAATTGCTTTCCCGGTAGATACGTGGTATCGTAACATGTGGACTCCGGGACGACGCGGCAAACTTCTGGCCGGAGAGTCGGCGGGGAAGAACGCAAAAAGCTGTCAGAACGGCTTGAACGCCGTCGCCGATCGCGAAGACTCCTTAAATAACCGCTTATAACTGCTTTTGACGGGGATCAATAGCGACAAGAAAACAAAAAGTGCGGGTTCGTCATGGAGTTGGCGGACAAGCGCGCCAGTCAGACGCAATCGCCTTCGAAGAGCCGCAAAAAGACGGAAAAGAAGAAATAGTCGCGCTTTTCGCGAATTTTTCTTTCTATTTCGATTTTCGCCAGTCAATTCTGTCGACGTCGCTTTGCCAAAGGAAATGACGCCGACAGCGGAGAAAAGCAAGATGGGCATATATCTTAATCCCGACAACGAAGATTTTACGGAAATTCTGGACTCCCCCACATATGTGGACAAATCTGGCCTCATCAGTCTTTTGAATCCCCGGATTAGCCGCAAAAGCCTAAAATACCTCTGCGTTTCCCGGGCCCGACGCTTCGGCAAAACTTGGACCGCCGACATGCTGAAGGCTTATTACAGCCTAGGGTGCGATTCCCGGGCCTTGTTCGAAAAACTGGCCGTCGCCGCCGACCCGTCTTTCGCGGAGCATTTGAACGCCTATGACGTCGTTCATATGGATATGGCCAAATTTTACCTCGCCGCAGACAAGGACGTTGGGAAAACTATCCGGAGCCTAACCGAAGAAGTGGCAAATGAAATCTACAGACAATACCCTGACGTTCTTTTTGGCAAAAATAAGGCGCTGAATTTCACTCTGGGAAATTTGTTCGCCCACACTCATCGTAAAATTATTTTCATCGTCGACGAGTGGGACCATATTCTTCGCGATCGTCGGGATAAAACGTCCCAAAAACAGTATCTCGAATTCGTCCGCCTGCTTTTCCGAGACCAGAGCTACGTTGGCTTGTGCTACATGACCGGCATCTTGCCGATCCGAAAATACGACGGACAATCCGGCTTAGGTTTCTTCCAGGAACGTTCCATGATTCGGCCT
>JAIRTO010000194.1 GCA_031254895.1 Deltaproteobacteria bacterium
TTTTTGATAATCGCAAATTTTGACCAAAAAAAACTCCCCGTCCGAAGTCGGGGAGTTTTTTTTGGCCGAGCGTCGAGACGCGTCAAGACGCGGCGCGACGGACAGGCGATGGCGGAAAGTCTTAAACCCTTAGGCCTAGCCAGCGGGAGCCGAAGCTTTCAGCCGAGAGAATCAGTCGTCAAAATTGCCGGCCGGGCCTTTGTCCGTGTTGATGGCGGCGGCTTTTTCTTTGATCTTGGCTTCCGTCCAATTTGCCGGATCTTCCAGACGAGAGGCTTTGGGGCCAGGATCGCAGCCGCCGGCCTTCATGATTGCTTCGTAAGTCAATTTGGCCGTGCCGTCGGCGGAAAAGACCTTGGTCAGGAGATTGTAGACGAAATCTTCGACGGCCTTGGTCATCCTCTCCCGGATCTCTTTGGGCTGAGACAGGATCTTGTTTTCGAAGGGGAGGTTGAGGTTCTTGAAGTCTCCGGCCTTGTATTTCTTGTCCGCGCCGAAGGCGACCATCTCCGCCCAGAGCTCTTCGGTCATGCCCTGGCCGGGAATTTTGACCAGGGCGCCGTCTTTGAGGATGGCGTTGCCGTAGTCGTCTATCTCCACTCCCCAAGAGACCATTTGCAAGGCCGTGGCCACGTTGGCTTTGGTGGTTCTGGTCTTCAGGGCGATTTCCTTCAAGCGTTCGGACGAGTTGCCGCTGGTTCCGTGTTGAGCGCCGGAAAGGCCATAAGGGGCGATGGCTTTGTGGATTTCGGCGGTGAGATCGACGTTGATGCCGGCGCTGCTGGCCTGAATGCCGTGGGTCGTCCCGTTGTTCAAGGCGATCCAATCGGGATGAATATCGTGGGCGTTTAAGCCTTGCACGAGAAACAGAGCTTCGGCGGGCGTGGAGAGGCCGACGTCGCCTTTGATTTCGCCCACTTCGCATTCCAAGCCGGCCCATTTGGGGATGAAGGGGTTGACGGCGATGGAGGCCAGGAGGTTCTGGTCGTCAGGCAGGTGCGAAGCGTCGATGGCGATGGAAGTGATGCCCGCCTCGAACATGGTCGGCACTTCGACTTTGGCCTTGGCCAGATCCTTGTCGTTTTTTATCCCGTAGTGATCGGCGTGAATGGCCACCGGCACGGTCAGACCCAGCTCGTTCAGCACGGCGTCGACTTGCCTGGCCATGTTCCAGTAGTTGACGGAGCAGTAAAAGCTGCTGCCGCCCTCGCTTTTGGCGATCTCGATGATGACGGCGGCGTCGGCTTTCTGGGCCGCCGCCAAGACGCCGCGAATGATCAGATGGTTGCGGCCGTTGGCGGCGATGGTCATGGCCTTGCCCTTGGCCGTCAAAGCGCGGTCGATGAACTTGCCGCTGACGATAAGGCCCTTGGAGTTCGGAAAGAGGCTGGCGATGTTCGGGGGGCGGCCAATTTCCAGAAGCTTCTCATACTCTTTTGACTGATTGGACCAAGCCATGCAATCCTCCTATTTTGTAGCAGATTAAACTGGCAGGCGCCCCGGCTGTCCGGAACTCAGTCCTCCCAGTCGGTTTTCATCAGCTCACGGTCTCGGATCATCAATTCGGCGATCTGAACGGCGTTGGTGGCCGCGCCCTTGCGGATGTTGTCGGAGACTATCCACATGCTCAGACCGTTTTCGCAGGAAATGTCCGCGCGAATGCGGCCGACGAAGACTTCGTCCCGTCCGCCGGCGATGGACGCCAGAGGATAGACGTTTTCGGCCGGATCGTCCGTCACCAGGATGCCTGGAGCCCGGCTCATAAGTTCCCGGGCCGTTTCCGGCTTGATGGGCCGGCCCGTTTCGATCCAGACGGCTTCGGAATGGGCGTAGAAGACGGGAACCCTGACGCAGGTGGCCGAGACCTTGATGTTTTTGTCGTCGAAAATCTTCATGGTCTCGTTGGTCATTTTCATCTCTTCCTTCGTGTAGCCGTTTTCCGTAAAACTATCGATGTGGGGCAGGCAGTTGAAGGCGATGCGATGCGGATAAACGTTGATTTCGGGATCGATCCCGCTGAGGAGATCCCTGGTCTGGTCGGCCAGCTCGTCGATGGCCTTCCGTCCCGTCCCGGAGACGGACTGATAAGTGGAGACGACGATCCGTTTGATGCCCACCGCGTCGTAGATGGGCTTTAGGGCGACCAGCATCTGAATGGTCGAGCAATTCGGATTGGCGATGATGCCCTTGTGCCGCCGCAAGGCGCCGGGGTTGACCTCGGGAATGATCAAGGGTACTCTTGGATCCATGCGCCAGTTGGACGAGTTGTCCACCACCGGACAGCCGGCTTTGGCGGCTATGGGAGCGAAGCGGGCGCTGGCCTGGCCGCCGGCGGAAAAAATGGCCAGATCCAGACCCTCGAAGGAATCCTCCTTGGCCTCTTCCACGACGAGAGTTCCGCCGTCGAAATCCAGTTGTTCGCCGGCGGAGCGTTCCGAAGCCAAAGCCTTGACTTTTTTGTAGGGAAAGCCCCGCTCCGCCAGACATTCGAGCATCTCACGGCCGACGGCTCCCGTGGCCCCTAATACGCCAACATTGTACTCTTTGCTCATGATTTTTCCGTTTGCTTCAAGCCGAAGGCTGAACTTTTTTTGAAACAGATGCTAGCTCAATATAATATAATGAGCTTGAAAAAGAAAATTTTACGGGTTTCTTCTAATTTGCTCTTCAAATCGTTCGTCTATTGCCAGCCCATATCCAAGGAGACGACATGGCCGAGTTGAACACTTACGACTATTGGGAAGAACGCTACAAAAGCGGCGGAGATTCCGGCTCTTGCAGTCAGGGCCGTTTAGGCCAATTCAAGGCTGAAATAATAAATGACTTCGCTGAAAAACACAACATCAAAGTCGCCGCCGACTTCGGCTGCGGCGACGGCGAGATGTCGAGTTTGTTGAAATTCGAAAAGTATTACGGCTTCGAGCTCTCTCCGACGGCCGTCGGGGCGTGTCAAAAAAGATTCGCCGGCGATCAAAGCCGAGCTTTTTTGCCTTACGTCCCGCAGCGCTGGCAACAAAACATTCCCATATTGTCCGAACTCGCCTTGTCTCTGGACGTCGTCTATTTCATACTGGAAGACGTCGCCTACACCGCCTATTTGAACCATTTGCTTCAGCTGCCCAGCCGTTTCGTCATTATCTACTCAAGCAACGTCGACCAGAACCGCTCTTTGGCCGCGCACTTGCGCAACCGCAAATTCACCAATTGGATCAGTCTGAACAGGCCCGACTGGGTCTTGGCCGGCTTCGTTCCCAACCGCCATCCTTTCGAGCCGACCGACTCGAACCGAACCTCGATCTCGGATTTCTACATTTTCAGTCATGGGGAAGCGGTTCATCCCAGCTTCGCCGTCTATCAGCCTCAAAAACCGGAACCCGTCCCGGAAGGAACGAATCCGGAGCCAGTCAACATCAGAAGTCTTTTGGCGACGGCCAGAGAGAGCCTCGCCGCCCGGAAAACGGATGAGGCCTTGAGGGATTTGGAAAAGGTGTTGACGGCCGATCCCTTCAACTCCGCCGCCCTCAATTATCTCGGGATCCTGTTTTTCAATCAGGGCCGACTGTCCGAAACGGAGACAGTCTTCAAACGCTGGTTGGCTTATGACCCGGAAAATCCGGAAGCCAGAAACAGTTTGGCCAAATT
>JAIRTO010000304.1 GCA_031254895.1 Deltaproteobacteria bacterium
CGTCACCGCCGACGGTCTTCTTTCCGCCCAATTCGAGCACACTATTTTGGTGACCGAATCGGGAGCCGAGATTCTGACCTTGTCCTAACCGCTCGTTTGACGAAAACCGACCCAAAAGGCCGCTTGCGGACGGACTTTTGGCGGCTTCCGACAGTCAGAAAAGAAGCCCCATAGAAATCTGATTTTTCCGCTTCTGGTCGAAAGACCAAGCCTTTTGTAGAAAGAACTAGTTTTTTTTGCTAAAAGACCAAGCTCGAACAAAAGACGGAGCTCTCGCGACGACGCGGGAGCGTTGACCAAGCCCAACCGGCGTCTTGGACGAATTCTTTTTTCGTCCTAAAATTATCGTCCAAGCCGAAATTCTCTCGAGGCCGATGGAGCGGGAAAAAAGACGGCTCGTCAAAAGATGTTCGTCATGTCCGGCTAATCGGACAAAGCGGACTAATCGAACAAATCGGCCTCCTTCGCTTTGGACATGACGGCGGAGCGCGTCAAGCCTGGAATGACCGCCAAAGTCCTGCTCGTCCAGTCCGCGACTTCATCGTCGAAAGCCGCGCGTTCCCAAGCGCGTTTTTTTGCGCGTCGGGAGTCAGGCTTGGCGATATGGTCAGCTTCATTGAGAAATCGCGCCGAATCCCAAAGCTTTGCCGGGGTCGCCGGCTTTGCGGGCCGAACTGACCAGACAGGCCAAACTGGAAGCCACCCTGGATAAAAGTCGGAAGATTTAGCGCCCCCGCCGTCGTCTCCAAAGGCCAAAAAGCGCCTCGGCCCTGAACAAGCCGACGTCTTCTCTGTTTTTGGCTTGTCGAGAGGCCAAAACAGACGCTTTCGGGCTCCTCCGACCATAAAGGGAGTCTTTTTCGGCCCGGATCGCAAAACAAAAAAAGCCGTCGAGCAAAAGAGTCGTTGACCGAAAGAGTCGTCGGGAAAAGAGCCGTCGAACGAAAGAGCCTGCCGAAGATCCTGGCGCCTTGGGCCAGACGCGGTCGTAGGGTCAAAAGGCCCCTTGGCCGCAAGGTTTCTGGAAAAACTAACCGAAACTTAAGTGAAGAAAAAGCCCTTCCGTCTCGAGCGGACGGCTTAAGGAACGGCATATGCCCGCTGTCAATCCTGAAGAATCGGCTGAAAGCCTGTTCGAAAAAGGCAAGCGATTCTACCTCAACACCAGCGAACGTCAGCAGGATCCTGACATGGCCGTGGCCTGTTTCGAAAGATCCGCCGCCTTGGGCTATCCGCCGGCCCAAAGGCTGATCGGAGTTTTGAATCTCAGCGGCGACATAATCGCCCAGAATTACGCCGAAGCTTTCAAATGGCTGACTTTGGCGGCCGAAAAAGGCGACCAGCTCGCCTGCTTCTATTTAGCGCAAATGTACGCCCTTGGCCAGGGAATAGCGAAAGACTGGGCCAAAGCCCATTTTTTGCTGAACCGTCCCGGAGTTTCTTCCATTCCCGAGGCTCTGGAATTGAAACGACGGCTTAAGGAGGAGATCGTTCGTCTCTATCCGAATCTGGCCGCAGCTTTAAGAGAAGACGACAAGATTTGGCGATTGCGCCTCACCCGTCGACAGCAGCGTTTCATCCCGGCCTTTCTCGACTGCGGCCGCAGTCAGGAGGGCGGTTCGGAATTCGACACCTGGCTGGCCCTTAATATGGGCAGGATAGGAGCGGAAGAAGCTTACAAAACGTTAAAGCAGCTTATGGATCAATATTATGCCGACATGATCCGCCGAAGCCCGGCGGAAGCCGCAGCCACCTGAAGGAAAAATGTCCGATCTGAATTCAAACGCAGCCGCGGGCAGGGGGCCCGATGAAATTGGTCTGGAAAAGATTCTTCTTTTCCCGGACAAACTGGTCAGCCTAAACAAAAACCTGTCGGGGCTCGACCCGTCGTATCCAATTTCCGTGGAACTGAGCTTGACCAGTCAGTGCAATCTAAAATGCATCTGGTGCTCGGATCTGAAATCTCGAGCCCTGTGCCCAGACCGCCTCGATCTTGCCGTTCTGGAACGTCTCTTCGACGATTTGTCCGCCGGCGGAACTAGAGGAGTGACCATAGAAGGGGGCGGCGAACCCGTCCTGTCGCCTCATTTCGTCCTGGCCGCCGAATTGGCTTTGAACAAAGGTCTTTCCGTAGGGCTCATCAGCAACGGAACCAGACTATTCGTCCCGTCCATGGATCCTGATTTTTACGCCCGCTTCCAATGGATCCGGCTTAGCCTCGACGCCTCTAACGAAAAGCAATACCTCCGTCTGAAAGGCCGCGACCATTTCGCCGAACTCCTGACCAGTCTGGCCCGTCTGGCCTCGCTGTCCCCCAAACCGACTTTGGGCGTCGGCTACGTTTTGACCAACCAAAACGACGACCCTGATTCCCTCCGCCGACTGGCCGGGCGTCTCAGAGATCTTGGCGCGGACTACCTGCATCTGCGTCCCGTGGTCGATCACCCGGAGCTGGTCAGCTCGCGCCCTCCTTTGGACTTGAAGGAACTGGAGACCGAGAATTTCTCCATAAACGTTTCGGCCTTGACCGACAACAAAAAAACGGGCAACGACGGTCTGCCTTGTCTGGCCCACAGCTTGTCGACCGTCATAACCGCCGACGGTTCGGTTTTTCTGTGCGGACGGCTCAACGACGACCCGGCCACAGGCGCCATGGGCAACCTCTTGGAAAACAGCTTTTCCGAAATATGGCGAGGCCAAAGCCGGCGGCGATGGTCGCGGTGGGCGGCCAAAGGCGATTACTGTCTCAAACACTGTCCGCAGTGCCGCATGACCAAATACAACCGCCTTCTGGCCGACCTCAAACGCATCAAAACCTGCGATTTCATATGAAAAGACAGCGACTGACTCGCCCGACTCTTCCTCCTCCGGTTCGTCTGGGGGCAGTGGTGTTGTCGAGGACGGGACGAGGCGATTCGGATCTTTTGGTCACCTTTCTGACCCGCGAAAAAGGGCTCGTCACGGCCTTGGCCAAAAACGCGCGTCAGTCAATTCGCCGGTTCGGCGGCAATCTGCTCCGACCGGGAACGGCGGCCTACTATTACATTCGCCAGCAACCCAACCGTTACATAGGCTTCGTGGAAAGAGGCGAACACAACCCGAAAGCTCCCGTTCTGCCCCCCGACCCTGTCTGTCTCGCTTTGTCGTCATGGGCCTTGGAACTCGTCAGAGCTTTCGAGGTTCATTTGAATCCCGCTTTGGGGCCTTTTGAAACGCTTCTGCGTCATCTTGGCGCCCTTTCCAAACTCTCTGATTTCTCTTTGCCGGCTCTAGAGCCCAGACGCCTCTCTTTGGGCTTCACCAAGGCCTACCTTAGTCAAACAGGATTCGCCGCCTGGTTCGACAGTTGCCGCCTCTGCGGTCGGACGGAGACCGAACGGTGGCGCCTCTCTCCCGTCGAGGGAGGAGCTCTTTGCTCGGACTGCGCTCAAAAATGCGACAGATCGGCGGCGTCCTGCCCGCCTGGTCTTTTGGAAGCCTTAAGAGCCGCCACGACGCACAACAACTGCCCTGACCTGACTGATGAACAAATGAGGGCCGCCGAACTGTTTTTTCAGAGACTGGCGACCCTCAACTCCGGCCGCCCTTTCCAGGCCCGTTCCGTTTTGCTGTCTCTCCTGCGCCAAGACGCGCCGATTGCTCCAGACCCGATTTCAAAAGCCGGAGCGACTCCTATTCGCCGAACGGCGGACAATTTCGGCCCTCTGGCCAAAAACCCGTTTTTCAGTCCAGCATATCCAAGGTTTTCTTCGGGCGAACATGCTTTGGGCCTGCCGGAAAAACCAGGACGAGCTCTTTCAGCCAATCCTTCGTCTCCCCAAGACGACGAAGACTTGGATCCCGGTCCGGATCAAGAGGCGCAGGGTCTTAAAATCGTGGATTCCTACATTCATCTGGCCGAAAACTACTCGGACGACTTCGACGACCAGAAAAATCAGAATAAAGTCGACGAAGCGAAAGACGAAACGGTTTTCGACCCTCTGGTCTAGAAGCGGCCTCATTATTGGGCTTTTCCCTTAATGCGGCCAAGAAATGGCCGCAACAAGTTCAAATTAGAGGCAATAATCATGAACTCCAAAAAAGATCGGAAAATTTCCGCGCAAAATCTTTCTTCAAAATTGAAGGCGACTCCGGCCGCAAGAAGAAGGATGACGCAAGAGGACATGGATGGTCTCGTCGACATGAACGTCAGCGGCGAAGTTTGCACTTTCCAAGAAATGAGAAAGCATATCGAAAACATCATTAAAAGAATAGAAAGAAAACATGGGCATTGATCATATTTTCCTTTCTAATGCCTGACAATGTCGCCAGAAGCGAAGGCTTCATCAAAAATTCGAGCTTGACGGAGAACTGGGCCGTCAAAGCCAAAAGTCGCCAAAAAAGGATCCTCATCCTCAAGCGTCATGGTTCTCAAAAATATAGGGCGTCGTTCGCGGCAAAAAAGCGACGAGCCAAGGTTCGACGGAGCGAGACCTTGGCCGCGCTTTTTCGCGCGAGAACGCCAAAACTCTTCCGCAGGCCCGCGAGGCGTTGTGTCTTTCAAGACGCATCATTTCGGCCGGCGCATCTTCAGGCGGCAAAAACGTTCCGATTCGCCTGAGGCCGCCCTCGGTTCGCCGCCCGAAGCGCAGGCGAAATTCCTTTCAAGCGAGCGGCCGACAATTGAAAGACGATTTTTCGCCCGCTCGTCAAAAGGACATTTTTCAAAATGGTTTTTTTTCTTGCTTTTGCTCCTCTGTGGCCGTTATATTTGCGGAAGAGGAGAAGCCTGCCAGCGGCGAGCCGTTTGAGGCTGGCCGTTCGCGGATAACAGTTTTAGGCGAGCAGTTCGAGGCTAACAGTTTTAGGCGAGCCGTTCGCGGATAACAGTTTTAGGCGAGCCGTTCGCGGCCTGGCGATCCTTGACCGATAAAAATCGATTTTGACTTGTCGAATCGGCCAGCTGAAAGCTTTTATCG
>JAIRTO010000313.1 GCA_031254895.1 Deltaproteobacteria bacterium
ACCAGGCCTCCGGCGTAGCCCGAGACAATGCCCATCACGCTGCCCACGGTGAAGATGCACACCACCAGGGCCAGGGTGGCCGCCAGGGAGGTGCGGGTGCCGTAGATGACCCGGGAAAACAGGTCGCGGCCCATGCGGTCGGTGCCGAAATAATGCTCGGCGCTGGGCGGCCGGACGGCCTCGGTCAGAACGGCCTGATGGGGATCGCGGGCGGCCAGAACCGGGGCCAGCAGGGCCGCTGCGGCTATGGCCAGGGCCAGGATCCCGAAGACGACGAATCTGAGTTTGGCGCCCCTCATTTCATCGACCCTTTCGGAGACGGGGATCCAGGCGCCCGTAGGAGAAGTCGACGGCCAGGTTGACCAGCATGTAGATCAGGGCGATCCACCGCACGAAGCCCTGAATCAGGGGATAATCCGCCGAGGTTATGGCCGAGAGGGCCAGACTGCCCAAAGCCGGGTAGGAGAAGATGACCTCGACCACGGCCGTCCCGCCCAGGAGGGAGCCCAGGGACAAGCCCAGGAGGGTGAGGAGGGGCAGGGAGGCGTTGGGCACGACGTGCCGCCATAGGATGACCGACTCTGGGATGCCCCTGGCCCTGGCCCCGGAGACGTAGTCGCCGGACAGCTCCTCGAGCGCCGCCGCCCTTACCTGCCTGGCGTATTTGCCGGACATGGCCCAAGCCAAGGTGAAGGCCGGCAGGATCATCTTCTTGAAGCCCATGCCCGTGGCCACCACGGGCAGCCAGCCCAACTTTAGGGCCACCACGTAAAGAAGTATCAGACCGACCCAGAAATTGGGCATGGATACGCCGAAGAAGGTCAGGCCTCTGATGAGGTAGTCGAGGGGCTTGTTCTGGTTGAGGGCGGCGGCGAAGCCTAAGGGCACGGCCATGACCAGCATCATGGCCAGGGACAGCAAGGCCAGCTCGACGGTGGGCAGAACCCTGGCCGCGAGCAGCTTGGCCACCGGCTGACCTCGGGTGTAGGAGCGCCCGAAATCGCCTCGCAGACAGTTCTTCAACCAGCTGAAGTAATGGACCAGAAACGGCCGATCGAGGCCCAATTCGGCTCTGATCTCGCTTAGGGTCTCCTCAGGGGGGATGTGGCCGCTGACCGTAAACATGGAGCGAACCGGGTCGCCCGGGGCGAGGTAGATGAGGAGAAAGCTGAGGAAGCTCACGCCGACGAGCACGACCAGGATTTGCAAAAGCTTGGGGAGTATGTGAGTTCTTGCCATGGCTCCGGAGCGAAAAAAAAGCGGGCCGATCATGATTGAAGAATCATGATCGGCCCGCCCGCGTTCGCGCGCCTCACGAATGAGTCCAAGAACGACAAAAAGCGTAAGTCTCCTGACTCGCGTTAGGAAAGAAAAAAATCCTTCTGCGTCCGCTTCCTACCTTCCCGCAGGCCCTTTCAGGTCGCCGCAGTGGCTAACTCTCGTTCAGACGACGGCTCGCCGTCGCTTTGGAGCAGACTCACGCTCACAGTGCCGGTCGCGTCGGGGATTCGCACCCCGTTCCATCTGACGCCCTGGATCCGGAACGGAGCCCGGGCGACGACTTTTTGTCTTTATTATGGCGTTTTTATGTCCATTTTTGGACGGACTGTCATTAACGGCAGGAATGTAGCACAGATCGCCGAGATCTGTCAAGGAGGCGACGCCTGGTCCAGCTGACAAGCTGGACAGCTTGGGCGGAGCGATTCGAGGACTGAACCTGGTTCCGGCCGGGAAGAAACGGAGCGAAGACGTCGAACTTGCCGCTTTTGAAGAGTCGGGGGGCCTCGGTCGAAGAGCTCCTTCGGCGCAGACGCGGCCGGAAGAGAAATCCGCAAGGATTTCCGAGCTAGTTTCTGGGAAAATCAGATGTTTCGCGCGATGAACGACGACCGCTCTCGCCAAAACGAGATTGAACCGATCAAGGAGGTTGTCGATTCATATGAAGCGAAATGCGGCCTGCATTTTTTTTGTGTCATGACATGCGCAAACAAGATTAAACTCAAATGTCAATTTTTTTTTAACCTCGAAAGCTGAATGTCATAAAAATCCATCACATCTTTTATGACTCCAAAAAACTGGTTCCGCGACTTGTTTTCTTTTTTTTTAGAGCGCATGTTGCTCCGGCTTCAATTGTTCTCAATTAATGGCGCATTCTCTAGTATTTCGGTCAAAAATATTTCCGTCGTTCTAATTTACGGCGTTTGGCAAGCAGATTTCTGACCATTCCGCGCGTCTTTCCTTGAGGCGACAGGTCAGGCCAATTTTGGGCGTTTTCTCTTTCGCCTACAAATCTCTGTAGAAATCGTGTAAAATTAGAAGACGTTTTTTTTGTCGGTGATTGTCGTCAGACGTCTTTCCAGAGCTTCGTCCTCTTTTTAGACCGTCGTCCCCCAAGACGACGCCAGACCGTCAGGGCTGCCGGCAATTCCAGGCGACCGCCAAGAAAATTGGCCAAATAGGCTCCGTCGCAGACCTCCGAGGCGACGACTTCGGTCTTGGCCCCTCGCGTCTGCCGAGCTATTTCTCCTATCTCTAAAAATGACCTCCGCTAAAGTCGCTAAGGCTGATAAGGCTTATTTGTCCGGCCGTCAAAAAAGTCCCCGACTTGGCCGGAGCCAATTTGCCGAAAATATGGCTTTCATTTCCCGGCGGAGGAGCCGCATTCTTTGGCCGGGGCCGTCAATCTTTCCGCCAGCTTTCGAACCGCCAAAAAAAGCTGATGTCGAAAAACCTCGTCCAGGCTAGGCTCCTGAAAAACAGGCTTCTTTTGGCCCGGCCCGGGGCTTCCGGGCCGGGTTTTTTGCGGTTCAAGCCGCTTATATTTCATTGACGACTGAAGGAACAGCATGACCGGACAACTGTGGGCGCCGCAAAAAATCGAAGAAAGCCGACTGAGATGGCTTTTGATCTTGAGGCTGATCACCAGCGCCTTTCTGTCGCTGACCATAACCCTCATCTACATCAACGGACGCGCGCCGGCCATTTTCGACTACTGGACCAGGGCCATCTCCGTCGTCTTAATCGTGTCCTATCTTTTGGCTTTTCTTCACTACTACGTCTTGCCTCGTCATTTCAGTCCCGGGTTTCAAATAATCATCCAGATGTTCTGCGACGCTTTTTTGGCCGCCACAATCATCGTTTTGACCGGCGGCATAGAGAGCACGCTGAATTTCGTCTTCGTAGTGGTGGTCATCAACAGCGCCTTTTTGGGCGGTCTTCGGATGAGCTTCGTGGCCGCCACTTTGTCCACCGCCGCTTGGGCCACCATTTCCGATCTGCACTATTTCGGGTATCTGCCGGGGCTTCCGCCTTTGGTGGATTATATGGGAACCACGGAACTGGTCATAACCATTTTGATCAACACCGGCGCCTCTTATCTGGTGGCGATTTTAAGCGGGCATCTGTCCACGCAGCTAATTTTGTCGAGTCAAGCCCTCGTCACCAGCCAGACGTCACTGGACAGGCTGTCGCAGTTGAACGAAAGCATCATCCACAGCATAGATTCCGGCTTGATCACCACTGACACTCAAGGGCTGATTCTGACCGTCAATCCCGCCGGACGGGACATTCTCCGGGTGTCCACCAACGCCGTCGTCGGGAAGCACTGGAGGCATTTGTTTCCCGGGCTCGTCAAGCTGGACGATCAGCGGCTTTCCGACGACGAAATTCAGCAATATCACCAGATCAGAGGCCTTCGCTTCAAGCATGTCCGCAACGGGGACATGGCGGAGCTGAACATAGAATTGAGCATTCTGGCGTTGAACGACGTTCGGAACGAGAATTGGGGCCGGCTTTTCGTCATTAAGGATCAGACGGCCCTAATGCAGATGGAAGCGGAAATGAAGCGGAGCGAGCACATGGCGGCCGTCGGTCAGTTGGCCGCCGGCTTGGCCCATGAGATAAGGACTCCTCTGGCTTCCATGTCCGGTTCTTGGCACATGCTCTTGAGTCAGACCATGAAGCCTGAGGACCAAAACCGCCTCATGAGCATCATCGGCCGGGAGATGGAAAGACTGGAAACCCTGGTCGGGGATTTTCTGTCCTTCGCCAAGCCCACGGCCGGAAATCCTCAGCCTGTCGAACTAAACGACTTGATAGAGGATCAGGTGCACATATTTTCCAGCTGGAAAGGAGACGAGGCCGCCATCCAAGTCGAACTGGACGACATCCCCAAGGTCTTCTTCGACTACAGCCAGCTGAGTCAGGTTATTTTCAATCTTGTTCAAAACGCCATGGAAGCGGCCGTGACGACAAGACATCCCCATGTCAGCATAACTTCTAAAGTGGATCTGCTCCGGCCAGGCTACGTTTCCTTGGCCATCTCCGACAACGGCAGCGGCATTTCGGAAGAGAACATAAGACGGATATTCGAGCCTTTCTTCACCACCAAACCGGACGGCAACGGTCTGGGGCTGGCTATGGTCTGGGGGATAATCATGCGAGGCAACGGCCATATCTCCGTCTCCTCCACCCCGGACATTCTGACGACTTTCACGGTCCTTTTGCCCATCGCGCCAGGAGAAGAAAACCTGTGAGAGACGCCGTCCTGGTTGTCAGGCCTGCCGGCTAGGCCGGCTAGGCCGGCGATCGGCGAAGTTTCGCGATGCCAGTTTCTGCCGAGCGGACGAAAGAAGACCGCCGCAAGACCGTTTCCGCCTTTTTAGCCCGGCTGTCGCCTTATTTCCAAAAAGGAAAAATCGCTTCTTTTTTCGCCGATCGGCCGGGCGAAGAGCGGCGCAGGAACCAAAAAACAAGTTTTTCGTCAAATGCTCGCCTGTTTAAGGGGACTGGCCCATAGCCGAAAAGCCGGTCATGTTGACGAGCCCAAAGATATGGTCAGGCCCGGGGCAGCCTTTTCTTTTTGCGGTTGTCGCCGGGAACCGCCGACGAGCCCTTTTCGCGGCGCTTCCCGCCCACCGGCTCTACTTCCTTCCAACCTGAATCGAATCGTCTGGCGGCGGCCAGTTCGAAGAGATATTGGAGTTCCAGCCACTTTTCAGGCGCCGTGTTGAAGGCTTGGGACAATCTGAGAGCCATGTCGGGGCTGACCCCGGCCCGTTCGTTGACTATGCTGGACAGGGTGTTTCGAGAAACCCCCAATTTGGCGGACAACTCGGTCACGGAGAGGCCCAACGGGTCCAGGTATTCCTCCTTTAGAACTTGACCGGGATGAGTGGACGGTTCGACGGCGGGCAACTTTTTTCTCTCAATCATAACTTCAACCTGAAAAGACCAGCGACCGGAAAGTCGCTGGGGGATTGTTGCGGCCAAAAAAACATGCCTCAACAGAAAATCCGAAAGTCTGGACTGGTCTGCGGCCAAAAAAAACTCGTTTTTTCCGCCAGGCGGCCAGCGGCTGGCTCCCTTTGGCCAATCCTTGACCGACGGATGTTGGCGACGTAATCCTCCATTTTGGAGCTTTAGGCGATAATTATTAAACAATATTTAGTTTTTTTTGTTGTTAAATAATATATTGATTTTGAATATATAGATATTGTATATAAGAGATTAATTTTATACGAATATCAAACTAAATATTTTTATTTATAAGTAGTAAAAATGGATATTTGTTTTATTTGCCATATATTTAAAAATTATATCAACGATATATAATACTATATTTATCTTGATTTTGCAAGTTTCGACTATTTAACTTCTTATATTATATCTTAAGTCAAATTGTATTGTGCAAAAATACAGTTAGCATGTCATATGTAACCTGACGTCATGCTGGCTTTTTTTTCGCTTGGCCAGGCGCGTCTCTTGGCTTGGCTCCTTTCAATGCTGACGTCTGGTCATAAAGGCGAGAATCCCCGGAGCGGCAGGTCTTTGCCGCGTCTGGCATTACCGTCTTTCAGTTGTTTTAGTCGTTTATTTGCTGTAGAAGAACTCTGGCGGCGGGACTGCCGGCTTGCGGCGACTGCCGGGGACGTTTTCTCGCGTTGCCTGGAAGCGCGGATTCGCTCTGACGGTTTTTGGCTGCGCCATAGCCGCCGCAGGCGCTTAAGGCGGCTCTCTGCCGAGGGTTTGCGCCGCCGTTGGCGGCGTAAAGGCGCATAGCCGGAGAACCCGCCGACATGACGACTAGAATTTGAGAGGAGCAAATGGCAGTGGAAGAAAGGCTCGGCCAAAGCTGCGCCAATGGGCGAAACCGACGAAATGGAGGGAACGAATGAGGACGTGAGTGCGGGAACGAGGATTATGGCAAATATTGTTTTAAAAATGGCGCGTTCACGCTAAATGGCCGGATGAGTGAAATGGTTGATATTTGCGTGTCCCGCCTGGCCGCTCTCGAATCCGGCCTGAGCGAGGATGAAGCCAGAAAAATGATGAAAGAGGGTTTGCCGGCGCTAAAAAGCTGGAAACAAAGCTGACCAGGCTGACCAGGCGGCGATGGCCAAAATATCAGCCCCGAACGACGAGGGGCCGTTCGAGGCGTCTGCTGACCCGTTTTGAGGCGAGCGCAACCTGGCCGCCATCGACGTGGCCGTCCGTCAGATTGAGGAGGGGAAAGTTGTGGCGAAAACGCTGGAAGAACTTGAGGCTATGAGCATGGGCCAGCTGACGCTAGCCGAAAAAGCCTGGGCTGATTATTGGCGTCGGCAGGCGAACGCGGAAGAGCTTGAAAAACGCGTCAACTTGTATCGGCCAGATTTCCGCTCATATGCGAACCGCTAAAAACGTCGCGACGGGCGGGGCCGCCGCCTCGACGAAGCAAACAGGAGTGTTGGCCGGAAAGGCGAAAATTCCGCAGAAATATGGCCAGGTAGCCTGTCCGCTTCGGCGCCAAGAGCAAATGAATGTCCCCTTGCGTCGACAACTTGCGTCGTGGCGCCAAAATCCCGCTTGAATGGCGGCTTCGTCAATTCTTGGGTTTAGAGGTCGAGTTTGACGGTTTCTTTCTATTTGCGGCCGTTTGGGTCACATTCTTCGAATTTGCGGCTTTGCCGGGGATGACGAGAACTTGACCGGGTTTGAGCTTGTGTTTGTTGGTCAGATTGTTGGCTTTGAC
>JAIRTO010000328.1 GCA_031254895.1 Deltaproteobacteria bacterium
CTTCTACTTCTTCTCCTCCTCCAGCGCCCGTCTTCCGCAGCCAAAAAGCTCCTTTAGCCCAAGCCGCAAAAACAACCGACACAAACCGACAAAACTCAAAAGAACCTCCAGAATAGACCTCCAGAATAGGCCTTCCCTTTTTTTAGACCTTGTTTTGACCATTTTGAAGGGCGCTTTGACGCGCCCGCTTCCGAACGAGGGCTCAACAATCGATCCAATACGTCGGCCCCTCCCAGCCTGCCCGCGAAGGTCCTCGCCCCATGATTTTTGACGCCGCCAAGCGCCAAAAATCCCTTTTCGCCTCCGCCAATAAAGCGGCCGGCGTTGGTCTATCTCCTGTGAACCAGCGCCGTCGCCGTCGACGATAAACGCGATCAACGAAACGCGCGATCAACAAAACGCCTGCTCACCGAAACGCCCGCTCAACGAAACGAGCGCTCAACGAAACGAGCAGTCGGCAAAACGCGGTCAAAAAAAACCCGCTCCGAACTCGCCGGGAGTTCGAAACGGGGTCAAGATTCTTGGCCGGAAAACCAAAAAACAGCTTAATCGAACATGTCTTCCAAATCATCGAGATTCTCGATTGGCTGGCTTTCGACGGCGACCACCGCCTTTAGCTTGCGGCCGACCCTGAAGAAGGGTATCCGCTTTGGCGGGACTTCTATGGCTTCTCCCGTTTTGGGGTTCCGGCCGATGTAGCCGGGATAGTTCTTGACCCTAAAGGAGCCTAGTCCTCTAATCTCGGTTCTGTCTCCGCGAATCAATCCCTCTTCGATGCAGGAAAAAAAGGCGTTCACCACTTTGTCGGCATCTTGCCGGGCAATGTTCGCCTCGTAGGAAAGGGCGCTTATCAGCTGCGACTTGTGCATTTGTTCCTCCAAAACAAAACGCTCTCCAAAAGCCTTCCGGAACTCGTTCGTTCAGGAAGTCGGCCGGAACGACAAAAATGGATCCGGGTGCCTGCCTTTCATGATCAATCTGGTCAAGCATAAGAGCTTTATTAGTATAATCGGAGGCTTTGCAAAATGCAAGGACTTTCGTCAGAAGAAGTCAATCTTCCATTTTCGTCACGAGGCAGGTTCAGGCTCGGGTTCAGGGTTTGACTCAAAAATCGACCACAAGGGAATCGTCATAATGACGCCCACATCAGGAGGCGGCACGGGAATCGACATCGCATCGATTCCGCCTTCCAGCATGTAGTCGACGCTGGAGCGAGACAACTTCAAAAGCCGTCTTATTTCCAGCCCTTTGGCGGAGATGGCGTTTTGGCGCGACACGATCCAATTGGCCAGGCGGGAGGAGCTCAAGGATATGGGCTTGGCGGTTTTGGGCTGTAAGTAATTGACCCAAGCGATCGCGCGGATAATGCCGGCGGCCTAGGGTTTTGACGTTGCCTCTCGACATAGGCGACGAACTTTCTCGGCAAAGAGCGGACAAAGCAAAAAAGCAAATATTCAAAAACTCATAGTTAAGATATTCGTCGCAATACTTGGATAAAATTTCAGCAATTTCATCGTTCCGATCCGCCAAGGACTCGGGGAACATCAGATCTTCGAGAAAACCACTTTTTCCTCTTTCGCCGTCGCTTCGGCTTTTTCTGGGCTTTTGACGGACAAAATGCGGTCAAGCTTCGACAAAAGCTAAAAAAACTCCAATGGCTCGAGTTTTTTTAGCCTTTATTGTCCCCCGCCTGGCGTCGTCAGGCGAAAAAATAAAGGCGACGAACATGGACGAAACTTCAAAGATCGTCGGCGACGTTTTTTTTGGCCGACTAAAAATCCGGCGGTTCTCCCGGAGGCAGACCAACCGGGCTCGTCAGATCGAAAATATTGTACCGGCCCAAATAGGCCGATTCGTAGATGGCCTGACTCTCCAGGATCATCATGACGTATTTTGAGCTCTCGGCGAAGGGCAGCGTTTCGATGAAGAGATCCAGGGGCCGCTCCGGCAAGGCCTCCATATAGGTTTTGATGTTGAACGGCCCGCCGTTGTAGGCGGCCAAGGCCAGAGGCGCCTGCCCGAAGGCTTTCATCAAATCGCTCAAATAGGCGGTTCCGTAGCGGACGTTCAAATCCGGGTCGAAGAGGGTCTCCTCCTTGGGCGGCTCGTCTCCTTCCAGAGCGGCGATCCTCATGGCCGTGGAAGGCAGCATTTGCATAAGTCCCCTGGCGTTGGAAGAAGAAACGACTTCGGCTTGGAAGGCGCTCTCCGTGCGAATGACCGAGAGGATCAACTGCGGTTTGAGGCCGTGTTTGCGCCAAGCCCGCAGAACGGGCCGACTAAGGACCAAGGGATGACTCCAGCGTTGCCCCGCGAAGCCTTTCGGCGGGCTGAGACGGGCCATCAGAGCCACGGCCAGACGATAGTCGCCGGCCAAAGCGGCCAGAAGCACGTAGCGGTCGGCCAGGGGATCGCCCTGCTTGGTTTTTCGGGGGATGATGTTGGCCCCGATGGCCGCCAATTCCTGATAAGCCTTGCGGCGATCGCCCAAGGCCAGATAGTGGTCGATGGAAACTCTGGCCCGGTCGGCCTCGCCTGGAGCGTTTTTGGGGACGGAAACTGAACTGGACAGATCGGGCCAAGGCCAGGTCAGGCGTTCGCTGAGCCAAAGATGAAAGCCTAAGGCGTCTTTGTCCTCCCCGGCTCCGTCCAGAAGTCTGACCATGGGTTCGGCCAGCGGCACGGCCAAGGGAGCCCCGTCCAGAGCGGCCAGTCGGCCTTCGGCCAACAGCCGATAATAATTCATGGGCCCGGCGGCGGCCCGGCGGTACGACTCCTTGGCTTCGTCGGTCTTCTCCAGGAGTTCCAGCGCGCGGCCTTGATAATATTGACTGGCCTTGCGGCGGCCGTCCTTCAGCTTCTCTTCCTCCGCGAAATGCCTCAGAGCCTTGTCCGGACTCCCTTCCAGCATAAAAGCCAGTCCAAGTCGCCAGTTCCAGTCTTTCACCCGAGACTTCAAATCCGGATTGGCCGTCAGAAGCTCCGCCGCCTGGGCGGCTAAGCCGCCTTTGACCAAGATGTCCAGAGTCCTGTCCAGCTCTCTTTGCTTTTGCGCGCCTCTCAGGAGACCCGCCGCCTGAAGTCTGGCTTCGGCCGCTTCGGAGAAGCGACCCTGACGCACCCTGAGGGTGGCCAACCAGCGCAGCGAGACCAAATCCCGCCCCCCTTGCCAGATGGCCCCGGCCGTCTCGAAGTCGCCGACCCGGAGAGCCAGGACGGCTTTGAAGGCCAAGAGCTCGTTTTTGACGTCTTGCGGCAGATCCGGCTCCGCCAAAGTTTCGTCGAGGATGGCTCTGGCTTCGTGATTTCGCCATTCCAAGCCCAACGAACGGATGAGTCTGGCCCTGGCCCCGTAATCGCCGGCGGCGGAGAGCTGGCCCAAAACCAGCCGATAGCCGGCGATGGCTCTGGCCCAATGGCGGTCGCGGACTTTCTGATTGATGATTTTATAATAGAGCTCCAGAGCGTTCTGGGGCTCGGAGACGGAGATGAGGCCGGCCTCCAAAACGGCCAGGCCGGACCACGAGCGCAAATCCGGCGGCTGCCGCCGGATGAGGGACAGGGCCTCGTCGAATCTCTCTTCCCGGATGAAGGCGACGGCCCGGTCGTAGACGTCCGAGCGGCGAGCCTGAAGGGAGGGGTACTTCGGGG
The DNA here is from genome assembly GCA_031254895.1 of Deltaproteobacteria bacterium. Taxonomy (GTDB): domain Bacteria; phylum Desulfobacterota; class Desulfarculia; order Adiutricales; family Adiutricaceae; genus JAIRNQ01. The sequence goes on from JAIRTO010000328.1 coordinate 3,652, forward strand.
CGGGACCGGGCTGGACGACGTCCGGCGGCCTGGGACGTAGCCGTCCCTGGTCGAGGACTGGCGGTCCCAGCTCGACGGGACCGAGCAGAACCGCCGTCAAAAAAGCGATGGACAGAAGACTGTTCACGCGATCCCTTCTTGGGTTTCCAGATGCTCTATGACCAGATCCGCGACCTTTTCGGCGACGGCCAGCTGAGCTTCTTCAGTCGAGGCGCCCATGTGAGGCAAGGCCACGAAATTCGGCAGACCAAACAAAGGCGAAGGTTCGGGCGGCTCTTTCGAAAAAACGTCCGAAGCCGCTCCGGCCAGCGGTCCTTCCTTCAGCGCCTTCGTCAGAGCTTCCTCGTCGACTAGGCCGCCCCTGGCGCAGTTGATCAAATAGCTGCCTTTTTTCATCATCCCCAAGATTCGCCCATCGACTATGTTGACCGTTTCGGGGGTTTTGGGCATATGCAAGGAAACATAATCAGAAAGCTGAAAAACTTCTTCGAAGCCGACCGGCTCGGCTCCGCACTCCTTCACCGCTTCCGGGCTTAAAAAGGGATCATGGGCCAAAACCTTCAATTCGAGCCCGAGCGCCTTTCGGGCGACCAGGCGGCCGACCGCCCCGATTCCCAGAAGACCTATGGTTTTGCCTCGAATCTCGACGCCGGACAGCCCCTTTTTCTCCCACCGGCACGCTTTCATGGATTCCATGGCCGGCCAAAGCCGGCGGGACAAGACGAGCATGAGGCCGATCGTCAACTCGGCCACGGCGTTGGCGTTCAGACCGGGGGTGTTGACCACCTTTATCCCCAAGGCTTCGGCCGTCTTAAGATCTATGTTGTCCAAGCCGGCTCCGGCCCGGCCGACGATCTTCAGATTTCCCTTTGCCCCTCTCTTCAGGACTTCGGCCGTGACGGAGGTGGCGCTTCTAACCACCAGACCATGATATTGGCCTATCTCCGCCTCCAAATCGGCCGCCGAAAGGCCGCTTTTTTCCGTCGTTTCGAATCCTTTGGCCCTTAAACGTTCGGAACAGACGGCTTCAATCTTATCGCTTATCAATATTTTAAAGGGCATGCGTCAACGCCTCCTTTTTTGGACGCCTTTCGAATGAACGCCGAGACATGAAGGGCTTGCAGGCGCCGCAATCGGCCAAAAGGCCAGCCCGGGCCTCGACGACGAGCTTATTCTGACGATGATTCCGCAGTTCGTTCGATCTCGGGCCTCGTCAAGGCTTTGACGGGCAAAAAGCCCTTT
>JAIRTO010000332.1 GCA_031254895.1 Deltaproteobacteria bacterium
GGCTGCAAGCGTGGAAAGTTTTCGAGGAATATGTCTCCCTGATGCGGGAGAGACAAGAGCGGGACATCGACTACGCCATGTACGAGTGCCGTCGGATCCTGGAGAATAATCGGACGGACGCCGTCTACTCGTCGATCATCGTCGACGAAGGGCAGGACTTCAGCTCGAACGCTTACCGCCTTCTCCGCCACATAGCCGGAGAGGAGCGGCCCAACGACCTCTTCATAGTCGGCGACGCCCACCAGCGCATCTACGATCGAAAGGCCGTTCTCTCCCAATGCGGCATCTCCGTTCGCGGGCGGAGCAGCCATTTGCGGCTGAACTATCGGACGACCGAAGAGATAAGAAAGTGCGCCTTCGCCTTTTTGAAAGGCGTCTCCTTCGACAACCTCGACGGAGAATACGAAGGAGAAGAGCGCTGCCGCTCCCTGACCCATGGAGATAGCCCGACCATAAGACACTTCAATTCCGTCGCTGACGAAAGCTCGTTTATCATAAGCGAAGTGAAGCGTCTCGCCGAGAGAGGCGTCGAATTGAAAAACATCTGTCTCGTCGCCAGAACCCACAATTTGCTCGACGACTATGCCCGCACCTTCGGAGAAGCCGGAATCAAGGCCTACGAAATCAAGCGGACGAAGTCGGACGACCGAAACGCCGACGGACTCCGCATCGCCACCATGCACCGCGTGAAAGGTTTGGAGTTCCAGCACATGTTCATCGCCGCAGTGAACGACCAGGTCATTCCTCCGACAAAGGCCATCAAAGGGAAGGACGAAACGACCAGGCAAGCCGCCATTATTTCCGAAAAATGCTTGCTGTACGTCGCTTTGACGCGAGCCCAGAAAGGGGCTTGCATCACCAGCTACGGAACCAGGTCGATTATTTTGCCGCCTGCCGACGAATGAAGACGCCCTTGGAAGAACGGCTGAAAGATGATCTGCTCTGTCCGTCTGTCGGCCTGCCAGCCTTCTGGTCTGTCAGCCTGTCAACCTGTTCAAACGGACGACCTCGCCGCTTTTCGGCCCAAGGTTTAGCCCGCCGAAAAACAATCCTCCCCTGCCCTCAGCTCCGGCGCCTTCTCCTGGAGGCGTTGGAGCCATTCCCTTTCTTTCAGCCGAAGAGCTTGGCCTGAAGCGGCCACTGGCCGTATTTTCGGCCGGACGCCATAAACTGATCCAAGTTTTCCAACGACCCTTCATGAGGAATGTCGCATCCGGTGGCCAGGATAAAGCCGCAGGGGCTGTCGTGGGCTTTGCGGAAGCACTCCTTCACCGACTGATCCACATCCGCCGGGGAGCCGTCGGTCATGACCCCGATAGGGTCGACGTTGCCCACCAGACAGATGCGTTTCCCTACCTTTTCCTTGGCCGTCGCCATATCCACCATGTTGTCGAGGCTTAGAAGATCCACACCCGCGTCAACCATGGGTTCGATGATGTTATTGGTGTTGCCGCAGATGTGATAGCCGACCGAGGCCCCGATTTCGTGGAGTTCGTCGACGATCCTTTTGGTGTAAGGAAAAACGAAGTCGATGTAGTTTTGTTTTTTCAACACCGTCCCTGAGGCGACGGGATCGCATAAAGTGAAGCTGAGACCGAGACTGTGCAAGTCCTTGCAGATGTTGATGATGGCGTCCGTGCAAAGCCGAATGAGCCGGTGAACGTTCTCCGGGTCTCTTATCAAGGCCCGCAGGAGACGCGAAGCGGGACAGACGCTGGCGGCGGCGGTGAACGGCCCGGAGATGGTCACGTCGACGCCGCATTCGTCGCCGGCCGCTTCCAGCATAAGTTCGGCCGCCTGAAAACGCTGCCGCAGCTCCGGATCATTTTTCCGCTCGGTTTTGGTCATGTCCAGACTGTCCAGATTTTTGAGATCCTCCAAAACGAATTCTTGGATGACCGGCACGCCGTATTCCGGATCATTGACCTGACTGCCGAGGGCTATGCCGAGGCCGTGAAGTCCGTAATCCACGGTCATGCAGTCGTGTCCCAAACGCCTATAACAGTCGATCTGCACCTTCGCCTCGTTGGCTGCGTTGGCCCGCATGTCTCGAAGACTCATGCCCGACGCCTTCACGCCAATGGTGGCCAGAAAAGGCAATATGGGAACGCGGTCCACGTCTTGGCCTTGACCGAAAGCCGTCAGGCGTTCATTGGGCGTCATTTGGTCGTCTTTATGCATGGTCGACTCCTTGAAGTTGGCTGAAGCTGACAAACGTCCCAAATAGAGCTGAGAAAAACTATAGGGGACGTCCGTCTTTTCGAGATTCCTTCCCGACTTCGGAACTGACGAAACTCCGGATCTGGCGAAGATCCGGAGCTGGCGATGTTCCGGAGCTGGCGATGCTCCAAAACCGGAGATGCTCCGAAGCTGGCGATGCTCCGAAGCTGGCGATGCCCGGCCTGGCGAACGCACCGCGCTGGCTTCCGCTTTGGAGGCGCGAAGCGTCGGCGATTGCCGCCTCGTCAAGCGTACAGAGCTTGATCCAAAGGCCAGCGGCCGTATTTACGGCCGGCGGCCATAAAATAATCCAGATTTTCCAGAGGGGCGTCATAGGGCACGTCGCAGCCGGTGGCCAACACGAACCCGCAAGGGCTGTCGAAGGTTTTTTGGAAGCAGGTTTTGACGGCCTCTTCGACGGCTTCCCCGTCGCCGAGCATCATCACCCCCGTGGGGTCGACGTTGCCGACCAGACAGATGCGATCGCCGACTTTTTCCTTGGCCATTCCCATGTCCACGGCGTTGTCGAGGCTCAGCATGTCCACGCCGGTGTCGACCATCGGCTCGACGATTTTAGCGGTGTTGCCGCAGATGTGATAGCCCACGGAAGCGCCCAATCCGTGCAGATCGTCGACCAGCTCTCTGGTGTAGGGATAGACAAAATCCTGATAATTCTCTTTCTTCATCATGGTTCCGGACGCTATGGGATCGCAGATGGTGAAGCCCACCCCCAAATCCAGGTATTCCCTGCAGACGATTTTCAGGCAATCCGTGCAGAAGCGCAGCAGGCGACGCACGTTTTCCGGGTCTCTGACCAAAGCCCTCAACAGCTTCTCGGTGGGATAAATGCTGGCGGCGGCGGTGAAAGGACCGGTCAGGTTGACGTTCAGCCCGCACTCGTCGCCGGCTTCGGCCAGCATGATTTCAGCGGCCGCGTAATGACGAGCCAGTTTGGAGTCATGCCGACGTCTGACTTTTTCCTGATCGAGCTGGTCCACTTTGTTTAGATCGTCCAAGGCGTATTCCTGAATGGCGATTACTCCATGCTCGGGATCATTGACCCGACTGCCCATGGCTATGCCGATGCCGTGGAGTCCGTAATCGCTGATCAGACAGTCGTGGCCCAGGCGGCGATAGCCGGCCAACTGCGATTCGGCCTCGGTTTTGGGCCCGCTTCGCATCTCCCTCAAATTCAGGCCAGCTATGCGCGACGAAATCGTCCCCATGAAAGGCATTATGGGAATGCGATCAACGTCCTGCCCGTTTCTGAAGGCGGTCATTCTCTGTTTCGGCGTCATTTGGTCGTCTTTATGCACGTTTTCCTCCTTATGACAAAAATTTCACAACTTGATCATTCATAACCGGATTCGTCAGCCCGAACAGTCAAAACCATTTAGGTCTAAACGGGTCGACTTCTAAAAAGCTCAGCCAGTTTGGCCGTATTTAAATTTTGACCTATCGCCAGCATCCGACCTTCGGCGACCGCGTCGACAGACTTTATCTCGACGCTCCCTCGCCGATAATTGAAATGCCAGCCTAAATTCCCCTCTCCCCGACAGAAGCCTTTGGCGCGAAGAACCTGGCCCATCTGGCCGTCGACCAGGCTCGCCAAAATGGCTTCGAGATCTTCTCGGCTGAAGCGGCTATCAGACGCGCCGCTCCAGGAAGAAAAGACCCCGGCACCGCTTTTGGCTTCCCCCGAGCCGGAGAAAGCGGGCGTGTTCACGAAGTCTTTGGGATCTTGAATCAGCTCCCACAACGCCTCCCCGCTCATTTCCAGCCAGTCGGACAAATAACAGGCGGCCACTGGATTCATTTCGCTGATCTGGTTGGCCAGCTCGTTCATTTTCTCTTGAGTCAGCCCTTGGCGGTGACTAAAAAAAATCGTCTGGGCCGAGGCTATCTGATCACCGTAGAAATCTCCGAAGGCCTCGAGGTAATCTTCAAAATTGGCGACGTCGACCAAGTTGACGACGTTGACGCTCAAAGCCGAATCTCCGTCTTTCATTTGAGAAAGAGCCCCGATAAGATCCGTGCTTCGGCTGACGCCCGAAGGCTCGACAAAAATGACGTCGGGGCTTTCGGAGGCGATCAAGGCTAAGAGAACCGCCTTCATTTCGCCCTTTAACGAGCAGCAGATGCAGCCTGAGGACAATTCCCGCACGACCGCGCCTGTTTCGCCCACCACGGCGGCGTCTATCCCGGCATCGCCAAAATCGTTTTCAATCACAGCCGTTTTTCGGCCATTTAAGCAAATCGGCAGAATTTTGTTCAGGAAAGTCGTCTTTCCCGCGCCGAGAAATCCAGTGACGCAGATTATTTCGGTCATGTCATATCCTTGAAGTTTTTATATTTTTGATTTTTTTCTGTTTTAAGGTTGTTTAAAATTTTTTCGCGTTTTTATCTTTTTTAAATTTTAGCGGTTTTAGCTATTATTTCGTTTATTTTGCGTTTGGCGTTTTTTTTAACGTTTAAGGCGTTGAGTTCCTTTAACGATCTTCGCCTGAGGTTTATTTTGCGTTTTGTCTTTTAGATTGCCGGGTTTTTTATTTTTCTTTTTTCAGATTTTGAGGAATATAGTTTTTGTCTTATGGTTTTATCTTGTTGTTTTATGGTTTTTATCTTGTTGTTTTTGCCTTGTTGCCTTTGACTTGTGGTTTTTGTCTTGTGGTTATTCTCTTGCGATTTTTGCCTTGCAGTTTTTGTCTTGCGATCTTTGTCTTACGGTTTCTGTCTTGTGGTTATTGCCTTGCGGTTTCTGGTTTTGCGGTTTATAGGCGGCCGAAGTCCTTTGCCCGACCACGCCAAAAAAACTGGTTGCAGTCGCGTCCAGGCTCAGTCTTTTTTTGGTTCCGGAAATCTCATGGCCGAGGCGAACAAGCGGTCGTAGTTTTCCAAGCCGCCCAGTTCGAAATAGTCTATTTCTCCGGCGAGCTCGTCCATTTCGGACGTGACCCGGCTGGACATCAACGCCATATAGGCCCCGACTTTGGACGTGTTTCCCGCGTACTTCAACTTTTCCCCCAGCTCCTCCGGAATGACGCCGCAGCCAGTGAGGCTTTCCGCCGACAGGTATGCTCCGAACTGTCCGGCGACGATGACCCGATCCAAGGCCGACATGTCGAGGCCGGCTTTGGCCAAAAGAGCCCTTATCGCCGAAAGGATCGCCCCTTTGGCCAACTGGATCTGTCTGACGTCTTTTTGAGTGAAAACAAGATCGTCGGAATCCAAAGACAGCCTGACGGCCGGTTTGCCGGAAATCTCCAAACAAAGCGCTCTTCGGGGATCGTCGGCGGGCAAATCCGCTTTTTTCGCTAAACTGCCGTTTGGTCTGACGAGACCTATTTTCAACAACTCTCTAGCCGCCGCCATAACGCCGCTGCCGCAGAAGCCCGCCGGGGCGACGTCGCCGATGATCTTCAGCTCGACCGAAAGTTGGCCCTGCTCCATCTTCAGTCTGACGTCTTCGACCGCTCCCTCGGCCGCCCGCATGCCTCTGGAAATGTTCATGCCCTCGAAGGCCGGTCCGGCGGCGCAAGAGCAGGAGATCATTCGTCCCTGCTCGGACAGGATCACTTCCCCGTTGGTGCCTATGTCGATGAAAAGGATGTTTTCCCGGCGGCTTTTCAGTCGGCAGACGTAAGCTCCGGCCACAATGTCGGCCCCTATGTACGCCGAGACCGAAGGGAGACAGAACACGGAGGTAGAACCGAGCTCTTTGAAGCCCAGCTCAGCCCCTCGGCAGCTCAACCTGCGCGTCAAAGTCGGGGCGAAAGGAGCGAGGCCCAGGGAATCCGGCGCCAACCCCAAAAACAGGTGGAGCATGGTCGCGTTGCCGGCCGCCGCCAGCTGATAAAGACTGGTCGGCTCAAGGCCGCGCTCTCGGCACAGCGACAAAGCCAACTGCTCCACCCCGCCGACGACGGACGACTGAAGGGCGTCCAGACCGGTCCGGCCGTTCTCCTGCGCGTAGGCTATGCGCGACAGGACGTCCAGACCATGGGCCGTCTGAGGGTTGATCATCGAGGCGCTGCCCAACTCTCGGCCGTCAGTCAAGTCAATCAGCGACAAGACGACGGTGGTGGTCCCTATGTCCAGAGCGAGACCATAGGCCGAGTTCGTCGTGTCGCCCGGTTCCGCGAGCAGGGGCCGCCCCTGATGGAAAACGGCGGTGCAGCTCTTTTCTCCGCTGACGTTGCCGAGCTTCAGAGGAGCCAACGTTTTCAGAAAAGCGAGATCGCCTTGAAGCTCAAGGTCCTTGTCCAGACGTCCCAACCATTCCTCGGCGGATTGATTGTCGACGATTGCCCGCTGGGGTATTCGAAAACAAACTTTCCTTATCGACGGGGAGAATTCGAAGTCCGGCGTCTGGCCGGCGGTCAAAATGCGGGCCTTTTTTCGTTCGTCGGGCAAACTGACGGTCAAATCGACCAGAGGCCGAAGGAGACAAGCCAGTCGATAGCCGGCGGCCAGTTTGGCCGCGTCGACGAGCTTAATTTCTTCGTCCTGGGGCGGCGGCGGCGCGCCTTGGGTGATTTTGGCCAGACATTTTCCGCACAGGCCTTTGCCGCCGCAGGCGCTCTCCAGAGAAACGCCGGCTTCGGTCAAGGCCTCCAAAAGACTCTGTCCCGGACGGACTTCCAGATGGCCAAACCCTTCGACGGCGATCATTCGGCCTCGGGAGCTTTTCCCGCCTCCCCGCTTTTTACGGCGTCCAAAATGGATTGAACGTTCTTCAACGGCGAGCCGACGCCCATGCCGCAGGCCGGAGAGACGACGTCGGCCCATTTGAGGCAATGGCGAGTCAGGGCCGCCACCTTCTCCGGAGTGGAGAGCTCCAGAGCGAAGGTGCTGACGTTGCCCATGATGAGACGGCCGGGAAAACTCTCTTTGGCCTTGGCCAGACTGACCACGGCGTCGAAACTCAGAACCTCGGCCGGCACCTGGCTCAAAGATTTGAAAACGGTCCGCATTTTGCCGCAAATGTGAAGGATCACGCCCAAGTCCGGGCGCCGCTCTTTCAGCCCTTCTATGATTCGGGTCAGGGCCGGGCGGGCAAATTCGTCGAAAAGGGCCGGACCCAGTATTTCGCCGCTGGCGCTGGGATCGGAGATGGCTATGAAGTCGACGCCGGCCTCAATTTGCTCCAGACCGAACTTGAGGAGCTCTTCGGTCACGAAATCCGTCAACTCCTTGGCCGGCCCCTTATTGCGCCGCAATTGCTTGTAATAGACGGTCGGTTCCATAAGGGAGCTGGCCGCGCTGACGGGACCGGTCAAGTTGCCGATGATGGGCACGGCATCGTTTCGGGCCTTCAGAAGCTTGATCGCGTCCAGCACGACTCGGACTCGGCCGCGCGAAAAATCGAGCGGCCGGAGCTGCGGCCATTGTTCCGCCGAATCGATGGCGTATTTAACGACGTGAGGCTCCCTCTCGAGCGACCCCAGATCGACCTCGGCGCCCATGGCTTCGACTTCGACGGTCATGCAAAAAGGCAGTCCGTAGTTTTCGAAGCAGCGAAGATCGTAGGAAGCGGCGGCCAAGTCGGCCATGAGCTTGGCCTTGGTATGAGCCATGGGCCAAAGAGTTCCGGCTTTTTCCATCAACTCCGTCGTGATCATGTTCATCATGCCGCCCGGACAGATGCAGGGAGGGCGATCCGGAGTCCCTCCCTTAAAAACGGCGGCCAATCTTTCTTTTTCCGTCATCATGCGAACGTTCTCCAAACTTTGGCGGACGCCTTGGCGGCGATCCGTCAAGACGGCCGCAATTCAGCCGCATCTCCGTCAAGCTTCAATTCGGCCGCATCGAAGTCAGGCAGGGAAAAATTAAGCCTCTTTAAACAAGCCTGACCCAAAAAACCGACTTTGCCGGCCAACTCCAGACAGGACTCCTGATACCCGAGACCGGGCGAGACGGAGACGGGGCTCCATCGCCCCAGCCCGCAGTTCGTCAGCAACCGCGCGACGTTGGGGCAAAGGTGCGTCGTCGTGCCCTGCAAAACCTCTTGCATTCGGCCCAGGAATCGCTTCAGAAACATGTCGGCCAAAGACCGAGAATATTTAGGGCCGATTATTTTAGGCGCGGCGATGGGATCGGCATAGCTGACGAGAGCGG
>JAIRTO010000017.1 GCA_031254895.1 Deltaproteobacteria bacterium
AATAGGGAGGCTAGTCAAGGGGCGGCGGGAGAAGGCAGAGACGGTTTGCGGCGAAAGACGCGAGGCCGCTCGGCGGGTTTTGGTTCTGGACGGACAGACAGATGAGAAAGGCGAGAGTTTGCCAGAACAAAGTTATGACCCTAATAAAAAAATAAACTATTTGAAATATAAATTTTAAATTATCGGTTAAAAAATAATCTTATAAAAGAATATAAAGTCATAAAAGTTTAAAATAACAAATAAAAAATAAAATTTACAAAATATTATAAATAAATGATAATTGAGTTGTATAGAGATATTAAAAATATATCTCTATGACATTGTAATAGAAATCTAAGTCTTGTTTTAGCTTATTTGGCGGTGAAAACCGCGAACAGGAGGTTATGAATGAACGTCGTCAAATCTTCAGCCGAGACCATGGAAGCCGTCTGCAACGTCGGACTGGCCAAGTCGAAAATGACCTTTTCTTCCAACCTGATTTTGGCTTTTTTAGCAGGGGCTTATATTGGCTTCGGCTCGCTGTTGGCCTTAAGAATTGCGGGGGGACTGCCCTTGGACGCCTGGGGCTCCATGCAGCGACTTGTGTTCGGCGGGGTCTTTCCTTGCGGTCTGTTGCTGGTTCTGCTGGCCGGCGCCGATCTTTTCACCGGGGATTGCATGTTCATGCCCAGCGGCGTGGCCAAGCACGGAGTCGGGCTCGACAAGTTTTTTCGGATTCTGATTTTGGCCTGGATCGGCAATCTGATAGGTTCGGTCGTTTTGGCGTGGTTGGGGCAATATTCAGGTTTGATGAACGATCCGGCCACGGCCCGATACGCCGTGGGCGTGGCCAACGGCAAAGTCGCCTTGCCTTTCGGCGTGGCCTTCGTCAGGGGGATCTTCTGCAACTGGCTGGTGTGTCTGGCCATCTACATGGCCTTGTCGGCTTCTGACGGCGTTTCCAAAGCCGTCTTGCTGTGGCCGCCGATCACGGCCTTCGTCGCTTTGGGCTTCGAGCACAGCGTGGCCAACATGACTTTTGTGCCTTTGGGCATTTTTATCGGCAGTTCGGAATCTTACGCCGCTCTGGTCGCCGACGGGGCGCCCGCCTTGACCGCCACTTGGAGCGGGTTGTTCGTCAATAACCTCATTCCTGTGACTTTGGGCAATTTCATAGGCGGGGCGGTCTTCGTCGGTCTGGCATATTATGTCGCCAACGGGTTGAAGAAAGCCTAATCTGCCCGAAGCAAGTCTAGAACCGGAGACAAAATGCACGGCCGGAAGCTCCTCCGGCCGTTTTTTTTTAGCGCGCGGGCTCGCGCGCGCGAAAAAGGCAAAGCGCCACAAAATTTAACAAAAATTAGCTAGTTGTCGCCTATCTTTTTTGCCGTCAAAAAAGCCGTTATGCCGCCCTCCAAAAAAAAAATCTGCCGCCATCTTTTCCGCTAGCTTGTCCATTTTTCTCCGCGTCCGACCTTGCCTATCGCCTATTGCCTGAGCAGATAGGTTCAGCGCCGCGACCGCGAGACGGGCTTGCATTACAAGGCTTTCAGGCCTTATGATTGTGACGCGGGGCGTTTTGTCGCCAAAAGAGCCAATTGGGCTGTTTGAGGGGCGAACGTCCGCCGGCAGGCGCCAAAAACCCCGCTGAGGCGGCTTTACCCGCAGGAAATGGGGTAAGTAAAGAGGTTCCTTTTTTGGGGGAGATGGAGCCGTCGCTCCCGCAGGCGCTGCGAAGATTCATGTTTAAAGCCAATACTGTTAACTTAAGCTGACTGAAATACGAACGTTCTCATTTCTCCCAGCAGCTGCTGGGAGATGACATCTTGGGCGCAACCGACGCCGACGCCGGAACCGAAGCATGAACTGAAATCTGGCCAAACAGCCACGTTGGATGAAGCGACTAACCATGCGCCACAGGCTATGCCGAATCAACACGTCGAATTTGTGACCAGCCACTCTGTGAAGGTCTTTTCGATAAAGTATGGCTGGCCGACGAAACCGATGCGGAACGATACGTTTAATCCTTGCACAAAGCTCTGCTTGATGAAACCCGCAAAGGAAAAAGGCTCCAAATATGATTGAACGTCTTGAATTTAGAAACTTCACAGTCTTCAGCAGCATGTCTATGGATCTTTCGCCAAAAATAAATGTTGTCATCGGCGAAAACAATTCAGGCAAAACTCATCTGCTCAAGGCGGCCTATGGACTTTGTTTTGGTTCTCCTCTACTAAAGAACAAACCTGAGACCAGTGACGTTGAACTTGAGGCGGCGTTGACAGCCAAGATGCTCCGCCTCTTCATGCCTCTGGATAACAAAATCGGCAAGATGCACCGGCAGGGCGCCACCGACCAGGCATATTTGTCGGTTCTGTTTTCTGGAGGACAAAAGATAGCCGTGACCTTCTACAACAACTCGAAGGCGCTGGCTCTCCAGAATCGCGCCAACTACAATAAACTCCAGTTCGAGGCTGTGTTCATCCCGACCAAGGAAGTCCTTTCGTTCATGAAGGGCTTCAACAGCCTATACGAGAAATACGGTCTTTCCTTTGACCAGACCTATCAGGACATCTGTCTGCTTCTGGATCTTCCCGAAATCCGCCCGGAAACTCTGCACGAAAAATCCAAATGGGCCATGGCCGAGATCGAAGACATCTGCGGCGGACGCTTCGTTTTCCATGGCGGCGGCAAGGTCACCTTCAAGACGGAGGATACCGAATATTCCGCCAATTCAATAGCTGAAGGCTTCCGCAAAGCGGGGCTTCTCTCACGCCTGCTTGAAACCGGAGCGATCCAGCCGGGCGTCAGCGGGCCATTGTTCTGGGACGAGCCAGAATCCAACATGAACCCGATGCTGATGAAGCTGTTCGTTCAGATCCTGTTGGAACTGTCACGAAACGGCCAGCAGATCATTTTGGCGACCCACGACTATGCGCTGATCAAGTGGTTCGATCTGCTCATGGACAAGGGCAAAAATGATCATGTTCGCTTCCACAGTCTGTACCGAGGCGCTGACGCTTCCGAGATAAAAGTCGCCTCCACCGATGACTACCTTAAAATTGCGCCAAACCCTATTGACGAGGCCTTTGGCTTTCTCATAGACAAAGAAATCGAAAGAGACATGAGAGGACTCGGCAAATGAAGATCGTTGAAGCTGACGGCTTCGAATTCCGTTTTGAAGATGCTTTGGACGCATTCGTCTTCGACGAAAAGGACAGCTCCAAATCCACGTTTCACGGTGCGCCCATGAAAGCCGTTGACATCGTAGCCCCAGTTTGAAGCGGCCTATATCCATGTTGAACTGAAGGACTATGATGACTGCTCAATTCGCGACCTCCTTGACGGAGAGCCTAACGGAAAGAAAAACAAGCGACAAGACCACTTCAACTGGCTGAAAAACTACCTGAAATCCAAGTTCCGAGATTCATATCTCTATCGACATGCCGAACAGAAGGTGGATAAACCTATTCACTACATCTGTCTGATCACCTTTGAGAACTCCTTGAACAACCGGATGGAAAAAGCGCTGAGACAGGAGCTTCCGGCGGGGAAAGCGTCGCGCCGCTGGGTACAGGCTTTAGCGGCAAGCTGTCATGTCGTCAATATCGAAAGATGGAATGAAATCTTCCCGAAATGGCCTGTCACCCGAATTGCCGCTGCTGCCGGAGGCGTCTGATTTGGCGGAAAGCGCAAAACAGAAAAATTCGCCCAGTTCGTCCGGCGCAGTCTGTTAGAACAGGTCTCCGTCAAGATGAATTTGGCGATAGCTGAAAAAAGCGCTGTATTAGCGTGAGCGCGCCGAAGCGACAAATAAGCTTAAAGAGACCATCAAGAGCCGCGGCAAGGAACAGGCTATTGAGCGAGTGGCTTACATCTGGTTCAACCGCATCTGTGCCCTACGCTTCATGGACGTGAAACGCTGCTCCCGAATCGGCGTTGCGTCGCCAGCTGAAGGACAGTTCCAACCCGAGATCCTAGCCGCAGACAAGATGGGGCACATTGATGAACAGATGGCGCGCGACTAGGTTCGGCGGCGTCAGCGCAACCAGCGCCGCATGTTTCGCCTGCAAGTCCAGACTCCATAAAGGAGCGGACGGGAGAGCTTGGCGCCGAGAAAGTAGATAAATATATTGATGTTTCAGACAAGTCGGCTGCCTGAAAGGCCTCGCGAAAGGCGGACTTCCTGACGGGAAGATTTAAGGCGATGTTAGCCGAAAAAAAGATATCTTGGGAACGGGGAGAGTTAGAAAGTGAAGCGACTGGAGATAAATGAAAAAATTGAAAATTTGGTGGCCGCCTATAATGACTTGGGAGACGCCTTTCGCGAAAACATGGAAGAAGTCGTCAGCGAGATCGCCAATATTTCAAGAAAGAATTTAATTTTCTTGTTTAAGGCCAAGATCCACCACCTTAACATCTTTGAGATATTGTTAAAAAAATTCCCTGATGACGCTATTCGTCTGCTAAAGACGTATTACCTCGGAGCGGACCTCTCTTTGTCGGCGCAAGATCAGGTGGAGGATCTGGGCTTGCTTTTGGATGACGTCAAGGAGATTCTGGGGCTGAATAAACTCGAAGAACTGCTGGATTGTCCGGAATTTTTAGAAAAAAACAAAAAAAATGAACGAGTGAAAGAAGCCGTTGACTTTGCCCTAGATGAGTGATTGTAGATTGTAGATTGATTGTAAGCCTGGTTTTTTTGCTTGCCGCGAGCGCTTTTCTCCAAAAAGGAGAAGCCTTGAAGGCGCCCTTGGCGGCGGCCGCCTGTGCCGGTCGGGCCTGGCGGTCTCGCCGGAACCGCTGGGAGCTGGCCGCGAACCCAAATAAGACAAAGTTTGTTAATGGCCGAGCGGAGCGTTTTGCCGAACAAGGCCGCTCGTTCCAAAACGCGCCGAGCGGTCCAATGATTGACAGAACTGCTCTAAGGGAAGGTTGTCCATCATGGGGCATTATCGAGATGTCATACTTTCGTTCTTGAATAAATTTCCATATGACGTCGAGTCTCCCAAAGGCGTCATGTTTTTGGGCGTTCTCCGCATGTGGCTCCCCAAGCGGTGACTCATTCGCTATTTGACGCTTTAAATGAGGATGAGCCGCATGAGCTTGAGCGTTCCATCAAGCGACCGCTGCCGAACGATTTAAGAGAATTCTATTTACAGTGTAACGGGCTCATTTGCTTCGTCACCGAATTTGAGATTTCCGGACTCAAAAAAACTCATGCTCGGGGCGTTAAAGCGGCGTTGTCGCACCCTTTTGAGCTGAGCATCCCAAATCTCGAAGAAAGACCAAAGAATGCGGAAGACGACATGGTCTTTTTCGGTTCATATGACTATGACGGAAGCTGCCTGTATATGAGAGCCGACAATAGGGTGCATTACGCCAAGCCAGGCGATGCGACGCCGCTAAAAACATGGGATTGTTTTGATGTCTTTATTGAACGCGAGCTGAGGAGAATTTTTTCTTTATTTTCAGACAAGGGCGAACGACTTGTTGACGGGGCAAAAGTCCTTCCCCTGGACGGTTCCTCCGATAGCGAGCTTTAAATTTCGAAGCGTCGCCTCGATCAATAGAAAAGGATTTTTAGAAATAAGTTGGGGGGGGAGGCCAGGGGCCGGCCAAAACGTCAGGAGACGAACCGACTCGCTTCCCCCTCCCTTGGCTGGCGCGGCCATTTCCGCCTGCCTCTTCCTTTTTTTCAGCCTACCCAGCAGCCCCTTCAAATTCCAGCTATAGTTCGACGATTCAAGCCTGATTCCAGTTTAAGGCCTAAAACGGGATATTCGAAATAAGTTGCGCGCGTTTGACCACGCGCGTTTTCGCGAGTTCGCCGGATCGGCCGCGCCTTATCGGGTTTGTCGGTTTTGGGGAGGGCGCTTTTGGGGAGGGTCGGCCAAAAACCCCCTCTAATTGGATTTTATTTTGTATTTTCAGCTAATTGCGTTGTTTCGGGAGGCCCTAGGCGAGAACGCCGCCGGCTAGCCGACGCGTTTAGCCGAAAACGTGGCCAAAACGGAAAAACAGGGGCGAAATGCAAATATAACTAAGCGGGAGTATTCATGATATTCGGAAAGTGGGAGGAGAAGGGAGGCGGCTGGCCAGGCGCGCGTGACGTTGGCGGGGCGACCAGAAGGATTTTTTGGACTGCCGACATTGGTCGCTTTCAAGTCGCGGCGTAGAAGTCGCGGGCGACGGTGGAGCCCGAAGGGCCAGGTGTCCGCTAAAAAAAGGACGGCCCGGACTGCTGGCCGGTTTGAAAAAAAGTGGCCTAAGCTTGGCCGTCAGGCCTGAAGACCAAGCTTAGGCGCGTCGGAATCGGCCAAATTAGGGTTGTCGAAAAAAACGAAATGGCGGATCTATTTGACGAAAAGGCGGCCAAACAAGAGGCGACGGAAAAGGTTTTTGAGAAATAAACTTATTGATAATAACAAAAAGATAATAACTAGTCGACAAAAAAGAGCGGAAGCATAAGTCGTCGCCGTTTTGGAGCCGGTCATGAAGCGACCGAGCGCAAAGCGACCGAGCAGGCGGCCAAAGGTCAAGCGGTGGGCGGTCAGGAAAGATCCGACGGCGAAAGGGCTTGGCTGGAAAAGAGGCCTTGGAGATGGGATGCGGCCAAAGGCGCCTCCTTTGGCCTAAATTTGGCGGCTCCGTCCCTGAGAAGGATCCCAAAAAAAGGGAGGCCACGCGCTCGTTCGGGAAAGGCGAACTCTCCTAAGGCAAACTCCTCTAGGGCAAACTCTTCTATGGCCCCAGAACAATTTCTTCGGCCTTGAGCAGGAGATCCTCCAAAGCCGACAGTTTTTCCGGACTTAAGGGGATCGGTCGGTTGCGGAATTCGGTTTTCAGCCTCTCGAGGCGGTTTTTGAAGCTCGTCTTCTCCAAGGGGCTTTCAATTTCGTCAACCTCTTCCGGAGCCGGCATGAAGGGATCGGACAGAGGCAAGGTTCCGGCCGCCGGGAGATCCAGAGTTTGCAGCCAGTTGGGGATTATGGTCGAAAGGTCGGGGCTGATTTCTTTTAGTTTTTGTTGAAAGGCCAGGGTTCCGGTTTCTTCGCCGTGGATGAGGACGACGGTCAGGCTAGGATGCATCTGCGGCTTGAGCCACTCGACGAGTTCGGCTTGGTCGGCGTGGCCGGAAAAGCCGCCGACCGTGTGAATTTTGGCGTTGACCGAAACGGCTTCGCGGAAAATCTTGACGGTCTGGGCGCCTTCGACCAGGCGACGACCAGTCGTGCCTTGCGCTTGGAAGCCGACGAAGACGACATGACAGTTGGGACGCCACAGATTGTGCTTGAGATGATGAAGGATTCGGCCGGCGTTGGCCATGCCGGAACCGGCCATTATCAAAGCGGGACCCTGAATTTCGTTCAATTTTTGGCTTTCTTCGCTGGTACGGGCGATCCTGAGCGTCTTGACGGACATCGGGTCATGGCCTTTGGCCAAAAGCTCCTTGGTTTCCTGATCGTACAATTCCGGGTGAGCCAAATAGATTTCCGAGGCGGAGATGGCCAGAGGGGAATCTAGAATTATGGGCATGTCCTGAGGAATGAGATTTTCGTGCCACATCTGAGCCAGAAGAACCATCAGCTCCTGAGTTCTCTCCACGGCGAAGGCGGGAATTAGGATTTTGCCCCCGTCGCGACAAGCCTGGTTGACGATGTCCGTCAATTCCGTTTTCGAGGTGTCGAGATCTTTGTGCCGGCGGTTGCCGTAGGTGGTCTCCATGAAAACGACGTCGGATTTTTCCGGGATGACGGGATCATCTATCAGCAACTGTCCTTGGCGACCGATGTCTCCGGAGAAGACGACGCTTTTGGGGCCGGTCGGCTCGGAAACGACCAGCCTTAAAGTGGCCGCGCCTAAGATGTGGCCGGCGATGAGACATTTTACGGTCACCCCGGGAACTATTTCCGTGTCCTGGTTCAAGGGCAGAGGGCGCAGAAGTTCGGCCGCCTTGGCGGCGGCGGACCGATCATAGAGGGGATCGACCTTTTTTCCGCCTTGCCGTTTGTTTTTGCGGGTTTTCCACTGGGCTTCCTGTTCCTGTATGTAGGCGGCGTCTTGCCAGAGGACGCCCAAGAGATCGGCGGTGGCTTCGGTGGCGAAAACAGGACCTCTATACCCGGCTTGAACCAGTCTGGGGACCAGGCCCGAGTGGTCCATGTGGGCGTGAGTGAGGACGATGGCCTTGACCAGATCGGGGCGGTAGACGGCGGTGTTGAAATTCCGCAGTTCAGTCTGGCGACCGCCTTGGAACAGTCCGCAATCTATCAGGGTGAAGCCGCCTTTGGGGTTCTCCAGTTGATGACAAGAGCCGGTCACGGTTCTGGCGGCGCCTAAACAACGAATTTTCATGCAATTGCTCCTTGACGGCCTATTTTAGGCGCGCGAAAGGGAGAAAGGGTCGAGGCGACCTCCAAATTCTGGCCGCGAAAAAGACAAAAGACTTTCGCGGCGGAAAGGAGGAATCAGCCAGGAAAGTTTACGGGAACGAAAAACGCGAGATCGCTTTTCGGCCGAGAAAACGACGACGTCTCTTCGAAGGCGGAGCGGCCGAAAAGCTGCCGGAGTCTGGAGGAGAATCATTCTACTTTGTTCGACTCTTCGCGTCCAGCCGAGCCGAAAACGAGCCCGCGCCGGGAAAGAAAAAATTTTATGGATCCATGAGGGAGGTTTATGGGCGAATCGAATCTGTCAAAGGCTTTTAATGGCCGTCTATAGCCGTCGGCGGCGGCTTAGGGCCGCCAATGGGGCGCTTCGGATCTTGTTTGGGGAGAGTTCGGCATAATTAGGGCGATTCCGTCAAAAAAACGAAAAAGAGAGTCGCGTCGGCTGAAAGCCTAAGAAACGGAGAGAAATTGGACATAGGGCCAAACGGGCCGCCTTTGGCAAAAAGGGCGAATGCCGCCTTGGGAGGCGGGGCGAAAAAAGGGGAGTTTCGCGATCCTAAAGCTCGATTGCCTCGGCGGAAAATGAAAAACCGGAAAATAAAAGAGGAGTTGACGGAGATGGTCTATAACATCAAAACATCAAATAAAGCAATTTGCCGAGAGGAAAGGTCTTTTTCGGGAAGACGTCGTCGGCGTCGCGATATCGCGCGGAATTGAAGAAGAAAGAAAGCCCCAAAAAACGGCGCCTTATTGCAGAATGCGTCATATGACGCAGGCGTTCTTGACAACGGGACTAAAAGAAACTATGTTGATTCTTGCTTTTCTGGTTGAAATAACCTTTATGGAGATGCTCATGGATTATGAAGACAAGCCTTTGGTCGGGGTGGTGATGGGTTCGGACAGCGATCTGCCGATCATGCAGCAGGCTCTGGACACTCTGGCCGATTTCGGAGTTTCCTACGAAGCCATCGTCGCTTCGGCCCATCGTTCTCCGGACAGGGCGTCGCTTTACGCCTCCAGCGCTCAGGAGCGGGGGCTGAAGGTCATAATCTGCGGGGCCGGTTGGGCGGCTCATCTGGCCGGGACTATGGCCGCTTTGACCATCTTGCCGGTGATAGGCGTTCCTTTGGCTTCGTCGCCGCTGAACGGCTTGGATTCCCTTTTCTCCACCGTGCAAATGCCGTCAGGCGTTCCAGTGTCCACCATGTCCCTAAACGGCGCCCGCAACGCGGCCCTGGCGGCGATTCAGATGCTGGCCTTGTCGGACGCGGATCTGGCGGATAAGCTCAGCAGCTACAAAAGCCAGATGGCTGAAGTCGTGGCCGAACGCAACAACAATTTGGTCGCCAAGCTGAAAAAAAAGAATATATGAGTTCCGTGCCCAAAAATCAGCATTTGCGAAATATCGGGATCATCGCCCACATCGACGCCGGCAAGACCACCTTGACCGAGAGGATGCTCTATTACACCGGTCGGACTCATAAGCTGGGCGAAGTTCACGACGGCGAAGCCACCATGGATTTCTTGCCGGAAGAGCAGGCCAGGGGCATAACCATCATGAGCGCGGTGACCTCTTGCCAATGGCGAGGCGCGACCATAAACATCATCGACACGCCCGGCCACGTCGACTTCACCATAGAGGTGGAGAGAAGTTTGCGCGTGCTGGACGGGGCAGTGGGAGTCTTCTGCGCCGTGGGCGGCGTTCAGCCTCAATCGGAGACCGTCTGGCGCCAGGCGGATCGCTATCGCGTGCCCAAACTCGTCTTCGTCAACAAGCTCGATCGCGTCGGGGCCGACTTCGACAAGGTCATGGATCAGCTTAAGCAGAAGCTGTCGGCCAATCCCTTGGTGGTGACCAGACCCTTCGGCCAACAGGAAGAGTTCAAGGGCGTCGTGGACTGTCTTAGGATGAGATTTTACACCTGGCCCGAGGACACTTTGGGAGCGGAGATGGAAGATTCGCCCGTCCCGCCTGAAGCCATGGAAGAAGCCCAGGCCGGAAGGCAGGCTTTGCTGGAGACCCTGGCCGAGGTCGACGACTCCGTGATGGAGGCCTATCTTGGCGACGAGGACCTGCCCTTGGAAAAGCTGATCCCGGCCATTCGGGCGGCGACCATCGGCTTAAAGCTGACCCCTGTCTTCGCCGGAGCGGCCCTTCGCAACAAAGGGGTCCAGCCGCTTTTGGACGGCATCGTCGATTATTTGCCGGCCCCGACGGATCTGCCGCCCATTGAGGCTCGAACTCTTGACGGGGAAGAAATTCTTGTCGCCCCTGAGGAGAAAGATCCCCTTTCTGCTCTGGTTTTTAAGATTCAGATGATGGAGCAGGGACGCAAGATGAATTTCGCGCGTCTTTACAGCGGAAAGATCAAGGAAGGCGACGAAGTCGTCAACGTCAGGACCGGGCAGAAGGATAAGATTTCTCGGGTTCTCCGCTTGAACGCCGGCAAAAGAGAACGCATCAACGAAGCGTCGAGCGGCGATTTGGTCGGGCTGGTCGGCCTCAGGAACGCCGTCACCGGCGACACCGTCTGCTCCGCCAAGAGATTGGTTCTTCTGGAGAGCATCACCGCCGCCGACCCGGTCATCTCCGTGGCCGTCGAACCGGAAACTTCCGCCGATCAGCAGAAGCTGATGGAGGCTTTGACCAAAATGACCGAAGAGGATCCGACTTTCAAAATAAAAGTCGATCCCGACACTGGCCAGACGGTCATCTCCGGCATGGGCGAGCTCCATTTGGAGGTTTTGGTTCAGCGCCTGGGCCGAGAGTTTGGGCTGAGTCCTAGAGTTGGGAAACCTCAAGTAGTTTTCCGGGAGACCATTTCCAAAAAGGCGGAAGCGACGCACGTCATGGAGCGAGATCTCGGAGCGGGTCTCATGCCGGTCAAGGCGGCCGTCTCCGTGGCTCCAAGAGAAAGGACGGCGGGGATAGAAATAAATTCGGCTCTGGCCGAGCCTTCCGTCTTGCCGGAAAAGTTGGTTCAGGCGGCTATGGAGACTCTGGAGACCGGGCTCGCTTCCGGGCCGATATTGGGTTATCCTCTGACGGACTTAAGCGTCACTTTGAAAGTTCTGGAAACAGGAGAGGGCAACGTCCCCGAGCCCATGGTTCGCATGACCGTCGTGCAGGCCTTGAGCCAAGCGTTGAGAGACGCGTCTCCAGTCATGATGGAGCCGATCCTGCGGTTGGAGATCACCGCGCCGGACGAGTTCACCGGGGAAATAATAGGCTATTTGTCCTCCAGGCTGGGGCGCATCGAAGAAATGGACAACCTGCCCGGCGGGTTCAAGGTCATCATCGCCAAGGCCCCCTTGGCGGAGCTTTTCGGCTATTCCACGGTCATCCGCTCGCAAACCCAAGGTCGGGGCTCATTTCTGATGCAATTCGACCGCTTTGACGCGGTCGAGCGGAAAACCCATTGAATCGGAAAACCCGAAAAATCTTGAAAACGCGGCAAACGCGACCAACCCGCTGAATCGGCCCCAGCCGAAAAGTCGAAGCCTATCGCCGCCGCCTTTTGGCTTTCTCCGCGATCTTGGATCGGCCAAAATCGGCCGAAATTGGCCTGAAATCAGGTCTGAGCGGTTCGGCCGATTTGAGGCTTGCCCCTAAAATATGAGCGAAAGAAAAAAAGGAACAAAGTTTTCCCTGGTCGGCGCCATGCTCGGAACTCCAAGTTCCTCAGCTCCATGTTTGGAGCTCCATGTTCGGAACTTCATGCTCCTCAGCTCCTCACGACGTCCTTCAACGAGGCCAAACGCGTGACCTTTGACGACGAAGATAAAATTTATCCATAAATATAAGAAGTTATAGGTTGGCCTATTAGTTTTTGGGCTCCCAAAACATGGCCATAAGCCATGAAAGAGCGAAGACTGATGAAGATTGGCGTTCGTCAAAGGCTGAAAAACGTCGTCTGCGGGCGAAGGGGCGTCGGAACGGGTTCGCCCCGTTCGCGCGGAAAAGGGCGGATTGGCCGTCGCCAAGGCGTCCGGCTAGCCTGATCTTGATTTTTTTTTCGCCAAAAGACTAATTGTATTAATAATATAGTTGTTTCATTTTTGAAAATTCATTCATTGAAAGCGTAAAATAAATTTTAGGATCAAGTCAGAGTTGTTGTTTTTTTCATTTATAATGAATATAAATTTTAGGCAATGTCAAAGGAAGAGCGTATTTTTCTTTTAGATATTGCCTATGGACTTATATAAGCCGATTAAGACAAATTTTGCCTCTAAAAAGTTCTACTAACTTGTCTCTTAAATTTCGTCAGCCCTTGACCAAACTGACAATTTGAATATAATTATTATATTGTTCAGCCGCTTAAGGTCGGTTGATCTTTGACCGACCTCGTTTCAAGCTGCTGGTCGTTTTTCGCTTTTCTTTCGCCCGCCTGGCGCGTAGACGGTTGCGGTCTTTTTTGAGGCCCAAGCGCAGACTCGTCTATTATTGGTCGAAGGCTCGTTTCTTCGTCGTCGCTGGAAAATGCGCCCAAAAGGGCGTCATAGGAGATAGAGTCGGCTTCTTTTGGTCGATTTTGGCGAACCTATAGAAAATGATAAGAAAAATATCCACAAAAAGCCTTGAAGTCGGCATGTTTGTTTCGGATGTTGGCCGCACATGGTTGAACCATCCTTGGAAATCAAAAAGTCGCCTTTTGACGTCGAAAAGCGAAATAGATGAGCTGATTCAGTTTGGAATAGAAGAAGTTTATATAGACACCGACAAAGCCGTCAAGCAACCCAAACCCGTCGCCCAGCCGAAACAAGGCGTCAAGAAGCCGGAAGCGGAAAAGCCCACGCCGGCGAAGGGCCCGACCGCCGCTGCGGTCGCCGTCGCGGTCCCCAAGGCTGTCGCTCCTTCCGTGGCCATGGAGACGGAGTTTCCCATAGCCGCCAAAGCCTACGCCAGAGCTTTGGACACGTCCAAGGCTCTCGTGGCCGCTTGTCGGATGAACAAGCGCATTGAGGTCAGCGAAGTTCAGGAGAACGTGGACGAACTGGTCGAGAGCGTCACCAGGAATCGAGACGCCCTGACCGCTCTCATTAAACTTCGGCATTTCGACGACTACACCTACACCCACTCTCTCAACGTTTCCGTCCTGTCCATTTCCGCCGGCAAAACTCTCGGTCTGACCAACGACGAACTGAGGATCCTCGGCTTGGGAACCATGTTCCACGACCTGGGCAAAATCCGCATTCCGGACAATATTCTGAACAAGCCGGGCAAGCTGACCGACGACGAGTTCGCCGTCATGCGCAACCATGCGGCCATGTCCGCCGAGATCTTGACCGAGCAGAATCTCAACGTCAGCCGGCAGGTCATCGAGGTGGCTCGCTCCCATCATGAACGCATCGACGGCAGCGGCTATCCGGATCAGCTTCAAGGGGAGCAGATTCCGCCCCTGGCGACCATCTGCGGCTTATCCGACGTTTACGACGCCTTGACCTCCGACCGGGTGTACCATAAAGGCATGTTGCCCCACGACGCCCTAAAATTCATTTACACCCTTCGAGGGACGCATTTTCAGCCGGACTGGGTCGATCGATTCGTCCAGAGCGTCGGCATATACCCTCCCGGTTCGGTGGTGGAGCTGAACACCGGTCATCGGGCCGTGGTCATGGAGATCGCTCACCGCTCCCTCTTGACGCCGCTCATCAAGGTCGTCTCGGACCCCAACGGCCAGCTCTATAACCGGCCAAAACTGGTGGATCTCAGCAAATCCGCCGAAAGCCAGGGGTGGAGCATCGACAAGGCGGTGCCTCCTTCCGAAGCCGGTTTTGAGCCTTCCGACTATTTCAGCTTCACTGAGAACAACTGAGGTTCCGCGTGTCAGAGGAAATGCCGCTGGATTCAGCTGAGGCCGATCGTCGGCTTTCTTCGATCAAATCCAGAATCGCCGAAGCTTTGGCCAAGTCGGGCCGGGGACCGGAAGAGGCGACTTTGCTGGCCGTCAGCAAGACATTTCCAGCCCAAGACGTTGAAATCTTTCATAAGTGCGGCCAGTTGGCCTTCGGCGAGAGCTACGTTCAAGAGGCCCGCGAAAAGATTCCCTCCTTGCCGCCGGACGTCGTCTGGCACTTCATCGGTCATCTCCAGAGCAACAAAGCCAAAGTGGCCGCCGATCTCTTTTCGGTCGTCCATGCTCTGGACAGTCTGGATTTGGCTTTGCAGCTGGACAAAAGACTGGAAACCGCAGAAAAGACCATGCAGGTCTACGTGCAGGTCAACGTCTCCGGCGAGGACAGCAAGAGCGGCCTGAGGCCGGAAGACTTGGCGAGGTTTTTGGATGCCCTCGCGCCTTTGAAGCGCCTCGCCGTTCAAGGGCTAATGACCATGCCGCCGTATGATCCGGATCCGGAGAGCTCTCGTCCTCATTTCGCTTCGCTGCGCGAACTTAGGGATCGCGTCTGTCCTCATCTGAAAGGTTTGAGCATGGGCATGAGCGACGATTTTCCGGTGGCTTTGAGCGAGGGAGCCACCATCGTCAGGGTGGGCAGCGCCCTCTTCGGTCGACGTCGGCGTCCTTGAGCCTTCCGAAAGACGGTCTTCCAGCTTATGGACTCTTCAAATCAGCCGGATCCCAAAAGCGCTCGCGAGCCCAACTGTCGCAATTGTCGGCATTACTTCGTGACCTGGGAGCCTCGCAACCCTCACGGCTGCAAAGCCTTGGGCTTCAAAAGCTCGTATCTCCCTCACGTCCATGTTTTTAGAACATCCGGAACTCCCTGCCAGCTATTCTCCCTCAAAAAGTCTCGCTCGTAATTTCAAAAAACCCTTGGCGAAGGGCCGGTCGGCGCTTCGCGCATCGTTGCGCCCGCAACCTGCTCGCGTCGCCGCCTCCCTCGTCGCCAAATTTCGTCTGGGGCTTCGCCTCGGATTCGTCGCCAAAAGGCGCGGGGCTCTTCCGTCTGCCGACTGGCTTGGTTCCCTAAAAAAAACGGCAGTTTTCGGCGTTGGCCAAATTTCTTC
>JAIRTO010000041.1 GCA_031254895.1 Deltaproteobacteria bacterium
GCGATCCGCGAACTTTGGCGACCCTTCGTCAGCGCGATAGTAATTTTGGAGATATCCATTCGCTTCGACTACTTTTTTTAATGACATGCCCTTCTCCTGTGAACTTATGATAGCCTCCAACCATAGGTGCAGCGGATTGTTCGGGTCAAACTCGCAATATTCTCTGAACAACGGCAATTGAAGTTGATGAACAGTCACCACATTCGTCATTTGTTCGCGAGGTTCTTCCCGGTAGACGAATTCGCCAATCTGATGAAAATTCTTGCTTGACGGTCTCAAAACGAAATTAAGCAAGGCGATCCCTATCACTCTGGACATCTTTTTCAACGTCTTCTTCAAGTCCGCGCCTCTCTCCGGCAAAAGGCTTAGTTGCGTCAAACTGTACAACAGGAGGCGCTCGTTCATGGTGGGGAATCTTTCGAGTTGGACTTCGAGCAGGATTGTGTCGCCTTTCATGTCGACAGCGACGACGTCTATGCGATATGTTCGGTCTCCAGAGGCGGAAGCGTAATATTGAGGAGCGACCGCTTTCACTTTGCGGATCTTCTTCTCGCCAGCGTTGACCAGCACGGCGTTGACCAAGCTTCTCGTGGCCTTGCCGGCAAACTTCACATTTTTAAACATGGCGTCTAGAATTGGACTGGCCAGCGGGGACGGAAAATCATCTTCCTTCACCTCATTTGGCGCCGTCGAAGCAATGGCTGACGTCTTCTTCTTGCGTTCTGTCGATGACTTTTTTCGGGAATCTGCCATTCTATCCTCCTCCATTTTTCATATGTTATCACAGAACGCCAAAAACGTCATCTGCTGGCCCGCCTCCAGTTTAGATCTTCATTGGCCATGGTTTGGAGGCGTTTTTGCCCGACATCTCCTAAATTGCAAGAGATTGCCAATAAACAACCTTAAATAATTATTGATTGTCATAATTAAATTTTGACGAATCGTAAAATCCGGGTCTCCATATTCAGCTGGTTGAACAGCCGTCAAAACGCTTCTCAAATGCCCAAGCCTGCATTATCTCCTTGCGCTGTCCGCGTTTTCGGAGCCAAAAGTCCGAATAAAAGATTTAGGACAAGCATGCCGACGCCCAGTACCCACAACCCTTTCAGGCCAAAAGATCCGACGGCCATGGCCACCGCCATGGGGCCGGCCACCTGGCCGATCCTGATCGCCGCCGTGTAGATGCTCAAGGCTTGATTGTCGCCGATCAGTTTCGTTTCCGGACGGTTCAGAAGATAGGCCCCCTGGCCGTTCTCGCTGATGGCGTTGGACAGACCCAAGAAAATCATGCCCAAGACCGCCCCCAGAAGAGTTGGCCAGATCTGGAAAGGGAAGAAAGCCAGGCCGGCCAGAAAGCCGGCGGCCAGCAAAAACAGCCATTGGCGGCGGCTGCCGTCCAGAAGACGCCCGAAACGCGGCCCAAGAAAGACGACCAGAAGCGAAAAAAGCACGTTCAGCTGGCTGATGATCGCCGGACCGCCGCCCATGGAAGAGACGTGGATAGGCAGAAAATAGTTGATCAGCCCCACCATGACCACGGCGGCCGGGATCACGTTGAACAGCCCAAGACTCCAAATGGGTCGGCTGCCGACGAAACGCAGCATTTTTTCCAGACTGACGCCCGCCGCGCCGGAACTGGCTTCGGCTCGATCGTCCGGCATAAACAGCAAAACCAAACAGGCCAAACCCAGCAAAATCGCCGCAGAAGCGGAAAATACCGGGGCGAAGCCAAGTCGATCGGCTAAAAGACCGCCGGCGGCGCAGCCGCAAAGACCGCCGGAAAAAAAACCGGCGAAGAGATCGCCTAAGGCTTCGCCCTGCTGACCTGGCTTGACGCGTCCGATCACGAATATCTGAGAGGCGATGTTCAAGGAGCCGTAACCCAGCCCGGCCAGACTTCGGGCCAATATGTAGACCATGGCGGACGCCGAGAAGGCGCTCAAGCCGTAGCCGAGGGAAGCCAAAAGAACTCCGCCCACAAAAAGCGTCTTCCAGCCGCCAAATCTTATGGCCAGAAATCCGCCGCCGATCGACGCCGCTCCCGCCAAGGCCATTTCCGCAGAAATGGGCAGACTGAGAATCATCTCTTTCGACAGGAAGGGCAGATTGGAGTCCAAGGAGGCCATTTTCAGAGGAATGAAGCTGAGGGACAAATCCAGAGCGAAAAGAGCCACGAAGACCACCGGCCGCATTATGTGCGGCCCGGAAGCGGGGGCCGAGGTCTTCTCCGATTTCTTTTTCGGAGGGGACTGGAGTTTGACGACGATCGCCCGGGCCAGCTCCATCATCAGCAAGGCCGACACCAGAGCCATGGTGGCGTTGTCCAGAAACAACGGCAGAAAGCCGGCGCGAAGAGCGGCGGGAGACAGGGATATCCTCACCGTCCCGGAGCCGCCGGAAAGATCCGTTAGGGGCCGACGGGCCTCAATTATCGGGGCGAACCTCTGTTCCTGGCCGTCCAGCGTCAGCGGCTCT
Organism: Deltaproteobacteria bacterium; assembly: GCA_031254895.1. GTDB lineage: Bacteria > Desulfobacterota > Desulfarculia > Adiutricales > Adiutricaceae > JAIRNQ01. The sequence goes on from JAIRTO010000041.1 coordinate 2,476, forward strand.
CGGCCAGCCGCCGAGACGGGCCGATCCCGATCGTCCAGAACGGCGACGCTGCCGACCAGAGGAAAGCTGTCGCCTATGAGACGCAGATGCTCTTCCAAGCTGGGGATGTCGGACAGAGCGACGTTCTTGCCTAAAAGCTTTTCCAAATCCAGAGCCAGGTTTTCGGTCAGCTGGCCGGCCAGCTGCCGATTATGCTCGCGATAGACGGACGATATGTCCCGGACGACGGTTCCGAAAAACAACGCCTGACCGAAAAAAAAGGGAACCAGGAAAAGGGCGTACACCTTCGTTCGACTTAAGGCCCGACTTCTGATGCGGCCCTCGCCCCAGATCAAGGCCAGGGCCAGGATGAGGACGGACAGAAGGGTCGTTAAGCCGAAAAAGCCTATTTTTCCGCGAAATAGGCTCCACACCGTCTCCGTCCCGTCGCTTGAAGGAGCGGCCAACAGGTAGGCCGAGGGGCGGCCTTCCCAGTCCGATATCAATCGCCCTAGCCAGGTTCGCCCCTCGGCTTCGAAACGGACTGTCCCGTCGGCCGAAAAGTTTAGCTCCGCCGCCGAGAAATTACGGGCGGGGGCTCGTCCGCCCATAACCTGTCCATCGGCTTTGACCAGAAAGAAAAAGTCGGCTTTGGAGACGTTCAGGAAGCGGCGCAGCTCCTCTTCCAGAACCGGGTAACGATCCAGATCCCGGCCCGTGCGGGCGATGAGCCCCAGGCGGTTGCCCAGGCCGTCCAGAAGCAGACTCTCGACCTGTCGGCTCGACTCGGTCTGCATCTTTTGCAAGGCCGAAAAACTGAGGGCCAGATAAAAAAACTGGCTGGCCGCCAGCAAAAGGACCGTTGCCAAAAAGGGCCATGATTTTAAGAA
>JAIRTO010000113.1 GCA_031254895.1 Deltaproteobacteria bacterium
TGAAGCATCTGGCTAGCCTAAAAACTCTTGATGTGAGCCACAACGCCATCCAATCGACGGAAGGTCTTTCCAAATTAAAAAAACTTAGAAAGCTCGATCTGGCCGGCAACATGATTGACGACCTCTCTCCCGTCGGCGAATTGCCGCAGTTGACCTATTTGAACGTCTCCCATAATTTGCTGACCAGTCTTATGCCCTTGAAGAACCCGAAGAAGCTGAAAGTTCTGGCGGCGGACGCCAATCCTCTCCATTTGCCTTTGAACCTGAACTCCCTGGAGAATCTTGAGGAATTAAGTCTTAGCGGCGTCGGTCTAAGAAACGCCGATTCTTTGGAGACGCTGAAAAAACTTCAAACTCTGCGCTTGCGCGACAATGAGCTGGACAATTTGGACGGCCTGAAAAACCTCAAAAAATTGACGCTCCTGGATCTGTCGAACAATGCGGCGCAAGACTTGTCCGCTCTCAAAGACTTGACGAAACTGTTGCAACTTTTCTTGATGAACAACAAAATCGCCGATCTGGCCCCATTGAACAAATTGAGTAATTTGACTCATTTGAATCTGGCCTGGAACTCCATCTCCAATTCCGGCGGTTTCGCCAAACTTTGCGAACTAGAAATGCTGGATCTCAGCTATAACGACCTTCGCGACCTCAAAGAGCTGTTTGATTTGCCGTACTTGCAAGTAATCAATCTGACCGGGAACGAATCCCTCTCTCCCAAGCTCGTCAAGTCTCTTTTGGCTAAAACGGGCGATTCTCCTCCGAAATCGTCCGCCAATCGAGGCTTACAGGCTTCGAAGAAACTGGTTCTGCCCCAAACGCCGAGTCCGCCGGTCATGGCGAAGCCGACGCCAGACTTCTCCGAGCTGGAGAAAAACCTGGACGTTCAATTCGAAAGACTGATCCAGCTATATCAAGAATCCAAAAGAATCCGCCATTCGGACGCCGAGAGCAGCCAGGAGGATCCGTCCGCCATTTTCTTCGAAGAGCTGGAAGATCAGATTGACAAATTTCTGCAGGCTTGCGATCAAGCCGTCAAGGCGGAAAGGTACGCTCTGCCCCTTCCCCAGGCGGCCAATCTGCCTATGGAAAGGCCGAACGAAATCGATTTGAGCGAAGTCCCCGATTTGCCGAACGAGCTCATGGATATTCTCCAGGCGCTCAGCGGCGACGGCTCCGTGAAGATAAGCAAGTTTATGAACGACAACGAACAGATTCCCGGTCTTCCCAAAGGGGCCATTCTGGTCAGGTGCCAGGTGGAGCTGCCGAACGAAGTCGACGACGATTTTCTGGCCGAAATGTTCAAAAACATTTACGGCGACGACAACGTGAAAATTTCGACGGGCGTCGACGACAAATTGCGTAGATTGCTCAAGAGCGGTCCGAAGGGCGTCAAGACGATAAAAGTCAAGACCGAAGCGACCAAAGAAGAATTTGAGTCTCAACTGAGCAAAATTGAACAAATGTTCATGCTGCTCGGCTATAAGCCGAACAAGAACTCGATGCACTGACGCGCCCTTTTTAGAGGCGGATTTTCAGGCCTCTCGTCCATGGACGAGAGGCCTGATTTTTGTTCCAAAAAGGATTGATCCGCCTGCCTCCCCCACCCTGCGAACCCGTCGAGTGCTAGAGAGACAGAAGGCATAGTTTTTTTTCGTCAGCCTGTATGTTTACACTTAAAGTCCGTCTTTTGACGACCTCGACAACTATTTTATCTTGCTAATATCAACGCTTTAAGATTATTCCGACTGTCAAAAACAACCTGACGGCGAATAAACCCTGGCCGACGACTCCAATATCCATACCCCAATTGTTGTCTCCCAGGTAGCCAAGGGACTTTTTGCCCGTTCCCATCCAAGTCTGGCCTGAGCTATAGCATCAGGCGCCCATTGGCCTAGGGAGCGAATATTGAATTTATCAACGACCTTAAAGTGGGCGCTAGCCGAGTTTGCCGCAAACCTCCCGCAGGGCTAGATTCGCTGGAAAGCCCACAGGAAAGCCCGCTGATTCGCTAGGACGTTCACCAAAAAATACAATAAGGTGTATATTTGCTAGATATTAAACCATTAATAATCTTATTATATTTATCCTTTATCACTATACAACTGCTAAAATACAACTAAAAATAATTTACTATACAAAAAATATAAATTGTTATTAATAAATAAACCTTAAACGTTGTTTTAACTATAATAAATGAGGAATAATAGAGTGACAAATATATCTGAAAAGGATATTCAGAACTATTTAGTTAAAAATTCTGAATCATATGGACTGATATTTGCAGAAAAAGAAGTAACTATTGCTGGTCTACGCATAGACATTTTTGCACTCGATAAAGAACATAATCCATATATTTTAGAAATAAAAAAGGATAAAGATAGGCATATCGTCGGACAAGCAATACAATATTACTTTCTAATAAAGTTATATAAAGAAGAAATTGAAAAAAAAATAAACTTTTATGATATTAAATGGGATAATTTATCAGTCATATGTCTGGCGAAAGAATTTTTAGAACGTGACTATCAAGCTGTAGAAGATGAAAAAATAAAAAATGTTTTTCATTTATATATTTTTAATATAATAACTACCAATAGAGATACAATATTTTCATTAAATTTAGTTTATAAAGGGCCAAATGAAAACGGTCCTTTAGTTATTTCTTCAAAAAATAGTAACTCAAATGATTTAATACAGTTACATAAAGAATTTCTTGATCTAAGAGGTAGCGCTATTAAAAAAGACTTTTACACTAAAAAAATAAAAATATTACTTGATGAAATTGGAGAAAAAGTTCAACAAAATCCAGAAATACCTCTTTTCCCTCATGTTACATACTCATGTGATGATTATTATTTAAGAATGGGAGCAAGCTCAAGTGAAAAACATAGAGCATCTATCATACTTTATTTTTCAAATGATGTATTTTTTGGTTTTGATCTGACACATTCTCTTTTAGAAGGGCAAAAATTAGCTACTTTTTTTAAAACATGTCAAAATTTAGATTTATTTTGTGAAAAGACACTTTTAAATAAAAAATATTTTATTTATATTCCGAATACAGGTATTAAAGATCAGATATATTTGTATAACATAAATAATAAAGGGTTAATTATGCTTTTAAAATCTTATAATCCAATAATATTAAAAGATTGCTATTTTCATTTAAACAATATTTATAAAAATAGCTTTATGTCTATAACAGAAGCTACAGAGTTAATAACAACTGAATATCATAAATTTAAATATATTTTTGATATTCTTCTAAATTAATCTTTTTTGGAAATAAAGCTTTCAAGATCAAGACATTATTCTACAAAATAATTTTCCTAAAGCTAAACTTTTGTTCGTTAACCTGCATTTCTGTAGCCTTCAACTCAGAGAAGAACCACTAAATGCTGTTAAAGTTATTTTCGAAACAAACTTGAACCAGTGCGATGAACTGGCTTTTTAAATTCGGAATTACTGTTTAGATGCCTCATTTTATAGAATTATTCCACTTCTATATTACTCTTCTCTATTTTTATCTCGACAAATGCCCTCTATCGCCTGCCCTCACCCAAATTTAGCCTGCTGCCCCGGGACGGCGCCGTCCGAGAAGCTCAGCCAGCTAAAAATATCTTTCTGTTCCAACGCTTTTCGTCTTTCGCTTGATTCCGCCGACCTTTCTTTCTGCCTCGGTCAATCCATTCGGACCTCCCGCCAATAAACTAGTCGTCCGCCGTTATTCTCAAAATAAGAATTTGCCCTTAAATTTTCTCATTATAAGAATATTAACGCCTCAAAATTTCTTATTTTGAGAATTCGCCAAAAATATTCTCAAATTGATACTAAATTTTTCAGGGCTTTATGAGCCTTAATTATCCTTTCACTATAAATTATAACCTTAATATGTTTTTATTAGACAATCAGCCATTTTTATGCCTTTGGCACATTCCTTGCTTAATGCTTTCAAAAAACGATATTTTTCCTAATATCACTCTTTTTTTTCCGTTTGTCGCATATTTAAAATTTTCACAATAAATTGTAATATTAGTCTGTGTTTGTGTTCCAGGAGGGACTTATGAAGTCTATAGAGTTCACCATCAATAAACTGCAAAAACTGGAGCCTGGCCTCGGGGCCTCCTTGGCGGACTTCAGCGGCCAAACCGCCGAAACGGTCTTGGCTTATCACAAGGGTTTCGACGAATACGCGCCCACGCCTCTGTCGAGTCTGCCGGGCTTGGCCAAGACTCTCGGGGTGGAGAAGATCTGGCTGAAAGACGAATCCAAGCGGTTCGGCCTCAACGCCTTCAAGGTTTTGGGCGGTTCATACGCCATGGGCAGACTGATGGCCGAAAAGCTTGGTCTGGACTTGGAGAAGGTCGGCTGGGCCGGCGTCTCCAGTTTGGAGGCGAGAAAAAAGGCCGGTCAGGTCGTCTTCGTGACCGCCACCGACGGAAACCACGGTCGGGGAGTGGCCTGGACGGCCATGAAGCTGGGGCAGAGGGCGGTGGTCTTCATGCCCAAAGGCTCGGCGGAAATTAGAGCGAAAAACATCAGAGCCGCCGGCGCCGAATGCTCCATCACCGAACTGAACTACGACGAGGCGGTGCGCCTGGCCGACAAATATGCGGCCGAACATGGCGGAACAATGGTTCAAGACACCGCCTGGCCCGGCTATGAGGACATCCCCCGCTGGATCATGCAGGGCTACATGACTCTGGCTCAGGAATGTCTGGGTCAGCTGGGCGACGAGATTCCCACTCATCTCTTCCTGCAAGCCGGCGTCGGCTCCTTCGCCGGAGCGGTTCTGGGGCGGTTCAAAAGCGCCTTGGGTGACAAGTGCCCGACGACGGTCATAGTCGAGCCCCATCAAGCCAATTGCCTGTATCAATCGCTGCTGGCCGCCGACGGGGAGCCTAGGCAAGTGGGCGGCGAGATGCGGACGATCATGGCCGGACTGGCCTGCGGAGAGCCCAGCGTCCTCAGCTGGCCGGTCATTCGCGATTACGCGTCGGCCGCAGTCAGCTGCGACGATTTCGTGGCCGCCAACGGCATGCGTCTTCTCGCTTCGCCCCAGGGAGGCGACGAGCCGATCGTCAGCGGCGAAAGCGGCGCGGTGACGGCCGGTCTTCTGGAATATGTCCTCTCCTCCTCAAATGGCCAGGAACTGGCGAGCCGGATAGGCTTGAACGAAAAGTCTCGAGTATTGCTGATCAGCACGGAGGGAGACACTTCTCCGGACATGTATAGGGAGATCGTCTGGCATGGCCACAAAAATCAGCCCCTGGCGGAGAACCCGGACTTTCGGCCGTAATAGGCCGCAAATTCTGCCGCAAATTCGGCCGTAATAGGCCGCAAGAAGCCGCATGAGGCGAAGACTTTCGCCTCCGCCTTGGTCGAAATTGGCCGAAAGACGAGCCAAAAAGTTTTTCCAAAAAAAAGATCCGACGAAAAAAGCTGGAGAGCCGGAATCTTCGAAGCTCTTCATAATCAGGAGTTTTTCAGCTTTGACTCCTGTCGGAAAAAAATAAAAAAACAGAGACCTGGAGGTCGCTCATGTTGAACGAAACCGAAAAAACCATGGTCGCCGATCTGGCCGGAGAGCTGATCAGGCTGCCGAGCTATTCCGGCCAAGAAGGCCAGGTCGCCCAAGCCATAGGCGACTTCATGAAGCGAAACGGCTTCGACGATGTTCATGTCGATCGCTACGGCAGCGTCACCGGAACCATTAGAGGCGACGAAGCTGGACCTAGCCTTCTCTACGACGGGCACATAGACACGGTGCCCGTTCCCGACGAGAGCGCCTGGACGCGCGCGCCTTTCGGCGGAGAAATAGTCGACCAAAAATTGTATGGCCGGGGCGCCTCGGACATGAAAGGCGCCGTGGCGGCCATGCTCGTCGCCGCCGCCTTGTTCAAAAAGGGCAATCAGGGCCGCTTCAAAGGTCAGCTCAGCGTGGCCGGAGTCGTTCACGAGGAGTGTTTCGAGGGGATCGCCGCCAGGGAAATAAGCGCCAGAGTGAACCCGGATTTGGTCGTCATCGGCGAAGCCTCGGAGCTCAATCTCAAGATAGGCCAAAGAGGCCGAGCCGAAATAGTCTGCCAAACGCGCGGCGTCCCGGCGCACTCCGCCAACCCGGACAAAGGGGTGAACGCGGTGGAGCTGATGTTCGACCTGTTCAAGGAAATTGCAAAAATAGAGGCCCCGACGCACCCGACCTTGGGGCGGGGAGTTCTGGTTCTGACCGACATCATCTCGAATCCTTATCCCGGGGCCTCCGTCGTGCCCAGTCTGTGCCGAGCCACCTACGACCGTCGCCTTCTGGTCGGAGAGACCAAAGAGTCCGTTCTGGCCCCCCTCCTGAAAGTGAAAGCCGAGCTGGAAAAGAACCGGAAAAATTTCCAGGCCGACGTTTTTCTGGCCCAAGGCAAGGAGCAATGTCACACCGGAAACGTCATCGAGGGCGAAAGATTCTTTCCGGGCTGGGTCTACGACGAAAAGGAAGAGTTCGTCCAAAAAGCTCTCCAGGCTCTGCAAAGCGTGGGTCTGACGCCGTCCCTGACTCAATATTCCTTCTGCACCAACGGCAGCCATTACGCCGGCGAGAAAGGCATAAAGACCATCGGCTTCGGCCCGTCCAGAGAAAACTTGGCCCACACCATAGACGAACACGTCGAATTGAGCCAGCTCCATCTGGCCGCCGAAGGCTATCTGGCCTTAAGCCGAGCCTTCCTGTCCTGACCGGAGAGAAAGAAAGAAAAAAAAGAAAGAGAGAAGAACGCCTAAAAAGGCCTTAATTAAGGAAAAAATTAAAAGATACGACGACGGAGCCGTGGCGGAAAAGAACCGCCTTCAAAACGAGCGTCGTTCTGGCGACTCGAGAAAAATTTGGCCGATTCGGGCCATTAGCTTACGGAGCCGAATCGGCGCGGCGAAAAGCCGCAACTATTTGTTTTTCCAAAATATATAATAAATCAACCATATTATAGTCAATAAGAATTATTACGATGGTTATAACCATTAACAAATTAATTTAAAATCATTATAAACAACTATTATATTTGGAAAAACGCGTTACTGGAAATTTCTTGGCCTCGCCGCCAAGACCAAATCTTACCCCCTTGTCGAAAAGGCGGCCAGACCAGGCGTTTTGGCCGTTATAGGAAAATACCATGCACTCCACTTTTTATATGATCGTCATTTACATGGCCGTCATGATAGGCATCGCCCTCTACGTCTCCAAACGAAAAGTCAAGAACTCCACTGATTTTCACCTGGCTGGGCGCTCTTTGGGACCCTTCATGATGGCCGGCACTCTGGCCGCCGCCGAAATTGGCGGCGGCAGCACCATAGGCGTGGCCGCCAGGGCTTACGGAGACTGGGGCCTGTCGGCCGGATGGTACGTCATCTGCGCCGGCGTGGGCATATTCCTGGTTTCCTTCGTGGCGCCTTTCCTCAGAAGATCAATGGCCACCACCGTCCCGGAAATTCTGGCCCGGCGCTACGGCAAACCGTCGCACGTCATAACCTCCCTTTTAGGCTTCGCCACGCTGTTCGTGGCCACCGCCGCCCAAATTAAGGCGACCAGCTCCATCATCCAGACCGTTTCCGGCTCGGATCTGGTGACGGTCACCATACTCGTGACCGTGGTCGTCACGGCCTACACCATGATGGGCGGGCTCGTCTCCGTGGCCTTCACCGACATAGTCCACATTCTGTTCATCACCGTGGGCATGGCCATCGCCATGCCGATCATACTTCACGGCGCCGGCGGCTGGTCCGAAATCAGCTCCCTCATCGAGCAAAAGGCCCCGGAAAAGTTGGGCCTGACTCTGGTCGGCTGGAAAACCATCATCGGCTTGATCCTCATGTACTTCATGACCTTTTCCACCGGACAGGAAGCCGTGCAGCGCTACTTCGCGGCCAAGGACGTGAAGACCGCCAGACTGGGCTCTTTCATGTGCTCGATTTTAATGGCCGTCTACGGCTTCATCCCGGCCATCATCGGTCTGGTGGCGCTGGCTCACTTCGACGGCATCAATCCTAATCAGGCCATGCCCATGGCCGCCATGACCTTCGCGCCCTGGTTCATCGCCGGTCTGGTCATGGCCTCCGTCGTGGCCGCCACCATGTCCAGCGCCTCGGGCGATCTCATCGGGGCCTGCACTCTCTTCACCAAAGATTTCTACCAAAAATACATCAATAAAGACGTCTCCGACCGGAAACTGGTGATCATCTCCAAGCTGGTCATCCTCATCATGGGTCTGGCCAGTCTGTGGATAGCCCTGGACGAGTCCATCGGCATCATCCCGCTTCTGGTTTTCGGTTTCACCATGCGGTCGGCCGGTCCTTTCGCCGCCTTCATTTTCGGCTTCATCCACAAAAACGCCACCAAAAACGGCGGTCTGGCCGCCATAGTCGCCGGATCGATAGCCGCCTTCATCTGGCAGTACCTGGGCGAGCCTTACGGCGTCATGAGTCTGGTGTTCGGCTCGGTCGTCAGCACGATCTTCTTCTTCCTGGTCTCCAAGATTGAAATTTCCATGGGCAAAAAGCCCGCTCCTCCGGCCATTTCGGAGAGCGACGCGGCTGATTACCTCAATTCCGAGAAAGGCTAAGCATAATGAAAACGCTAATCAAGGACGGACTCATACTCGACGGCGGCTTGAACCCCCCTTTCCTCGGCTCCGTGGCCATTGAAGGAGAAAAGATCGTCGGCGTGGGCCAAATCGCTGCGGCAGGCTTCGATCAAGTCATAGAGGCCAATGGTCTGGCCGTGGCCCCTGGCTTCATCGACACCCACAGCCACAGCGACGTCGAAGTCTTCGAAAATCCGCACCTCTGGCCGAAACTGAGGCAAGGGGTCACCACGGAATTTCTGGGCCAGGACGGCATCTCGGTCGCTCCGTTGCCGAAAACCTGCATCAGCCCCTGGCGCAAAAACCTGGCCGGCTTGGACGGCGACACGGACAAGCTGGACTGGACCTTCGAGACCACCGAAAGGTACATGTCTCTGTTGGAGAAGAACGGCTCCGGCACGAATTTATGCTACTTGATTCCTCACGGCAACGTCCGCATGCAGGCCAGAGGCCTGCACGCGGGGACGGCCAATCCGGCTGAGCTCAAACTCATGACCGAGGTCCTGGACGAAGAAATGAAGGCCGGAGCGTTCGGCCTTTCCACCGGCCTCATCTACATGCCTTGCGCCTACGCCGACACTCTGGAGATGGTCGAGCTGTGCCGGGTCGCGGCCAAACATGACGTTCCTTTGGTCATCCACCAGAGGAGCGAAGCCGACGCCATCCTGGCCTCGATGGAGGAGGTCCTGGACATCGGCCGCCGCTCCGGGGTCAAGATTCACTTCTCCCACTTCAAGATCTGCGGGCAAAAGAACGCCGTTCATCTGCCCCGAATCCTGAATCTGTTGGAAGAAGCGAAAAAGGAAGGACTCTCGGTCTCTTTCGACCAGTATCCCTACGTGGCCGGTTCGACCATGCTGGGCGTGATCCTGCCCCCTTGGGTCCACGACGGCGGGACGGACAAGCTGCTGGAGCGCCTCGCGTCCAAAGACGACCGGCTCAAGATGACCAAAGACATCGCGAACGGTCTGCCCGGCTGGGACAATTTCATCGAATTCGCCGGTTTTGACGGCATATTCGTGACCAGCGTCAAGACGGAGAAAAACCAGGAGGCCGTCGGACTAAATTTGACCGAATTGGGCCGAAAGAGAGGAAAAGAGCCTCTGGAAGCCGCCTTCGATCTCCTTTGGGAGGAAGGCAACGCCGTCGGCATGGTCGACTACTACGGCCTCGAGGAACACGTGAAGATCTTTTTGTCCCGGCCGGAGCAAAACGTCTGCACCGACGGCCTGATGGGCGGCCAGCCCCACCCGAGAGCCTACGGGGCCTTCGCCAGGGTTTTGGGCAAATACTGTCGGGAAGAGAAGGTCATGACTCTGCCTGAGGCCATCCATAAAATGACGGGCCGACCCGCCGCCGTCTTCGGCTTGACCGATCGCGGCTTAATTAAAGAAGGCCTGGCCGCCGATCTGGTGATCTTCGACCCGGCGACCGTCATCGACGTCGGCACGTTCACTGACCCCAGACGACACCCTTCCGGAATCAAGGACGTCTTCGTCAACGGTCAGAGGGCCGTGAAAGACGGCGAAAACAATCCTGACGTGTTGTCCGGAAAAGTTCTCAAGAAAAAATCTTGAAAGAGTTTTTTTGGCCAATGCCCCCCAAAGGCGAGAGCCTCTGGGGGGCAAAAATCAAAAAATCTCTCTGCCTTTAAGATCCGATCCTGTTTTTCGTTCGACCGGCCAGTCGGCTTGTCGGCCGTCTGGCCGACCGACCTGTCGGCTTGTCGGCCGAATGGCCGACCGACCAGGCGGCTTGCCGCCGGCTGATCGGTCGGCCCTCCCTTCCTTCCGTCCGGCCGCCGCCAAATCGGCGACGGGCGGACATATCTTCCGCTCGGACGGCCAGAACGCCGCCTAAGCTTATGAAACGAGGTTATTCATGACTCAAATAAAGTTGGTTAACAGCGACAAAGTGCCCGGCGCCGTTGGTCCGTACAGCCAGGCTTTGACGGCTCTGGGACTCATTTTCACCTCCGGCCAGCTCCCGGTGGATCCGGTCAGCAAAGCCATGCCCGAGGACGTCAAGCAGCAGACGACCCAGTCCCTGACCAATCTGGGAGAAGTTTTGCGGGAAGGCGGCTCGGATTTTTCCAAAGTTCTGAAAACCACCGTCTATCTTGCCGACATCAAGGACTTCCCGGCCGTCAACGAAGTCTACGCCGCCTTTTTCTCCTCTCCCTTCCCGGCCCGCAGCTGTTTCGCGGTCAAGGATCTTCCCTTGGGGGCCAAGGTGGAAATCGAAGCGGTGGCGGTCGTCGGCTGACGCGCCTCAAAAAAAACGGACAGGCTCTTTTCCTGGTCAGGAAAAGAGCCTTTCTGCAGTCTTGAGTCATTTTAAACGTCTCCCCGAATTTGGGGGGCCTTTTCGAGCGTGAGCGGTCTTGAATAGTTTTAAACTCTTTCCCGACTTTTAAACGCCTTCCCGAATTTAAAGAGCCTTCTCGAATGTTAGCGGTCTTGAGCAGTTTGAAACTCCTTTCCAAATTTGAAACGCCTTCCTGAATTTTTAACTCCTCCCCGAATTTAAAACGCTTTCTCGAATTTGAAACTCCTTCCCTAATTTGATGCGCCTTCCTGAATTTTAACTCCTGCCCAATTTTGGAGCGCCTTGCCCCCTGAACTGTTTCGTTTTTTTAGCCGGAAAACATCTGAGGTTCCGGTTCGCTCTTTTTTCCCCTTTTGCCGGCTGCGGAAATGGACTAGACATGCGCGGCGAAGCCGTAAAAGAAGCCGCAAGCGCAATTTCCTTCGACGTCCGCGTGTCCGCCCGGCGATCGCGCAAGGAGAAAGAAAAGTTGAAGAAACGGCGTTCGCCATCCCTTTAGACCTCATAATCACAGAAAAATATAGCTAGGTTAGCTTGATGTTGTTATCCCAAAGGCCAGAAAAATTGACCTTTGGGCTTTGGTTGGGGCAGAAACAACTGCGCCGCATCGATCTGAAAATGTGGTTTTGCGATACGTTCTCAACCTCATCATCATTTCTGCCAGCGAGTAGCGGCGTTCGAGCCTGTCTTCCTTAGGCGACTTCATTCGGCTGTCCCATG